>NZ_JBQGAQ010000048.1:0-523 GCF_056542905.1 Ruegeria sp. AA3 | reverse complement strand
GCTCATTATCACTCGGGCATTGTCCGACAGCCGCTTAGCCAACGCCGATGCGTTCCAGAACGTGATCAAAAGCAAGGCCACCACGAACAGAAATACACCTGCATAGACAACGGTTTCGACCGGGGTTTTGATGTGGTGCGCATAAAGGATCAGTGTTGTGATTGTTCCGGGGCCGACCAGAATGGGAAAAGCCAAGGGATAGAACGCAACGGTCTCGGGCGCGGGATAGGATTTCTTTTCTCCGTCGGTTCCGTGATGCGAGCTGCTCTGGTTCCCGTTCAGCATGTTCAGGCCGATCATCAGTACAACAAGGCCACCGGCGACGCGCAGGTCATCGACGCTGATGCCAAAGAGCCCAAGCGCTTGACTGCCGATCGCAGCGAAGGCGCCACCGAGGATCGTGCAATAAAGCGCAGTCTTCACAGCCACTTTGCGTTGATCCGAAACGGGCAGGTCTTGCGTAACACTCAGGAACACAGGCAAGTTGGTAATCGGATTCATGATTGCAAAAAGCGCGCCAAAG
>NZ_JBQGAQ010000047.1:0-557 GCF_056542905.1 Ruegeria sp. AA3 | reverse complement strand
CCGCAGGTCTGCGGGACCCCATCGTATCCGAGGCCTTGGTGCGCGGACAGGCTCGGCTGATGCTTGTGCAATGGACAGGTAGTTCTCGCCAGAGGATCACGATCCCCTGGACCCGGATCGATAGTTTTAACACCCTGGACAGTTTTGCTGATCAGGTCGCAGCTGATCCTCGTGTCTGGCGTAACTTCTCAACTGCGATAGGTGAGGCGCTCGATATGACGGTTGCCAGCTTTGACGACGTGCCCGAATGCGAAAGGCATCTTATTGATCTTTCGGGCGACGGAATTTCGAATGAAGGAATCGAGCCGTCGACCATCCACGCCAAACTGCGGGATCGCGGCATCACCGTGAACGCGATCGCGATTGAAGAAAGTGAACCCGATCTGACAGCCTATTTCTTCGAGAACGTCATCGTTGGCGAGGGGGCCTTTGTCGTCTCTGCAGCAGGCTTCGCGGATTATCCCGAACGTATTCGCAAGAAGCTTTTACGCGAGGTGACACAGCAGACTGCAGGGCTGACGCCGCTCCAATAATAGATTCGTGATCACATTGCTTTT
>NZ_JBQGAQ010000046.1:0-596 GCF_056542905.1 Ruegeria sp. AA3 | reverse complement strand
CTGCAGCTGGAATGGGAAGGCCCCGACAGCAACGGCCAGCGCGAGGTCATCTCGGGCGAGGCGTTCAGCCACGGCGATATGAGTGATGATCACAGCGGGCATGATGGACATGACACCGACGACCACGGCAATAGTGGTGGCGCGGGCCTGCCCGGTCTGCTTGGATCTTACTTCGTTATGGGGTCGGGCATTTCCAGCCTGTCCCAGATAGACTTTGACGCCACGCCTGACGGCACCGGCATGGTATCCGAGCTGGACACCTACCGCAGCAACGGGTCTTTGTGGGAGGGCGGTCCGTCCGATGATTTTGCGGCCCGTTACACAGGCAATCTGAATGTTGTCGAAGGTGGCACCTATACGCTGTTTCTGACATCGGATGATGGCTCGGCGCTTTATATTGACGGTCAGCCGGTCATCGATAATGATGGGCTACACTGGTTCGAAGAGCAGAGCGTCACACTGGATCTGTCAGCGGGCCCCCACGAGATCGAAATCCGGTATTTCGAGCGCGGCGGCGAGGCAACACTGCAGCTGGAATGGGAAGGCCCCGACAGCAACGGCCAGCGCGAGGTCATCTCGGGCGAGGCGTTCAGCCA
>NZ_JBQGAQ010000045.1:0-612 GCF_056542905.1 Ruegeria sp. AA3 | reverse complement strand
GCAAATAGGGCTGCACCCCCGGCCCAGACCACAGCGTAGCGCCCGGCGTGGAAGGACCGCCACGCAGCGAGCACGCTGATCAAGGCCCCGAGGGCAACCAATAGCGTGACTACCCAAGGATAATCGGCCTCGGCCGTTTCCACGTATGTGTCGGCAAAGCCGCGCCACACGGAGCCACCGTCCAACCCGTGCAGCAGAACAAACCAGATCAGACCCAACGCAGGCAGCACCGTCACATCCTGCAAAGCACGCGCAGCTTTTGTCCAAAGGATCAGCGCCAGTATCAAAGCGGTAAACAGAGCAACGCCCAGCCAAAACTCACCGCTTGAATCCGACCAATGCAGCGACAGGATGATGGAACTGGTGAGAACCGCACCAAAGGCAATTCGGGTTGGAAACTCGGGCCATGGATCCCCTTTCCGTCGCCGGATGACCTCGGCAATCATCGGGCCGGTGTGGTCGGGCCAGATACTGCGTACGGGTATCGCCATCGCAATCAGCGCCAGTGCTGTCACACAGGTCAGATACCCCGGTTCCGTAGAGGGGGAAGACAGCACCAGCAAAAACGCCGCCCCGTATGCACCCACTAGCGTCAGAATAGAAATCCATGCC
>NZ_JBQGAQ010000044.1:0-981 GCF_056542905.1 Ruegeria sp. AA3 | reverse complement strand
GGTGCGCATGCCCAACCGGTGCGTGAAAAACAAGATTTCTGGACCAGCCGAGGCATCTCGGGCGTGCCTTCGATGGTGTTTGGAGGGAAATATCTGCTGACCGGCGCACAGGGCACGGACACTTATGCGCAGGTCCTGCAACGCTGCCTGGCCGAGGCCGCCTGACCCCTTCCCCCTGCCCCGCAGACGGTCTAAGGAACGAGCATGGAATGGAAGACTACCGACGGGCTGATCGACTACGACGAGGCCACTGCCTTCATGGAGGCGCGCGTTGCTGCGATTGCAGCGGGTGAGGCGGACGAATG
This sequence comes from Ruegeria sp. AA3, assembly GCF_056542905.1. Classification (NCBI taxonomy): domain Bacteria; kingdom Pseudomonadati; phylum Pseudomonadota; class Alphaproteobacteria; order Rhodobacterales; family Roseobacteraceae; genus Ruegeria; species Ruegeria sp. AA3. The sequence goes on along the minus strand of NZ_JBQGAQ010000044.1, from coordinate 676 downwards.
CATTTGGCTGTTGGAACACCCTCCGCTTTATACCGCTGGGACTTCTGCCAAGCGAGAAGATCTGACCGATCCGGATCGCTTTCCGGTCTATGAAAGCAAGCGCGGTGGACAGTACACCTATCACGGCCCCGGTCAGCGCGTTGTTTACGTCATGCTTGATGTGGGCAAACGCGGTCATGATGTGCGCCGCTTTGTGCAGCAGCTTGAGGCATGGGTGATTGCGGCTCTGGCCGAGTTCAATGTCACCGGTGAGATCCGCGACGGCCGCGTGGGCGTCTGGGTGCAACGGCAAGACAAGCCGCTGACGATCACCGGCCAGCCAGCCGAGGACAAGATCGCGGCCATCGGCATTCGCCTGCGGAAATGGATCAGCTTTCACGGCATCTCAATCAATGTCGAGCCGGACCTGTCACATTTCACCGGTATCGTGCCCTGCGGAATTCAGGAACACGGGGTGACCTCACTGGTCGATCTTGGGTTGCCGGTGACCATGGATGACGTCGATGTTGCGCTAAAAAAGACCTTTGATGAGGTCTTCGCCACCGAGGGCGCCTAGTTAATAGGTGATTCCACGTATTCGGACAGATCTGGCCAGAATACGCAAAAGACAATGCTAGTATTTGGGGCACTCTGTTTCGAAAATCATTCAGAAAATTCCTTTGAATGGTCTCAATTC
>NZ_JBQGAQ010000043.1:0-1028 GCF_056542905.1 Ruegeria sp. AA3 | reverse complement strand
ACAACCCCTGATCCCGCAGATGGGTGTTCAATTCAGCTCGGGTGACACCCGGTTGGACAACGCAATCTAGATCACCGACATTGACCGCCAATATCTTGTTCATCTGTCTCAGATCGACGGATAGGCCACCAGCAGGAGCGTTTACATGACCTTCGAGCGAGGTGCCTGTTCCGAATGGGATGACTGGCACCTTGTGCTCGGCACAGGTCCTGACGATATCGGCCACTTCTTCGGTTGAATGCGGGAAGACGACTGCGTCCGGACTCTGGTTTTCAATCCACGTTGTCGTGTGCCCGTGCTGCTCGCAGATCGCAGCACCAGATTGCAGCCGGTCTGCGAACCTCTGCTTCAAAATTCCCAGCGCCGTGTCGATCCCGGCCTCGTTTCGCGGCAAAGCGGTTGCCTGCACCATTGCGTTCCCCTTTTCTCAGGCCACAGCCTAAAGCATTGCAGGCACAACCTGATCTGGCGGGCGATGACCGTCTTCGAAGGTCTTGATGTTGATAATGACTTTCTCACCCATCTCGATCCGACCCTCAAGCGTAGCCGAGCCCATATGAGGCAGCAGCACCACATTCGGCAATTGCCGGAGGCGTGGGTTCACATCCGTGCCCTGTTCATAAACATCCAGACCAGCGCCCGCGATCTCACCGGCGCGGATCATGCGTGTCAGGGCGTTCTCATCGACGACTTCACCGCGTGATGTATTCACGATCACGGCCGTGGGTTTCATCAATTTCAAACGCCGCGCATTCATCAAATGAAAGGTCGAAGGGGTCGACGGGCAGTTGATCGAGATGACGTCCATCCGCGCCACCATCTGATCAAGACTATCCCAGTAGGTCGCCTCCAGTTCCTGTTCAATCTCGGGGCGCAACCGGCGGCGGTTGTGATAGTGAACCTGCATTCCAAACGCGCTTGCACGTCGCGCAACGGCCTGCCCTATCCGGCCCATCCCAAGAACACCCAAGCGGCGACCACCGACCCGGCCACCCAGCAAGGCCGTCGGGGCCCAACCGGCCCAATCG
>NZ_JBQGAQ010000042.1:0-1176 GCF_056542905.1 Ruegeria sp. AA3 | reverse complement strand
ATGGCAAAGGAAAAGTTTGAGCGTAATAAGCCGCACGTCAACATCGGCACGATTGGCCACGTTGACCACGGCAAGACCACGCTGACCGCAGCAATCACCAAGTATTTCGGTGACTTCAAAGCGTATGACCAGATTGACGGCGCGCCTGAAGAAAAAGCACGTGGCATCACCATCTCGACCGCCCACGTGGAGTACGAGACCGACAACCGCCACTACGCGCATGTCGACTGCCCCGGCCACGCCGACTACGTCAAGAACATGATCACCGGTGCTGCCCAGATGGACGGCGCGATCCTGGTTGTGAACGCAGCTGACGGCCCGATGCCGCAGACCCGCGAGCACATCCTGCTGGGCCGCCAGGTTGGCATCCCGAAGATGGTCGTGTTCATGAACAAAGTGGACCAGGTTGACGATGAAGAGCTGCTGGAACTGGTTGAGATGGAAGTTCGCGAACTGCTGTCCAGCTATGAATACCCCGGCGACGATATTCCGATCATCGCAGGTTCGGCTCTGGCCGCGATGGAAGGCAACAACCCGGAAATCGGCGAAGAGAAGATCAAAGAACTGATGGCGGCTGTTGATGACTACATCGACACCCCTGAGCGTGAAGTTGACAAGCCGTTCCTGATGCCGGTCGAAGACGTGTTCTCGATCTCGGGCCGTGGTACCGTTGTGACCGGTCGTGTCGAGCGTGGCGTGATCAACGTTGGCGACGAGATCGAAATCGTCGGCATCCGTGACACTCAGAAAACCACCTGTACTGGTGTTGAAATGTTCCGCAAGCTGCTGGATCGCGGTGAAGCGGGCGACAACATCGGCGCCCTGCTGCGCGGCATCGACCGTGACGGCGTTGAGCGTGGCCAGGTTCTGTGTAAGCCGGGTTCGGTGACACCGCACACCAAGTTCGAAGCCGAAGCCTACATCCTGACCAAGGAAGAAGGCGGTCGTCACACCCCATTCTTCGCGAACTACCGTCCGCAGTTCTACTTCCGTACAACTGACGTGACCGGCACCGTGACCCTGGCCGCTGGCACCGAGATGGTTATGCCTGGCGACAACGTCGGCTTCACCGTCGAGCTGATCGCGCCGATCGCGATGGAAGACGGCCTGCGCTTCGCCATCCGCGAAGGCGGCCGCACCGTCGGCGCCGGCGTCGTGTCGAAAATCATCGAGTAA
>NZ_JBQGAQ010000041.1:0-1214 GCF_056542905.1 Ruegeria sp. AA3 | reverse complement strand
GGTTTCTTCACCCAATCCCTTTCCGATCGTGACCCCGAGCTATTTGGCTCGATCACATCCGAATTGGGCCGCCAGCGCGATGAAATCGAGCTGATCGCATCGGAAAACATCGTCTCTGCCGCTGTCATGGAAGCGCAGGGCTCGGTCATGACCAATAAATATGCCGAAGGTTATCCGGGCCGCCGGTACTATGGCGGATGCCAATTCGTCGATGTCGCCGAAAACCTGGCTATCGATCGGGCCAAGCAGCTGTTCGGCTGCGAGTTCGCCAATGTCCAGCCAAACTCGGGCTCGCAGGCAAACCAAGGGGTGTTCCAGGCGCTGATCAAACCTGGTGACACGATTCTGGGTATGAGCCTGGATGCCGGCGGTCACCTGACCCACGGTGCAGCCCCAAACCAATCGGGCAAATGGTTCAATGCAGTCCACTATGGCGTGCGCAAGCAAGACAATCTGATCGACTATGATCAGATCGAAGCGCTGGCCAAAGAACACCAGCCCAAGCTTATCATCGCAGGCGGTTCGGCCATTCCGCGTATTATCGATTTTGCCCGCATGCGCGAGATCGCCGATATGGTTGGTGCGTACCTGCACGTGGATATGGCCCATATCGCAGGCCTGATTGCAGCGGGTGAGCACCCCTCGCCCTTCCCGCACGCACACGTCGCGACAACCACCACGCACAAGACGCTGCGCGGCCCCCGCGGAGGCATGATCCTGACCAACGACGAAGCGATCGCGAAAAAGGTAAACTCGGCAATCTTCCCCGGTATTCAGGGTGGTCCGCTGATGCATGTGATTGCTGGCAAAGCAGTAGCGTTTGGCGAGGCGCTGCGGCCCTCATTCAAGGACTACATCAAGCAGGTTATCGTGAACGCTCAGGCCCTTTCAGATCAGCTGATCAAGGGCGGTCTCGACACCGTGACCCACGGCACCGACACCCATGTGGTGCTGGTCGACCTGCGCCCCAAAGGCGTTAAGGGTAACGCGACCGAGAAAGCATTGGGTCGTGCGCATATCACCTGCAACAAGAACGGCGTTCCGTTTGACCCCGAGAAACCAACTATCACCAGCGGCATCCGCCTTGGTTCTCCTGCTGGCACGACACGAGGTTTTGGAGAAGTCGAGTTCCGTCAAATCGCAGATTGGATCATCGAAGTTGTCGATGGTCTGGCCGCCAATGGCGAAGAAGGCAATGCCGCAGTCGAAGCAAA
>NZ_JBQGAQ010000040.1:0-1372 GCF_056542905.1 Ruegeria sp. AA3 | reverse complement strand
ATTGAAGCGCTCGTTGTATCCATTCTCCCAAGGTGATCCCGGGTAGATTTGGATCGGCTTAATGCCCACCTTTCTTAACCAGGTCTGCAGGGCCGTTGCGATGAACTCCGCGCCGTTGTCGGAACGGATGTGTTCGGGCTTCCCGTGCCGCAATAAGAGTGGGTAGAGCGCATCCAGCACGTCTGCGCTGTTCATCTTCGGCTTGACCGCTACGCAGAGCGCCTCACGGGTATACTCATCCAGCACCGTCAGCATCTTGTAGCTCTGTCCGTTGCTCAGCTTGTCGTGGACAAAGTCAATGCTCCAGATGTGATTGGGATGTTGCGGTCGGAGCCGGATGATCGAGCTGTCCTTGTGGTACAGCCGTTTGCGTTTCTTGTGCCGTTGTGGGAGCTGCAAGCCTTCTTCGCGCCATAGTCGTTCGATCTTTTTATGATTGACTGCCCAGCCTTCGACACGCAGCAGCTCGGCGACCTTGCGGTAGCCGTAGCGCCCATACCGTTTGGCCAATCGGATCATCGCCAGACGTAACGCCTCATCATCCTTTGGCGCTGCGCGGTATTGCAGCGTGCTCCGCGCCAATCCAATCACGCGACAGGTGCGCCGTTCAGAGGTTGCCAGCTTTTGTCGGGTGTGGACCACGGCCTGACGAAGCTGGTCTGCCGTCAGGCCTTTGGCTTTAGATAATCAAGGCTCTCCTTGAGAATGAGTTTGTCCAGTTCAAGCTCAGCCACGATTTTCTTGAGCCGATCATTCTCTTTCTGCAGCGCCTTCAGATTGGCCATCTCAGATCGTCCCATCCCACCAAACCGCTTGCGCCATGTGTAATAGGTCGCATCACTGACACCAGCCGTTCTGCACGCCGTCGCGACATCCGAACCAGATGCCAGGCCCAGCTCAATCTCGCGCAAAAGCCGCAGAATATCTTCGTCCGAATACCGTTTCCGCGCCATCAATCCCGTCTCCAAAACTAAGCCAACTGTGGCACAGTTTTAGGGGGCCAAGACACGATGCGATCGACTTTTCGATAGTGTCCATGCGACAACTCAGCAGTATATCGTTTGTCCAGAGTTTTCAGTTCAGCAGCAACAAGCACATCTGACCGACTTGTAATGACAAATCTTCGGTCAGGATTCGCGGAGTTCAAAATCGCGTTAATTTCATCGTTCCACGGTAGCGCCGTTGGTTCTGCTCGGTATTTCCCCCAAGGGTCCTCAATCTCGTAGATGACGGATCCTGGTGTTGTGTCTGCACGAATGGATTCTGGGCCTCCGCTGATCTTGGCGTGCCTCATATGCGGGTTGGCGTCTCGAAGCTTTGCAATAAGCGCCTTTGCCGTCGTTGTTTTCCCGGTGCCAGAGGGACCTGTTAG
>NZ_JBQGAQ010000039.1:0-1499 GCF_056542905.1 Ruegeria sp. AA3 | reverse complement strand
GTCCCTACTTTGCCTATGCCACGAACCACCTGATCGACACAAAAAGCTCAGTCATCATGGATGTTGAAGCCACGCGGGCGATCCGACAGGCCGAGGTGGGTGCCTCGCAAACAATGCTGGATCGCACTGAACAGCGCTTCGGCATCCGGCCGGATTGGCTTGCCGCGGACACGGCCTATGGATCCAGCGACAACTTGGGGTGGCTGGTCAAGAAACGCGGCATCATCCCCTTCATTCCAGTGATCGATCATTCGAACCGCAAGGACGGCGCATGGACCCGTTTTGAGTTTGAATACGACGAGGCCAACGACCAATACATTTGCCCCGAAGGTTTCGCATTGAAGCAGTTCCGCCGGAATTACTCCGATCCCAATCGCGACAAGAACATCCGCGGCACCCGAAAGTATCGCGCTCTAAAATCCGATTGTCAGGGGTGCCCATCGAAAGAGAAGTGCTGCCCCAATGCGATCTGCAGATCGATCAGCCGGGAAGAGCACGAGGACGCCCGGGACTTCGCGCGATCGAGCCGGAAGACGAAAGCCTACAAGGTCAGCCGTGACAAACGGAAGAAAGTTGAGATGCTCTTCGCGCATCTGAAACGCATCCTGAACCTGACCAGGTTGCGATTGCGCGGCCCGAACGGGGCAAAAGATGAGTTCCTGCTCGCTGCCATCGCACAGAACCTCAGAAAGCTCGCCAAGCTCAGGCCCAGGACCGCCCAAACGGAGGCCATGGGATGATCTGACCCGCCAAATCAGCCCATTTGCGAGACGACTGGGCCAGCGTCCGGACCAAACAACTCGCGCTGGTTCTCCAGCGATAATCTGGCAGTCAATTGCACCGAGTTCTTCAACAGAATCCGCCCAATTTGACAGAAATAACAACGAGTTGAAAGCACCGAGGGTCGCTGCCTGATCATGATCCGAGTGCCCCGGCGTTAGAGCATGGGAGTATGCCATGAACGTGATCTTCAATCCTGCGCTTGCGCTGAGGGTGCTGGTCTCGCCAATGGTGCCAAGCCCGGTGGGTTGGGATACCCCGCAGGGATGGCGTGGGCGGTGCGAGCATCGGCGGCCTTGTGCAGCCGGTCCGCAGCGGTGAAGGGCGCGCCATCAAGGGCATGGGGCGCGGCAAGGGAGACCAGCTCCTGGACGGTTTCGGGAACGGCCATCCTCAACTCTCTCCCGCCATCCATGCGGCAGCGGTCTCGACCACGCGCTCATCGAGTTTGTCGATGCCCTCATTCTCCATGAGGCGGGCGCAGGCATCGGCCAGGGCCATCGCTAAGCGCCAGTTGCCCCCCGTCTTTCTGAGAAAGGCCGTGGCGCTCTTCTGAGTGATGCTCCCGAAGCGCGGGGCCAGGACATAGGCGGCCATCTCGCCCGCCTCCTGCACCGGCTGCATCACCACCTTCTTGGTGCCGATCCGCTGGCGGAACTGCTCCAGGAACACCCGGATTTGCGGGTGGATGAACTTTCTGGCCAGCAAGTCCGTGCCCG
>NZ_JBQGAQ010000038.1:0-1517 GCF_056542905.1 Ruegeria sp. AA3 | reverse complement strand
GATAGTGTTGAAAAAGTCGGTTGATTGGTTGGTCTGGCGCTGATTCACTCGTTTTGAGAGTGGAGGACTTAGCAATGATGGGACCGAGGCAGGTGGCGCAGGGTGCGCTGTTTTATGAGTTCTCGATTGACGAGTTTGTTCCTGCCGATCACTCTCTACGCGGCATTGATCGTTTCCTTGACCTGTCAGACGTTCGACCGCTTCTGGCACCGTCTTATAGCGCGCATGGTCGTCCTTCGATTGACCCTGAGTTGATGATCCGGATGCTGTTGTTGGGCTACTGCCAAGGCATCAGGTCCGAGCGCCGCCTTTGCGAAGAGGTGCATGTCAATCTGGCGTACAGATGGTTTTGCAGGCTCGACCTGACTGACCCGGTGCCTGACCATTCAACTTTCTCGAAGAACCGGCATGGGCGTTTCCGGGAGAGCGGTTTGTTCCGACATCTCTTCGAAACCGTTCTGAGACGCTGTATTGATGAGGGTTTGGTTGGCGGCGAGAGTTTTGGTGTCGATGCCAGCCTGATCCCGGCGAATGCCAACCAGACACGCGGGATTGAAAGCAAGGAAGGTCTGCCCCCCGAACTGACCACCCGCGTGGTTGAGGAATATCTCGAAACGCTGGATGACGCCGCATTCGGCGCGTCCACCAAAGTCGTCCCCAAATACATCTCGCCGGTGGACCCTGCGGCGCGCTGGACAGGCGCCGATGGAGGGGCCGCATTCTTTGCATATTCCACCAACTACATGGTGGATTTGGACAATGCAGTCATCGTGGATGTGGAACCATCCGTACCGATCCGAACCGCGGAGGCCTTTGCCGCGCGACGGATGATCGACCGCATCACGGATCGCTTTGACATGACGCCAGACAAGTTGGTTGGCGATACAGGCTACGGATCGGCAGAGATGCTGGGCTGGCTGGTCGAAGAACGCGGCATCGCCCCGCACATCCCGGTCTGGGATAAATCCAAACGGACGGACGGCACATTCTCACGCGAAGACTTCATCTACGACCCCGCGACCGACAGCTACTCATGCCCTGGCAACAAGGAGCTGCGAACATATCGCCGGAACTTCTCCAAACCGCGAAAGCCGAACGGCGGCAAAGACGGGTTCATCAAATATCGAGCGTCAAAGCACGACTGCGACGCATGCCCATTGAAGGCAAATTGCTGTCCAAAACAGCCAGCTCGAAACGTGCTTCGCTCCGTCCACGAAGCAGCACGCGACGCCGCCCGCGATATCCGAAAAACAGACGCCTACATGACCTCGTTCATTCAAAGACGGAAAGTCGAGATGCTGTTTGCCCACCTGAAGCGATACATCGGCGTGCCGATGATGCGACTTCGAGGACCCAAAGGTGCATATGAGCAGTTCCAACTCGCAGCCACAGCTCAAAACCTAAGGAAACTCGCAAAACTAGCCCCGCAACCAGAACCAACAGGCTGAGAGGAACATCCCAAGCGGCTTTTGCCATCGCTCATCGGCAGTTCCAACGTCGACTTTTTCAACACTATC
>NZ_JBQGAQ010000037.1:0-1692 GCF_056542905.1 Ruegeria sp. AA3 | reverse complement strand
GAGGCTGTGTGGAAACGGGCTAGGTTCGTGCAGCTTTCCCCGGGGTTGGGTGTTGGAGCGTATTTTTTCGATTTGTCCTCTTTGATCTTTCAGATTTGGCCAGAGTGCCGTTTCTGAGGCCATCGGGACGATTTAGCTTCTTCGGGATGCTGTTTTTTGGCCAAGGAGGCGCCTTTTAGGCTTTCATCGCGGCAACCAAAGCCGGGATGCCGATGATCTTCATGACACGGGTCAAGTTGTAGGCAAGAACGTGCAGGGCCATCTCCGTGGCAACGTTTTTCAACCGTCTCATCTTGAAGTGTGTAGCTCCCATCCACGATTTTATCGTGCCGTAGGGGTGCTCGACGGTCATGCTGCGAACAGCCAGTTGGGTGGGGTCCTGGTCCAGCCGATGCTGTACGCGTTCCAGCACGTCTTCATGTTCCCACCTGCGAATGCGGCGCTGTTTGCTAGTGGTGCACTTGTCCTTGATGACACAGCTTTCGCAATTGCTCGACCAGTAGACCCTGATAGCTTTGCCGTCCTGTGGCCCCGTGAACCGGTAGCTCAGTTGCTCGCCAGCGGGGCAGATATAAACGTCGTTCTCCGCATCATAGGCAAAGTCGGCTTTGTCGAACTGGCCCCGGGCTCCGGCATTCGAGGTTTGAGGCTTGGGAACGACGACAGAGATACCGGCTTCTTCGCAAGCAAGGATTTCCTCGCTCTTGTAATACCCCTTGTCGGCTATGGCCTCGATCCGATCCAAGGCCATCGCATCGCGCGCAGCCGCCGCCATCATCGACAAGGCATCCCTGTCATATCCATGCATGGTGACTTCATGCGCGACGATCAGGTGGTTCTCGGCTTCAACCGCCGTCTGTACGTTGTAGCCAACGACGCGGGGCATGCGGGGCGTTGTGGCCATGGATCGCGCGTCAGGATCGCTCAGAGACACCTGCGTTTCGCCGGTTTCATCCATGCGTCTCTCGATTGATCTGTAGCGCGCCGCTTCCTTTTGCAGATGTTCCAGCTTTCTCAGCGTGCGTTCCATTCGTGCCGCGGGCAACACGGTGCCGGTCTGTTCAAACACCTCGTCCGCGCGATCCAGTTCACCCAGATAGCGCTCAATGGCCTTGTCGATCTCACCCAGCTTCTGGCGCAGCTTGCCGCGCGTGTAGTTCTTGGCCTTGGCATTCACCGCCTTGAACCGGCTGCCATCGATGGCGACCAGGTTTCCATCCAGCAGATTGATGTCACGGCATAGAGCGACGAACTGTTGGCATACCTTGCGGATCGCCGGACCGTTATCCTTGCGGAAGTCGGCAATCGTCTTGAAGTCGGGCTTCAATCGGCCCGTCAGCCAAATGAGTTCCAGGTTGCGGCCGCACTCCCGCTCTAGCCGCCGCGAAGACTGAATTTGGTTCAAGTATCCGTAGAGATAGACCCGCAGCATAAGTCCAGGATGATAACCAGGCCGACCGGTCGCGGCTGGTGAGGTTTGGAAACCCAAATCCGCCAAGCTGAGCATATCGATGAATGCATCAATCGCTCGGACGGCGCTGTCTTCGTCAACATAATCGTCCAGACATTCGGGCAACAACATCGCCTGATGTCGATCCACGCCTTCGATAAACTGCCCCATGGAATGCCTCCACATCCAATGCCGAAAGCATACCATCTCTCCGGCAACAGCGGGAGTTTTCACACAGCCTC
>NZ_JBQGAQ010000036.1:0-1776 GCF_056542905.1 Ruegeria sp. AA3 | reverse complement strand
CAGAACCAACAGGCTGAGAGGAACATCCCAAGCGGCTTTTGCCATCGCTCATCGGCAGTTCCAACGTCGACTTTTTCAACACTATCTCCGCAAAGCAGACGCTCACATCGTATGCAGCGAATGGGGGTGCCGAGCCTAAAGCTGACCGGTTTCATTCCAATGAAGATGCATTGAAGATTTTGCGCGAGATCGACGTGCATTTGCATGATGGTTTGGATGTTGTGAGCGCTTGTCGGAAGGCGGGGATTTCAGACAAGACGTATTACTACTGGCGCAAGAAGTTTGGCGGCATGGGGCGGCCGCAGTTGTCAGAGATGCGAGCGCTTCAGAAAGAGAATGAGCGGCTTAAGAAGATCGTGGCTGATCTTCAGCTCGACAAGCTGATCCTGAAGGAGAGCCTGGATCATTTAAAGCCCAAGGCCTGACGGTTGATGGGTTGCGTCAGGCCGTGATCCACACCCGCCAAAAGCTGGATACATCGGAACGTCGAACCTGCGCTGTGTTGGGTGTGGCGCGGTCCAGTCATCGCTATCGGTCCAAGGCTACTAGTGATGATGCGCTGCGCCTGGCGATGATCCGGCTGGCCAAGCAATACGGACGATATGGTTATCGGAAAGTGACAGCGCTTTTGCGGATAGAGGGCTGGCAGGTCAATCACAAGAAGATCGAACGATTATGGGGCGAAGAAGGCTTGCAGCTGCCACATCGGCATAAGAAACGAAGGCGGCTCTATCACAAGGGCAGCTCTGTCATCCGGCTCAGGCCCACGCATCCCAACCATGTCTGGGCGATTGATTTTGTCCATGACAAGCTGAGCAGTGGGCGGAGCTACAAGATGCTGACTGTGCTTGATGAGTACACCCGTGAGGCGCTCTGCGTGGCAGTGCGACCCAGAATGAATGCAGCTGACGTTCTGGACGTTCTGCACCGGCTGCTGATGAAACACGGTAAGCCCGAGTTTATTCGTTCAGACAACGGCCCGGAGTTCATCGCTGCACCGCTTCAGGAGTGGCTCCGACGGGTCGGTATCCAACCGATCCAGATCTACCCAGGGTCACCGTGGGAAAATGGCTACAACGAACGCTTCAACGGAACACTCCGTCGCGAAGTCCTCAACGCCGAATGGTTCCACACAACCAAACAAGCTCAGGTCGCCATCAATGTCTGGCTCAGACAATACAACCAGATCCGGCCACATCATGCTCTGAACATGCGCCCACCTGTGCCTGAAACCTTATTAGAGAAACCTCAATTTAGTGGTGCCGAACGAGGGGGCTAGACACAAGGATTCCTGCGTCCAAACTCTTACTGTTAGAAAGTGTGCTACTCGCATTCGTATTTGGCCGTAGCAGAGCTTCTATCTGCTCCGAGACTTGGTCTGCTGCGACTAAATTGGGGCATGTCATCAGCGTCGCAGTCAGTACAGTTGCAACTGCTGATTTGAGACCTTTTACCATCCGCTCCGTCACCTTCAATCTATATGTCGTTTCTTCGTCGGAGGATACTTCAACATTATGTATAATCAAATTGGAATTTATTGGTCTCGGATCTTGCTCGCGCCGCATGGACTACAATTATTTGCGAGTGGCTGCGTTGCCACTAGAACAGACGGCGGGTGAAAACTTGAGAACGTCTGCTTTGGGCTGACTGTGGTCATTTGGAGTAAAAATGCGGATGGCTGCTTCGTCCGGATAGTGTTGAAAAAGTCGACGTTGGAACTGCCGATGAGCGATGGCAAAAGCCGCTTGGGATGTTCCTCTCAGCCTGTTGGTTCTG
>NZ_JBQGAQ010000035.1:0-2122 GCF_056542905.1 Ruegeria sp. AA3 | reverse complement strand
TATCGATGCGACAATGCGACCTCCTGAGCAGCAAATAGTATTATCGCTGATGAAAAACTGGGCTCACTTTGAGTATCTAGACTACCCGCTGTACCTTACCAATAGAGGCGAAAATCTAGGTGTTGCACTGCGGGCTACAGACTCCGGTCGAACGGCCGCTGTGGACGGCTCTTGCATAGCCAGACGTTTATAAATTGATATGAGCGCTGTTGGCCCCCCCTGTAGCCGCTAAGTCTGACAGCATTAAGGCTTTGCAATTGCAGCGAATGACGGCTAAGCGGGGATTCTGTTGAAAAACAACGTGTTGCAGTCGCAGAATGGGGTGACCTGAGCACGGCACGAGCGCCTTTCTGGTCAGGCGTTTCGCGTTTGCTGCGGTGCGGGAAAGATTTTCGCCAATTTGCGGAGGTTCTGGGCGGTGGCGGCGAGGAGGAATTCGTCATTTGCGCCGCACGGTCCACGTAATCGGAGCCGTCCAAGGCCTAGGATGCGCTTGAGGTGGGCGAAGAGCATCTCAACTTTCTTTCTGAGCTTCATCGCAATCTGGTACTCTTCAGTTTTGGCCAGATCTCTGGCGACCTGGCGCGCATCTTCGTGCTCTTCGCGGGTGATTTTGCGTGCATCAGCGTTGGGGCAGCATCTTTGTTTGGACGGACATACCTGGCAGACTTCTTTCAAGGCGCGATAGCGGGCTGTGCCCTTGCCCGACGGCCCCCGGTTTGGATCAGAGTAATTCCGGCGGAACTGTTTAAGCGCGTGACCCTCTGGGCAGATATATTGATCATGCTCAGCGTCCCATTCGAAGTCTGTGCGTGTCCAGGTGCCGTCGGGGCGTCCGGCCTTGTCGATGACCGGGATGTAAGGATCGATCTTGCGATCCACGAGCCAGCCGAGCATCGGGCCTGAGCCGTAGGCGGTATCGGCGATCATCCAGTCGGGGACGAGGTCGAACTTGTCCTTCACCCGGTCCAGCATCGTCTTTGTCGACCCCACTTCGGCTTGCCGGATGGATCTGGTCGCTTCCACATCCACAATCACGCTGTGATCTGTATCAACGAGGTAGTTATCAGAGTAAGCAAAGAAGGCTGGTGCCTTGTGCGCCGCTGTCCATTGGCTGGCAGGGTCCGAATATGAAATGAACTTAGGCTTGACTGGCGAGGCAGCACCAAACGCGGCCTCATCCAGGGTTTCCAGATATTCCCGAACAGCGCGCGGTGCGGTCTTGGCATCGATCTGTGCAGCATCCCATTCTTCTTGTGACGCTGAATACTGCTTGGTCGCTTCTGCCTCAATCAAGCTGGCATCAATCGCCATACGCTGGCCGCTGACCAAACCTTCTGCGATGCACCGCGCCACTGTCGTTTCGAACACGTGCCGCAAGAGTTCACTCTCGCGGAACCGACCATGGCGGTTCTTGGAAAAGGTAGAGTGATCCGGCACTCGATCAGTCAGATCGAGGCGACAGAACCAGCGATACGCAAGGTTCAGGTGCACTTCTTCGCACAACCGCCGTTCCGACCGGATGCCAAAGCAATAGCCCACCAGCAGCATGCGGATCAGCAACTCGGGATCGACGGAAGGGCGACCAGTATGACTGTAAAAATCCGCCAAATGATTGCGGATACTACTCAGGTCAACAAATCGATCAATCGACCGCAGCAGATGATTGTCCGGGACATGTTCCTCCAGGGAGAACTCATAGAACAGCTCAGCCTGAGTTTCCTGTTTTGGTCCCATCATCATCCAAACTCCCATTCAATAAGAGAATTGAATCAGCCAGATGGCCTTCGATCAAGACAGAGTTTTTCAACAGAATACGCCCATGCTGTTGAAGAACTCTGTGTTGCAGTGCGGCAAGTCGTTTGATTCACTTGATTTATCGAGATTGGGAGGATCGGGCGATGATGGGCATTCAAAAGGTTGAAGCGCAGCTGTTCTATGAGTTCGATTTGGACGCACATGTGCCGCCTAATCACGTATTGAGAGAGATTGACCGTTTCCTCGACATGGGCGACATGCGGGAGAGGCTGAAGCCCTTTTACAGCCACACGGGCCGCCCTTCGATCGATCCCGAGCTGATCGACCGGATGCTGGTGATTGGTTATGCGATGAGCATTCGGTC
>NZ_JBQGAQ010000034.1:0-2276 GCF_056542905.1 Ruegeria sp. AA3 | reverse complement strand
GTGGCATCAATTGCATTGTTCATATCTGTAGTCCCCGTATTCCAGCCAATTTGCCGAGCCTTCGTTAAAAATCAGAAACTCGGACCTGTCTTCCCCAAGCAGGGCGACGACAAATCCGGCCGGCGGCTCATAGTTTCCGAAGTAACTATAGGCCGTCATGGCTCTGATCGACTCGCCGTTGACCGTTACTCGCGCGTCCCACTCTCCCTCCGGGTTGTCCAAAATTACGGGTTCGATCACGCGTTTTATCGCTCCGCCACCACAGTAGACGATGCCTTCGGGTGCTTCGTAGGAGGTCCCCTGGCTAGCATCTAAATCGCAGGCGGAACGAAGGGACCGAATTGCCGCGCTGGAACCTTTCAAGTCAAAGATTCCGTAGCTGACATCTTGATCAATCATGGACAGGTTAACGGATGCATTGGCCGCGAGCTGGTCCAGTACAAAACCATAATCCTGCTGACTATTGAAACTGACCTCGACAGGATAATTGTCGACGACCTGCACGTCAGCGTTTTCTGCGCCAACCTGAAATGCGCCAACTTCGGTGGTGCCATTCTTCAAGAAACGAATGGAAAGCCCTTGCTTCTGTACAATGTCCTGGCTGTCCTCGTATCCAACCGGAGCAAAGCGGATACGGTCACACTGAAGTTCCAGCGTCATGTTTCCGGTCTGAATAAATGCATTGGGATTAGGCCCAGAGTTGAACGACCACTCCGCTGATGCTGTGGTCGCCATAACCATCATCAGCGTCCCAGTGGAAATCGTTTTGAAACTCATTTTCTCTCTCCATGGTGTTACGGTTCGTACTGTCATTCAGCCAGAGTTTCCGGCCCGTTACCCGGGCAACAAGGTTAGGAAACAGGTGCGCCGTATTCGTTTGCGCTTTCTTGGGAAGGTCGCGTCAGCCACCAGATCATCAGGATGGACAGAACCAATTGAAGAATTGAGACAACAACAATACCGGTCACGCCCAGGACGGCCGCAGGTCCTCGTAATGCATCGGGGTTTTCCGTCCCTTGCTCCAATACCGAGAAGAACGCCACCCCTCCCAGCATAACAAAGAGCGTGGTAATGCTGAGCGCCATCGGCAGCAGCAAATACCAGCCAGGTCGTCCTGTATCATGCAGCCTCCGCCAACCGGCGGCCAGCATGGGTATGAGAACAGCCAGTTGGAAAACAGAGGACAGAACCCGAGATCCTTGCCCTGTTTCGGGGTTGGTCCCGAATATGATCGTATCCAGCACAGCTAAAGCAGCGCTCGCGAGAACTACGAACAAGAAGAACCACCAGTATTCTGAGCGTAAAGCCCGACCGGAGAACTGGAAGTATTTTGAGAAACACGTTTTTACTGCTTCGCCAAATCCCATATTTCACTCCTTTCTTACTTTCTGTGCGGTCTCAAACGCTTCGCCGTTCAGGAGAACCCACTCGCCCCTAAGGATGCTCCCTCTTATCTTTGTTTGAAAGCAGAACCCTATCGCACGAGAGCGTAAAGATTTTTACGCGCGGAAAAAATATTGATTTATTAGAAAATAGATTCAAACATGCGAATTCGACACAACTTTCATTTTACCTCCGTTGTTGTCGCTGTCGCCCGATTTGTCGGGCCCTTCCGACTGCTGGAGTGAGTGCTGGCGGTCGGAAGGCCTTTAATAATGGTCGAGCGTTGGGAGGACGCGATGTTGGAACCTAACGCTCTCCCCATCTTTCCAGAGTTTGCTTTAGCTTTCGCCAGTGTCGTCATTCGGCCTTCACACGTTGTTGGCGGCCCCGATAGTCAACGAAATGTTGTTCCGCCGACCAAGCCCGCCGCAGCAAGTTTTGGGAAAGGTATTCACAGGATGGAAGCATGTTCTGTTGGGTGCTCAGACACGAGAGCTTCAAACAAGCGCATCCAATTTCGTTAATTTCAAAGGACCCAGAGGGAGAAGAAAATGACCAACAAGATGGTGATGATTGCAGGCGCAACTTTTTTCGCAATGCTTGCGGCCTGTGACGATACGAGTACATCAAGCGCGTCCGCCGAGCTCACACCGGCTCAGCAAGCATGTTTGCGAGATGTAGCCAACACCACGAACAATTCGCAAGTCGTGGTGCTCTCATCGGCATTTAGCGAGGCGGGAACACAGGTCACTGTAGGCGTTGGTGAGGATCGTGCTCCTTGGAATTGCATTGCCTACAGTGATGGCGCGACAGCTGGTATCGAGTTCCTGGGCGACGAAGGCGCATTGTGAGCAGTCTGCTGCGTAGCCGATAACGGCTGCGCAGCACTGGCT
>NZ_JBQGAQ010000033.1:0-2699 GCF_056542905.1 Ruegeria sp. AA3 | reverse complement strand
CGGTCTCAAGCATCTTGTAGCAACGGTTGACGGCCTACGAGAGCGCGGCGTTGGCCTCCGCGTTCTTTCTGGCGCCGGTGCCGAGATTGATACGACAACCGCGAATGGGCGTCTCGTCTTCGGCATCTTTGCCAGCCTCGCTGAGTTCGAACGGGAACTCATCGCTGAACGCACCCACGCCGGGCTGGCAGCAGCACGTGCGCGGGGCCGGAAAGGTGGGCGACCGCGCAAGATGGATTTGACCATGTTGCGCATGGCAATGAAAGGCATGGCGGATCGTGAGACCAACGCTTCAGATCTGGCAAAGCGCCTCGGGATCACCACAACGACGCTTTACGAATATGTAAACGGGGACGGAACCGCGAAAGCGCCTGGTCAGAAACTGCTGGACGGAAATTCCGTATGAGCAATTGTCCAGCCCCAATTCTATGGGCCAGTTTTGAGCAAGGTTTCTGGAACGGGCGGTCGCATGTTTAGAGCCTGATGGGGTCTGACACGATTGTACTGTCTAAGCCAGGTATTGATGACGATCTGAGCCTGTTTGGTGGTGTGGAACCATTCTGCGTTGAGGACTTCCCGGCGCAGAGTGCCATTGAAGCGCTCGTTGTATCCATTCTCCCAAGGTGATCCCGGGTAGATTTGGATCGGCTTAATGCCCACCTTTCTTAACCAGGTCTGCAGGTGTTTGATCACGAGCTGTTCGTTGAGTGGAACGACAAGCGCTTTGGCCCCTACCGCCCGACAGGTGGGCCTATCCCGCTGCATCGCTATCGCAAGCCCAAGAAAACACAAACACAGGCACGGGCCGACAGGATCGGAGATCTTGCGCAGAAGATCTCGGTGCCCAGATCGGCGCTTGCCGGGTTGGATTCAAGCCTGGCCAAAGCCGCAGACGTACTGCCGTTCGCCAGCCAGGCCTTTGTCGATCCGGATCCCTATGGAGAGTTCACCTATAGCAGCCGATTGGATGCGCTGCGCGGGGTCTCGGATTTGCTGCACAAGCCGCTGGCCCGCCTGACAGACGAGGATCTGTCGTTCGTGAATGATCTTGTCGACCGCACGCTCGACAAGACGGAAATCAAACAAGGAATAACTGCCCGGTTCTCGCCTAAGCGACCGGCCGCTGAAGAGGAGAGCGAGTAATGCTGAATGCCGAGATCATGGCGCGATATGGGCTGATCAAGGACTGGCGAGCTGCCGGATTCTATGAGACCGAGAACCATCGTCAGATCACCCACACCGTCCGGGCGGGCATTGGAACCGGACGCCTGATCGCTGTGACAGGCCCAGTTGGCATCGGCAAGACTGTGTTCCTGCACCGGTTGCAAGATGAAATTGCGCGCGAAAAGAAGGTCACTGTCGCCGAAAGCCTGTCGGTGGACAAAGCCCGCACGACCGTTCCGACGCTAATCTCAGCCCTGTTCTACGATCTCTCACGAGAGAAAGAACCAAAGATTCCAACCCAAGGTGAAAAGAGGGAACGAGAACTTCAGAAGCTGGTAGCCCGCTCCGGAAAGCCCGTGGCGCTGTTTGTCGATGAGGCCCATGATCTGTATGGAAAGACATTGATCGGGCTGAAACGCCTGATGGAAGTGATCGCGCGCGGCGGAGGCAATCTGTCCGTTATTCTGGTCGGCCATCCGAAGCTGCGAAACGACCTTCGCCGCCCAACGATGGAAGAGATCGGGCATCGCACTGATATCCTGCCCTTCGAAGGATTGGGGGAAGAGTCCCGAACCTATCTCGACTGGCTTTTGGACCAGTGTACCGAGGACGACGCTCCACTTGACGAGATTATCGAACCGGCGGCGCTGGACCTACTGGCAGAGCGCCTGACCACACCCTTACAGTTTGCCGAATATTTAAACCGGGCATTGGAGGCCGGGTTCCGCATCGGCCAGAAACCAATCACGCCGGATATTGTGTCGGCCACCCTGGCCCCCGACTTTGATGACTTGGAGCCACGTCTCACCCGGCAGGGCTATTCTGTGAAGGTATTGGCGGATCAGTTCCAGTCCAAACCTGCCGAGATCAAACGCTTCCTGAGCGGGCAGCTTGAACCCGCGCGGACCCGCGAATTGGCAGAGCGAATGCGGATGGCGGGGTTGTCGCTATGAGGTCATGTGGATGGTCTCACCCCACCGATCCCAGTCTCAGAAATGTGAGCCCGTCTCAATTATTCTGAGCCCGTTCTCAAATAAAGTGGTCCCAAATCGAATTATAGTCTCAAATAATCTGAGCCAGAAACAGCGATGATCTCGCGCCCAACGGATTATGATCTCAAGCCGCTACACATAGGGTTCAGGAATGGCTCATTTCGCGGTAATTTTCACACCGCAATTGCACGACTTTCACCAAATCTCACTCCCGCGTTCAGAGCCGGTGTGAGCGCGATCATCGGGCATGGATACAATCCGAATGCGGAGACTCTGATTGATGGCGCGATCGTCGACATCAACGGATTTGAGGCCGTAGTATCGGACGCAGCAGAGTGCAGTGACAAGTCAGTCAACTCGCATGATCGCAAATTCTGGCTTGCGATGCACAATCGCGACTATGACGATCACGCTATTGAGCACTACTGGGAACAGGCGGGCGAAGACGGTCATACTGCTGGCGAAGTCCTGAAAGCTTACGTGGATGCTCGCCGTGCTACAGGCGATTGGCAGTCTTTGGCAAACCACCCACGACGCGCCTCA
>NZ_JBQGAQ010000032.1:0-2790 GCF_056542905.1 Ruegeria sp. AA3 | reverse complement strand
CTTCACTCTTCGAGAGTCTTGCAGAACTTGCCGAAGAGATTATGGAAGCGCCCTGACCGCCCCGGCACTCACCGCAGTCTTACCACCATACCATACGATTGAAGTGGAGGCACTTATGCAAGTCACCATATTGGATCGCGCCCTGCAGCGCCGCCTTTGGGGCAACGGCTATCAAAGTATCACGCAGATTATCAAAACCGTTGAGATCACCAATACCTGTCCCTTCTGTGGCAAGCCTAGAGGGAAACCGGTGTTTCGACGCTACTGCGAGGATGGTGAGTGGTACGAAATCCAGACATGGGAGAACCCTTGTGGCCATGTCGATATGTACGACGCCGTGATCGAAGAAGCCCGCCAGCTCAAGCTTTCGCAAACCGCTACGAACGGAGGCGATCATGACTGACTTAGCGCCAGGCGACCGCAGCCGCGCCGATCCCATGGGGTGTGGCGTGGATCCGGTCGCGTACGAAAACGACACCCTGCGCGCTCCCACCGATGGCGGTGCTGCACATTGCAAGGGCTTCCTGCTCGAGGACAATCCTTTTCAGAGTGGTCGGGTTGACGACCGTTTGGCCGCAGACTGGGTTCGGGACTGGGAGGCTCGCCATCGGTTCGCGCTCGACAACGGGATGCATGCAGAAGTCGGGCGAGTGGCCTGTCTTCAGCATCTCCGCAATAGTCGCACCCGCTGGCAGGGAGGGATCGAGCCATGAGGTTCAAGATGTGGCCCCGTTTTGCCTTCGAAGACACACCCCGCAAGCGTGCCGCCTTGCGCCGCAAACAGCAGAAGGAACGCGAGGCTTTTCCATTGCTGGCCAATCAGATCGCAGAGCAGCAACCCAGTGAAGATGAGGTTATGTTCAAACGCGCAGTGGATTGGGAACGGCAAGAGAAACGCAGCCGGAAACAACGTGCCGATAAATGGCGTGAGGCAAGGTGTCTCATAGCCGCGTATTCTTCTAATGAAGCAGCCGCACTGCGCCATGCATGGAACTGTGCGCCATACCCCGCCGATCCGGTCTACCTGCTGGGTTTTCTTCATAGGTATTCCATTGGGCGCTTCACCCTTGATACCTTGCCCTTTGATCTCGTTCCGTCAGATCCGCATGGCCACCGTAAGCACCAATCCGAAATATCCGTTCTAAAAGGTCCGATGACATGACTGCAAAATCCACGGCACTTTCAAGGAAGGCCACGCGCATCTGGAAATCGGCCCAGCTCTATGTTGGGTTTCACCGCGACCAGAAGGGCAAGAAACGCGACTCCGCCAAGGTTTGGCCGCCGAAGAACGCAAATGTTACGATCCACCCAAACCCGGCCGAGCAAGAGGCTTTTGTTGTTCTGAAATCAAGCGGCAACAGTTTGTCGGGCGATGTTCAGGTCAAGTTCCGGTCTGACAAGATCATCGCGCGGCGGGACACCGATGACGGTTGGCTGGGTGTGCAGATCGAGCCGATGGCCGTTGTGGTACAGATCGCAGACGGGACGCGGATCAAGGTTTGGTATGATGGCTCTGTGACACGCGCGACGGCAGAGGATCGCACCACAATCGAACTTGATGGATCCGTATTCAAGCGTACCGAGTTCGCGCAGGCCTACATGTCTGGGGACGGTACAGAAATGGGTACCGAAACCGCCACGCACTATGCTTCGATCACAGATAGCGGAGTGCAATCCTCGCTCGACGATGACTGGCAGCCGGAGTGAAGGATTTTGGCGGAGTCAGTGTTGCAACCAAGTAGAAATGTCACCGGGTTTGCAAAGCAGAAGTGTCACCACAGAGCGCGACGGAAGCAAGGCTTAGCAGCCCGGCGACCTCAGATATCGCAGGGCTGAAAAGCCTTGCGGGGGTCAGCGGAAGGCTTTGGTCTTTCGGCTATGCCTCGACAAGTGACCAATGATTGGTTTGAGTGCACCGTGTGAATGATCTTTCCGCTACTCTGCTTCTTACCTATTCGGTAACAACGGTCCTGAAGCTGCTTTTGATATGGTTTTTGCTGAAAATGCTCGACCGTTTCACGAACGCGGGACTTGTTGTTTTGTTTGGTTTGTCGGTTTGTCTGTATCACGCGCAGGCAATTTATCGCGGCAAGTTACTATGTGACGATCCGCGTGGCTGGGTCGACTTTCCGGATCTTCCCGCGGCTGTGAACTGGGTTATCTCAGCACGCGATTGCCCCGCACCTATTGGTCAACCCTTTGATTGGGTATTTTTTAACATCACCGGTCCGATCTCGATTGCTGTGACTGTACTGCTGGTTCTACGACCTCTATCTCGATCGCGGATCTGAATGTCCCTACGACCCCTCTGTCACTGAGCGCATTCTCACTGTTTTTGAACCCATCGAATACTGAAACCCGACCGGAGCGGAAGCCCCGTGAACCAACAGGGTACGACAGGAGACAACCAATGGCATTCCAAAACGACACCAACAAAGGCAGCGTTGAAAAGATGGTGGTCAGGCTGCGGCGCATCGCGAAATCCGCCGCCTCTAACAGCGCCGATACTGATGCAATGGCAGACATGTTGCGCCCCCTTACCGACGAACTGGCCAAGATGGGCGTTCTGACAGGCGCGGATCAGATGACAGAACCGCAGCCGCCCGAGGTCGCTGCCCTGACAGCTGGTCAACGCGCTGCACTTGTCCTCGCCGATCAGGCATCGCTGAGAGAACTGATGGCTTCGCTCATCGGGCGTCTTGATCCACATGCCGACGCGTTAAAGGAAGCGCCCGGACCGCCCCGGCACACACCGCAGTCCTACCACCATTCCATACGATTGAAGTGGAG
>NZ_JBQGAQ010000031.1:0-2855 GCF_056542905.1 Ruegeria sp. AA3 | reverse complement strand
TCTTAGACTTACGGTTTTCGGTAAGCGACGGGAAATGGGCCTCGGGCGGTGGCCGGATGTTGGCTTGGCGGAGGCCCGGGAAACAGCTGACGCAGCCCGACGCGAACTGCGGGAAGGCCGAGATCCGATCAGAGAGCGGCAAAAACAACGTGTAGAAGCCCAGCGCAACTTGCATTTATTTAGAGACATCGCTCGGGATGCGTTTGAAGCGCGGAAGTCTGAGTTGCGCGGTGGCGGAAAAGCGGGGCGTTGGTGAGAACGGCGGTGAGAAAGTCGACCACGGTAGCGGCGGGATAACCCTGCTGCGGGCGGCGTAAAAGTCGTCCATCTTTGCCCTTCTTTTCGT
Organism: Ruegeria sp. AA3; assembly: GCF_056542905.1. Taxonomy (NCBI): domain Bacteria; kingdom Pseudomonadati; phylum Pseudomonadota; class Alphaproteobacteria; order Rhodobacterales; family Roseobacteraceae; genus Ruegeria; species Ruegeria sp. AA3. The sequence continues at coordinate 2,509 of NZ_JBQGAQ010000031.1, read as the reverse complement.
AACGGGGGGGGCGGGAGGATCTTTTCCGTGGATTTGTATCGTAAAGTGCGTCTGGCCTGTGCCGAGGGCATGAGCCAGCGAGAAGCGGCCCGGCATTTCGGGATATCACGTGACAGCGTTCGCAAGATCTTGGCGTTTTCGGTCCCGCCCGGCTACCGGCGGTCAGCACCGATCCGGCGGCCCAAGCTGGATGGGTTCACCGGGATCATCGATCAATGGCTGACAGAAGATCGGCAGCGACCGCCCAAACAGCGGCATACGGCCAAGCGGATCTTCGAACGCCTGCGCGATGAGCATGGCTTCGAGGGTGGTTACACCATCATCAAGGATTATGTTCGGGAACACGGTCGACGGCATCGCGAGATGTTCGTGCCGCTTAACCATGCACCCGGCCATGCTCAGGCCGACTTCGGCGAAGCGATTGTTGTGATCGGTGGCATTGAACAGAAGGCCCACTTCTTTGCCTTGGATCTGCCGCACAGCGACGCCTGCTACGTCCGGGCCTATCCGGCGGCGACCGCAGAGGCCTGGATGGATGGCCACGTCCATGCCTTTGGGTTTTTCGGGGCGGCTCCGCAGTCGATCCTGTACGACAACGACCGGTGCCTTGTGGCGAAGATCGAGCCCGACGGAACTCGCAGACGCGCGCGGCTGTTCAGCGAGATGCTGTCCCACTACGTGATCCGGGACCGCTACGGGCGTCCCGGCAAGGGCAACGACAAGGGGTCCGTCGAAGGGCTGGTTGGCTATTCCCGGCGCAACTTCATGGTGCCGGTCCCGAGTTTTCCGACTTGGGATGCCTTCAACAACTGGCTCGAAGAGCAGTGCCGTAAGCGCCAAAACGACAAGCTGCGCGGGCACAATGAGACGATTGGAGAGCGACTTCAACGCGATCTGGAGATCATGGCGCCGCTTCCCGCCCGGTCTTTCGAAGCCTGTGACCAGGCAACGGGTCGGGTCAGTTCGCTCGCGTTGGTACGTTACAAGACCAATGATTATTCCGTACCGGTTGCCTTTGGACACCGCGATGTCTGGATCCGCGCCTATGTCGACCGACTGGTGATCGGATGTGGCGGCGAGGTCATCGCGCGGCATGTTCGCAGCTACAACCGCGAGGACATGGTCTTCGATCCGGTTCATTACCTGCCGCTGATTGAGAAGAAGATAAACGCTTTCGAACAGGCAGCTCCGCTGGCCGGATGGGAGCTTCCCAAGGCGTTTGATACTCTTCAGAAGCTAATGGAGGCACGCATGCTGAAAGCCGGACGGCGCGAATACGTGCAGGTCCTACGGCTGCTCGAAAGCTTCGAGATGGAGGAGGTTCATGCTGCCGTGAAGACGGCTCTCCAGATGGGTGCGATCAGTTTTGATGCCGTGAAGCATCTGGTGCTGTGTCGGGTGGAGCGGCGGCCGCCGAGGCTCGATCTGGATGTCTACCCGTTCCTGCCGCGGGCCAAGGTGGCGACGACATCTCCGGCCAGCTACATGTGCCTGACAACAGGTGCCTCGACATGACGGAGACACCACAGATCCTGCTGAACCACCAACTCAAGAAGCTGAAGCTGCCGACCATCCTGCGGGAATACGACAAACAGGCTCGGCTGTGTGCCTCCGAGGGCCGCGACCATGTCCAGTTCCTGGCCCGTCTGATCGAGCTCGAGCTCATCGACCGGGAGCGGCGGATGATCGAACGCCGGATCAAGGCCGCGAAATTCCCGGCGACCAAGAGCCTTGATAGCTTCGATTTTGCCGCGATCCCTTCTTTGAACAAGATGCAGGTCCTGGAGTTGGCGCGTGGTGAATGGATCGACCGCGGAGAGAACGTCATCGCTCTCGGCCCCAGCGGCACCGGTAAGACCCACGTGGCGCTCGGCCTCGGTCTGGCCGCCTGCCAGAAAGGCCTGGCGGTTCGCTTTACTACTGCCGCGGCCATCGTGCACGAGTTGATGGAAGCCCGCGACGAGCGCCAGCTCCTGCGCCTTCAAAAGCAACTCGTGAAGCAGAAGCTCCTGATCATCGACGAGTTGGGCTTCGTGCCCCTCAGCAAAACCGGCGCCGAACTGTTGTTCGAACTGATCTCTCAGCGATACGAGCGCGGCTCGATCCTGATCACCTCGAACCTGCCCTTCGATGAATGGACCGAAACATTCGGATCGGAGCGCCTCACTGGTGCCTTGCTCGACCGGCTGACCCACCACGTCAGCATTCTGGAGATGAACGGAGAAAGCTATCGCCTGGCACAGAGCAGGGCCCGGCAGAACTCCTAAGGCACAGAAGAGATTGGTCCTGACGGACCAAGACGCCTTGGCAACCGCCAGCTATTTGGGAGCGCGTTTGCCAAGGCGCCGGTAACCCAAACAGTGGACGACTTTTGCTCCGCCCAATGGCAGACTTTCTCACCGCCGTTGACACACCCACCGTTGTTATTTTCTTTGCTGCGTTGGTGATGAAAGTTCGCCGACCGCTGTGCGATGAACACCCAATCAACCCCAGTTCGTTGTACCAAGAG
>NZ_JBQGAQ010000030.1:0-2958 GCF_056542905.1 Ruegeria sp. AA3 | reverse complement strand
CCCAATGAGCTATAAATCCGATATTGAGATTGCCCGTGAGGCAAACAAGAAGCCGATTCAGGAGATCGGTGCCAAGCTGGGCATTTCCAGTGATGATCTGCTGCCCTACGGCCACGACAAGGCGAAAGTCAGTCAGGATTTCATCAATTCGGTTCAGGACCGCGAAGATGGCAAGCTGATCCTGGTCACGGCGATCAACCCGACCCCTGCGGGTGAAGGCAAGACGACCACCACCGTTGGTCTGGGCGACGGACTGAACCGCATCGGCAAGAACGCGATGATCTGTATCCGCGAAGCCTCGCTTGGCCCGAACTTCGGCATGAAGGGCGGCGCTGCGGGTGGCGGTTACGCGCAGGTTGTTCCGATGGAAGAGATGAACCTGCACTTCACGGGTGACTTCCACGCGATTACTTCGGCCCACTCGCTGCTGTCGGCAATGATCGACAACCACATCTATTGGGGCAACGAGTGCGAGATCGACACCCGCCGCGTCGCATGGCGCCGTGTGGTCGACATGAATGACCGTGCGCTGCGCCAGATCACGGCGTCTCTGGGCGGCGTGTCGAACGGCTTCCCGCGCGAAGCTGGCTTTGACATTACCGTGGCTTCAGAAGTCATGGCGATCCTGTGTCTGGCAAACGACCTGAAGGATCTGGAAAAGCGTTTGGGCGACATCATCGTCGCTTACCGCCGTGACAAGACCCCGGTTTACTGCCGCGATATCAAGGCCGAAGGCGCAATGACCGTGCTGCTGAAGGACGCGATGCAGCCGAACCTGGTGCAGACGCTGGAAAACAACCCGGCCTTTGTTCACGGTGGGCCGTTCGCAAACATCGCGCATGGCTGTAACTCGGTCATCGCCACCAAGACCGCTCTGAAAGTGGCCGACTATGTCGTGACCGAAGCGGGCTTTGGTGCTGATCTGGGTGCCGAGAAGTTCATGAACATCAAGTGCCGCAAGGCGGGCATCGCGCCGTCGGCCGTGGTGCTGGTTGCCACAGTGCGTGCGATGAAGATGAACGGCGGCGTTGCCAAGGCCGATCTGGGTGCGGAAAACGTTGACGCTGTGAAATCGGGCTGTGCCAACCTCGGCCGTCACATCGAAAACGTGAAATCCTTCGGTGTGCCGGTTGTTGTCGCCATCAACCACTTTGTCACCGACACCGATGCCGAGGTTCAGGCAGTCAGCGACTACTGCGCCGAGCACGGTGTCGAGGCGGTTCTGTCGCGCCACTGGGAGCTGGGCTCGGAAGGCTCTGCGCCGCTGGCCGAGAAGGTTGTCGAGATCGTCGAAGGCGGCAGCGCCAACTTCGCGCCGATCTACCCTGACGACATGCCACTGTTCGAGAAGATCGAAACCATCGCCAAGCGTATCTACCGCGCGGATGAGGTGCTGGCCGACAATAAGATCCGCAACCAGTTGCGCGAGTGGGAAGAGGCAGGCTATGGCAATCTGCCGGTCTGCATGGCGAAAACCCAGTATTCGTTCTCGACCGACCCGACCCTGCGCGGCGCGCCCACCGGCCACTCGGTTCCGGTGCGTGAGGTCCGCCTGTCCGCCGGTGCCGGTTTCATCGTGGTTGTCTGCGGTGAGATCATGACCATGCCCGGCCTGCCGCGCAAGCCGGCCGCGGAAACCATCTGCCTCAATGACGCAGGTGAGATCGAGGGCTTGTTCTAAGCCGCCGAATAAGACATCTCGTGGTCCGGGGAATTCCCGGGCCATGAGGAGACAAACATGCCCACTCTGACACCTCCAAAAGACTGCCACTCAATGCGGGAGTTGCGGGTTCAGATCGACAAGCTGGATCGGCAGCTGATCGAGATGTTGGTGGCGCGTGCAGGTTACATCGACCGCGCATCCGCGCTGAAGCCGGGCGAGGGCTTGCCTGCACGTATTCCGGAGCGTGTCGAGGATGTGGTGCAAAAAGTGCGTATGAATTCGGACGAGCTGGGTATGGATCCTGACCTTGCCGAAAAACTATGGCGCACCTTGATTGATTGGTCGATTGCGCGCGAAGAACGCGTGCTCGGCCCCGACTGAATGACCGGGCGCTTTGTGCGCCCGATCCGTTTTTTGAAAGAAGGGATCAAAGGATGGTAGCTCAAGTCATCGACGGTAAGGCCTTTGCCGCCAAAGTGCGCGCGCAGGTAGCTGACCAGGTTGCGAAACTGAAGGAAGAAAACGGCATCACACCGGGTCTGGCGGTGGTTCTGGTGGGCGAGGATCCGGCCAGTCAGGTCTATGTCCGCTCGAAGGGAAAAATGACCGTTGAAGTCGGTATGAACTCATACGAGCACAAGCTGGATGCAGACACCTCCGAAGAAGACCTTCTGGCGCTGATCGACAAGCTGAACAACGATCCTGCCGTACACGGTATTCTGGTGCAGCTGCCGCTGCCCAAGCACCTAAACGAAGACCTGGTGATCAACTCGATTGATCCGGCGAAAGATGTAGACGGGTTCCATATCTCGAATGTCGGCCTGCTGGGTACGGGTCAGAAATCGATGGTGCCCTGCACGCCGCTGGGCTGCCTGATGATGCTGCGCGACCACCATGGCTCTCTGTCGGGCATGGATGCTGTTGTAATTGGCCGCTCGAATATTGTGGGCAAGCCGATGGCGCAGCTGCTGCTGGGCGACAGCTGCACCGTGACCATCGCGCATAGCCGCACCAAGGACCTGCCCGACGTGGTACGCCGTGCCGACATCGTCGTTGCCGCCGTAGGCCGCCCCGAGATGGTGCCGGGTGACTGGATCAAGGAAGGCGCGACCGTAATCGACGTGGGCATCAACCGGATCGAACGTGACGGCAAGAATAAGCTGGTCGGTGATGTGGACTATGCCAGCGCGGCCGAACGCGCAGGTGCAATCACTCCGGTACCCGGTGGCGTAGGCCCGATGACGATCGCCTGCCTGCTGGCCAATACGCTGACCGCCGCGTGCCGGGCGAATGGC
>NZ_JBQGAQ010000029.1:0-3233 GCF_056542905.1 Ruegeria sp. AA3 | reverse complement strand
CCTCTGTTCGGCGGGCAAACCCGGGAAGTCACCCGAATGGTTCCGCAGTCGGTGTTGGATGCTGACGGCAATCCAGTACAAGTCTGGAAATATGTCGGTGGGCAAAACTTAGAGAATGCTATCGATGTGGAGGGTCTTAAGGCCTCTATCGATAGGACCAAAGTAGAAAGCCCCAGAGAGTTCATCAAAGCGCTTTATCGAGAAATCAGTGATGTAGATTTCTGGTCCGCGCTGGAATTCACGCTTCTTTATACCTTTGTGACGACACCGATCATACTGATCCTGGGATTCGGTCTCGCCCTTGCAACCAATCGAGTAACGGTGCAATTGCGCGGCTCGGTTGTGTTTGTGACGCTTCTGCCAATGATCGTAACTGGACCTGTCACGGTTTGATGCCGCTCCTTTGATAGCATCTACTGCAGCAAAGGAGACTGACTATGGGACTGAAACGGACGGCCGAATTCCGGCAAGATGCGGTGCGTATCGCATTGACCAGTGGGCTAACACGCAAGCAGGTGGCTGATGATCTAGGTGTCGGGATGTCCACGCTGAACAAATGGATCACAGCGCACCGAGATACAGACGTGGTTTCCAAAGAGGATTTGAGCCTCGCTCAAGAGAATGAGCGACTTCGACGGGAGATCCGGCTCCTCAAGGAGGAGAGGGAAATCCTAAAAAAGGCCACCCAGTTCTTCGCGGGCCTAAAGCAATGAGATTTAGGTTTATCGAAGAACACAGAGCCAGCTTTCCAGCCAACCGGTTATGCGATGTCGTCGGTGTCAGCGCACGCGGTCTGCGTGCCTTCCGCAGCCGCCCTGCCAGTCGCAGACAGCGGTCTGATCTGGTCACGCTGGCGCATATCAAAGAACAGTCACGCCTCAGTTTGGGCAGCTATGGCAGGCCGCGCATGACTGAAGAGTTGAAGGAAATTGGTTTGGCTGTGGGGCATCGTCGCGTTGGTCGCCTGATGCGCCAGAACGGCATATCCGTGTTGAGAACACGCAAGCACAAGGTCACGACAGACAGCGATCACAAGTTCAATATCGCGCCCAACCTACTGGATCGGGACTTCACAGCGGATCAGCCGAACAAGACATGGGCTGGTGACATCAGCTATGTCTGGACCCGTGAAGGCTGGCTTTATCTCGCCGTCATTCTGGACTTGCATTCCCGCCGTGTGATTGGCTGGGCTGTTAGCAATCGGATGAAGCGAGACCTGGCCATCAGGGCGCTGAGAATGGCTATCGCCTTCAGATCACCACCGAAGGACTGCATCCACCACACGGATCGTGGCAGCCAATACTGTTCCCACGATTATCAGAAGATCCTGCGCCAACATGACTTCAAAGTGTCGATGAGCGGCAAAGGCAATTGCTATGATAACGCCGCCGTCGAGACCTTCTTCAAAACGATCAAAGCTGAGCTGATCTGGCGGCGGTCATGGCAAACCCGACGGCAGGCTGAAGCGGCCATCTTCGAATACATCAACGGCTTCTACAATCCGCGCCGCCGACACTCAGCACTGGGCTGGAAAAGTCCCGTCGCCTTCGAACGGAAAGTGGTTTAAACGAGCACTTGGAGCGGCACAAAAACGCGACAGGTCCACAATGTCTCGAGCCACCTGGCGGGCGTCTTCTGTTTCTTCGCGGCTGATCTTGCGGGCATCCGCGTTGGGGCAGCACTTGGTTTTCGATGGGCAGACCTGACAGACCTCTTTCAGAGCGCGATAGCGAGCGGTGCCCTTGCCCGTCGGACCGCGGTTGGGGTCTGAGTAGTTGCGGCGGAACTGCTTGAGGGCGTGACCTTCGGGACAGATGTATTGGTCATTCTCAGCATCCCATTCGAAGTCGGCGCGGGTCCAGGTGCCGTCATTGCGACCGGACTTGTCGAACACCGGGATATGCGGCGCAATCTTGCGATCAACCAGCCAGCCCAGAAGTGGGCCGGTGCCATAGGCGGTGTCCGCGATTAGTCTCTCCGGATGCAGATCGAACCGTTCCTTTACTCGGTTCAACATGGTCTTGGTCGATCCGACCTCAGCCTGACGGATTGATCTGGTGGCTTCGACGTCGATGATAACTCCGTGATCTGTATCGATCAGGTAGTTGTCGGAATAGCTAAAGAATGCAGGGCCTTTGCGGGCTGCGGTCCATTGGCTCGCCGGATCGGAATGCGATGTGAACTTGGGCTGAACCTCGCTGGCAGCGCCGAACGCAGCCTCGTCCAGCGTGTCGAGATACTCGCGGACGGCGCGGGGCGCGTCGGTCGGATCAACGGTTGAGGCGTCCCACTCTTCCTTCGGCGTTGAGTTCTGCTTGTTGGCATCGGCTTCGATCAAGCTTGCATCGATGGCCATACGCTGACCGCTGACGAGGCCTTCCTCAATGCTGTGTGCCACGGTCATCTCGAACAGGTAGCGCAGCAGTTCGCTTTCGCGGAACCGCCCATGCCGGTTCTTCGAGAATGTGGAATGATCCGGCACACGGTCGTTCAGATCGAGCCGACAGAACCACCGATAGGCTAGGTTCAGATGAACCTCTTCACAAAGCCGCCGCTCGGACCGGATCCCGAAGCAGTAGCCCACGAGTAGCATTCGGATAAGCAACTCGGGGTCAACCGAGGGGCGTCCAGTATGGCTGTAGAACTCCGCCAGATGCGACCGGATGCTGCCAAGATCGACGAACCGATCAATCGAGCGCAGCAGGTGATCTTGCGGGACATGATCTTCCAGCGAGAACTCGTAGAACAACGCCGCCTGCGCTTCCTGCCTCGGTCCCATCATCGCCAATTCCTCCCTACAGGACGAATTGAATCAGCGACTTACCACTCAATCAACCAAGAGTTTTTCAACGAAATACGCCGATTCTGTGGAAAAACAACGTGTTGCGGACGCAGAAAGTGGTGTGCTGAACCGAGCGCGAGTGCCTTTCTGATCAGGCTTTACGTGTTTGCTGCGGTGCGGGAAAGATCTTGGCCAGTTTGCGGAGGTTCTGGGCGGTGGCGGCGAGGAGGAATTCGTCGTTTGCGCCGCATGGGCCACGTAATCGGAGCCGACCCAGGCCGAGAATGCGTTTGAGGTGGGCGAAGAGCATTTCCACCTTCTTTCTGAGCTTCATTGAGATGTCGTACTGGCGGGTCTTGGCAATGTCTCGAGCCACCTGGCGGGCGTCTTCTGTTTCTTCGCGGCTGATCTTGCGGGCATCCGCGTTGGGGCAGCACTTGGTTTTCGATGG
>NZ_JBQGAQ010000028.1:0-4471 GCF_056542905.1 Ruegeria sp. AA3 | reverse complement strand
ACGCACGCCTCTTCACGCTTTGCATGTTGAGTTGGGTGGTAAGTTGGTTGATTTTGCTGGGTGGGAGATGCCTGTTCAGTATCCATTGGGGATTATGGGGGAGCATAAGCAGTGTCGTGAGAAGGCGGCGGTGTTTGATGTGAGCCATATGGGTCAGGTGATCCTGAAGGGCGAGAATGTGGGCGAGAAGTTGGAAGCTTTGTGCCCGCAGGCCTATGCGACGTTGAAGGAAGGCAAGGCGCGGTACGGGTTCTTTACGAACGCGGATGGCGGGATCATGGACGATTTGATCGTGTCGAATGCGGGCGATCATTACTTTGTGGTGGTGAACGCGGCGCTGCGGCATCAGGACATTCCGCATATGCGCGAACATCTCGACGGTGTTGAAGTGATCGAGATCTTCGACCGCGCGCTGGTGGCGGTACAGGGCCCTGCGGCGGAAAACGTTGTGGGCGAGCTCTGCCCTGCGGCGCGGGATCTGAAGTTCATGGAAACCACGGTGGCCGATATCAACGGTGTTGAATGCCGTATCTCGCGGCTGGGCTATACCGGCGAGGACGGGTACGAGATCTCGATCCCTGAGGACAAGGCGATAGAGATCACCAAGGCCTTCCTGGCGCATGAAGATTGCGAGGCGGCCGGTCTGGGCGCGCGCGACAGTCTGCGGCTTGAGGCGGGTCTGTGCCTTTATGGCAATGACATCGACCAGAGCACTTCGCCGATCGAGGCCTCCCTGGCCTGGGCGATCCAGAAGCGCCGCAAGGAAGAGGGCGGCTTTCCAGGTGCGGACCGTGTGCAGAAGGAACTGGCCGAAGGTCCCGCCAAAAAGCTGGTGGGCATCAAGCCCGAGGGCCGGGCGCCAGCGCGTCAGGGCGTTGAGATCCAGTGCAGCGAGGGCAACACGATCGGCCAGATCACCTCGGGCGTGTTTGGCCCCACCGTGGGTGGACCGGTGGCGATGGGCTATGTCGCGGCAGGTCATACCGAGCCGGGCGAGACGGTGAACCTGATCATCCGGGGCAAACCGCAACCGGCGCAGATCGTGGCGCTGCCCTTCGTCAAACAGAACTACAAGCGTTGAAGTCAGGAGAGAGAGACATGGCAACCTATTATTCCGAAGAACATGAATGGCTGGCTGTTGAGGGCGACACCGCCACGCTGGGCATCACCAAACACGCCGCCGAGCAGTTGGGCGACGTGGTGTTCGTGGAACAGCAGGAAGCAGGGGACGAGTTCGAAAAAGGCGGTGAGATCGGCGTGATTGAATCCGTCAAGGCCGCGTCCGAGCTTTATGCGCCGGTCGATGGCGAGATCACAGAGGTGAACGAGGCGCTGGCCGACAATCCCGGTTCTCTGAATGACGACCCCGAAGGCGAAGCCTGGATCTACAAGATCAAGATCGCGGACGCCTCGCAGCTCGAAGATCTGATGGATGAGGCCGGCTACAAGGCCTTCATCGGATAAATCCAAATGGTGGGTCCTCGCACGGGTCCGCCCCTTCATCTGGCTAAAAATACTCCCGCCGGAGGCTCCCGCAGTCTCCGCCGGGTCTGACCTATCCTTGAGGAGCGCACACATGGCCTTCAAACTGACCGATTACGAAGCCTATGACTTCGCCAACCGCCGCCATATCGGGCCCAGCCCGACCGAGATGCGCGACATGCTCAAGGTGATCGGCTTCAAGACACTGGACGAGTTGATCGACGCCACCGTCCCGCCCGCAATCCGGCAGAAAGAGCCGCTGGACTGGGGCCCGGCGATGACCGAGCGTGACGCTCTGTTCCACATGAAAGAGGTGGCGAGCAAGAACAAGGTTCTGACCTCGCTGATCGGTCAGGGCTATTATGGCACGACCACCCCGGCGCCGATCCTGCGCAACATTCTGGAAAACCCGGCCTGGTACACGGCCTATACGCCCTATCAGCCCGAGATCAGCCAGGGCCGCCTTGAAGCTCTGTTGAACTTCCAGACCATGGTCAGCGATCTGACCGGGCTGGACGTGGCCAACGCGTCCCTGCTGGACGAAGCCACAGCTGCGGCGGAAGCGATGGCCATGGCCAAGCGCGGCGGGCGTTCGAAAGCCAACAATGCAGCCTTCTTTGTGGACAAGAACTGCCACCCGCAGACCATCGCGGTCATTAAAACCCGCGCCGAGCCTCTGGGCATCGAGGTTCAGGTCGCCGATCCGGATACGCTGGATGCAGGCGCGGTCTTTGGCGCGATTTTCCAGTATCCCGGCACCCACGGTCATGTGCGCGACTTCACCAAAGAAATCGCCGCTCTGCATGAACACAAGGCTATCGCAATTGTCGCCGCTGACATTCTGTCGCTGGCCCTGCTGAAGTCGCCCGGCGAGATGGGCGCGGATATCGCCATCGGCTCGACCCAGCGCTTTGGCGTTCCGATGGGCTATGGTGGCCCGCACGCCGCCTATATGGCGACCACCGACAAGCTGAAGCGCTCGATGCCGGGCCGGATCATCGGTGTCAGCATCGACAGCCGCGGCAACAAGGCCTATCGCCTGGCGCTGCAGACCCGCGAGCAGCATATCCGCCGCGAGAAAGCCAACTCGAACGTTTGCACTGCGCAGGCGCTGCTGGCGGTGATTGCCTCGATGTATGCGGTGTATCACGGCCCCGATGGCATCAAGGCCATCGCGCAATCGGTGCACCGCAAGACCTCGCGCATGGCTGCCGGTCTGGAAGAGGCAGGCTTTGCCGTCGAACCCGAGGTATTCTTCGACACGATCACGGTTGAGGTCGGCCATCTGCAGAACGTCGTCATGGAGGCCGCCGTGGCCCGCGGTGTGAACCTGCGCAAAGTGGGCGACACGAAAGTGGGCATCAGCCTGGACGAACAGACCCGCCCCGAGACCATCGAGGCGGTCTGGGGGGCCTTTGGCATCAATCGCAAGGATGACAGCTCGAACAAGCAGTACCGCCTGCCGGATTACGCGCTGCGCGAAAGCGAATACCTGACCCATCCGATCTTCCACAAGAACCGGGCCGAGGCCGAGATCACCCGCTATATGCGCCGTCTGGCCGACCGCGACCTGGCGCTGGACCGGGCGATGATCCCGCTGGGCTCGTGCACCATGAAGCTGAACGCCACGATCGAGATGATCCCGGTCACCTGGCCCGAGTTCGGCAACCTGCACCCGTTTGTACCGCAAGATCAGGCGCAGGGCTATCACGAGATGATCGACGATCTGAACGACAAGCTGTGCCAGATCACCGGTTATGACGCGATCTCGCAGCAGCCCAACTCGGGCGCGCAGGGTGAGTACGCGGGCCTTCTGACCATCCGCAATTATCACTTCGCTCGTGGCGAGGGGCAGCGCAATGTCTGCCTGATCCCAACCTCGGCGCATGGCACCAACCCGGCCTCGGCCCAGATGGTCGGCTGGCAGGTTGTGCCGGTGCAGGCGGATGACAAGGGCAACATTGACCTGAATGACTTCCGCGCCAAGGCGGAAAAGCACTCGGATCATCTGGCCGCCTGCATGATCACCTATCCGTCCACCCATGGCGTGTTCGAGACCACCGTGCAGGAGGTCTGCCAGATCACCCATGATCACGGCGGTCAGGTCTATATCGACGGCGCCAACATGAACGCCATGGTTGGCCTGGCGCGTCCGGGCGATGTGGGTGGCGACGTCAGCCACCTGAACCTGCACAAGACCTTCTGCATCCCGCATGGCGGCGGCGGTCCCGGCATGGGTCCGATCGGCGTCAAGGCGCATCTGGAGGAGCACCTGCCCGGCCACCCGGAATACGGCACCGCCGTGGGTCCGGTCTCGGCAGCGCCTTTCGGATCTCCGTCCATCCTGCCGGTCAGCTGGGCCTATGTGCTGCTGATGGGCGGCGCCGGTCTGACCCAGGCCACGAAAGTGGCGATCCTGAACGCCAACTACATCGCGGCGCGGCTCAAGGATGCCTACCCGATCCTCTACACGTCGGACACGGGCCGGGTGGCGCATGAATGCATCCTCGACACCCGTCCGCTGGACGAGGCCGCGCATGTCAGCGTCGATGACATTGCCAAGCGCCTGGTCGATTCAGGCTTCCACGCCCCAACCATGTCCTGGCCGGTGGCCGGAACCCTGATGGTGGAGCCCACGGAATCGGAGCCCATGGACGAGCTCGACCGCTTCTGCGAGGCCATGCTGTCCATTCGGGCCGAGGCGCAGGATATCATCGAAGGCAAGATCGATGCGGAAAACAACCCGCTGAAAAACGCCCCCCACACGGTGCGCGATCTGGTCGGCAGCTGGGACCGCCCCTACACACGCGAACAGGCCTGCTTCCCTCCGGGCTCCATGGGTGTCGACAAATACTGGTCCCCCGTCAACCGCGTCGACAACGCATACGGTGACAGAAACCTCATCTGCACATGCCCGCCCATGTCAGAATACGAAGAAGCCGCAGAGTAATACACAAACAAAAACCCGCCGGACTACCGGCGGGTTTTT
>NZ_JBQGAQ010000027.1:0-5622 GCF_056542905.1 Ruegeria sp. AA3 | reverse complement strand
CTTCCAACCGGCTTCCCAATTGGCAAACTACTTGAAACGTTTGGTATCTGCGTTCCTGCTTGGTTCGGGCCTGGTTTGGACCTCACCAGTTGTCGCGGCTGACGTTTCGCAACTTCCAACCGGTTTGCGAGCAAAGGTTGATCTGGCGGCACGAGCATGCGCGGAGTTCAACAACGGTCAGTTTGGCTTAGATTGGGGCGCGGTTGAAAGGGTCGATCTCGACGGAGATCTACAACGCGACTGGGTTTTGAATGAGTCTGGTTTTGCGTGTTCGAGCGCCGCATCTCTTTACTGCGGAACTGGCGGATGCATGTCGCACTTCTTGATTGAAGAGGAGGTTCAATCCCTGCTCAACCAGGGCTGGACGGTTGTTGATTTTGGGCGTCAACGCGTTGTTGTTGCGGATGTTCATGGATCCAATTGCGACGGAATAAACCCGACGCCTTGCGTCACCGCCAGTGTTTGGGATGCGGACGCTAAGACGTGGCGCTCATCTGCTGGCGATTGGGAATAAGTTGCATTTGAAAATTGCAGATAAGCCACAGGAGCTGGATTGTTCGATGGGTTCTCTGTGGCACGCAAACTTATGGGCAAATCGTGCAAAGTTATGCGCAAATACCGCGCAGAATTATGGGCAATCTTCCAAGATTTTCTTCAATGAAATCAATGTTGGGAATGCAGCGTTATGAGCGGACCTACATCTAGTTGTAGGTGCGCCCATAGCTTTGCATTTCGCCCAAAGAATTGCATTTTTGGCCTAAAACTTTGGGCGCATTAACCTTCAACTTTCTTGGTTCGAGGCTCCATATCTTCGGGTCTCATTCTTTGCTTGCTTCGCGCCATCGCCGTATTGCCGGGGAAGGTTTTCGGATGGCTCAGCGCTGCCATTTTCTGCGATGAGCATGATTGACCGCTCGCAGCCCCGAAAGGTCTTTCAAAGTTGGAAATTAACACCTCATCCACCGTGGCTCGCTCCGACCGATTTTATGCTAAAGTAAGCAGGCACCAATTGGAGATTTTTAGCTCGGAGCAACGGAGATGGAACGCAAATTAGCGGCCATTCTGGCCACCGATATAGTCGGTTTCGCAGGATTGGTATAACTACTTGTAGATTGCCGCATAGCGAGGTGCGAAGAACTTAACGAAGGCTCTAACCTCTGGCCGGCGATAAGCTTCCGGCGAAATGAGCATTAGGTGCGGCACCGCAAGTTCCGGGATTTCGTCGAAACATCGGATAAAAGACATGTCTGTTTCCACCAGCTTGACATTGCTGATCCCAAGGCCTTGCCCTGACCCGATCGCTGCATGCATTAGCTCCAGTTCAGTGAAAGACATGACGATCTGGTCCGGCTCCACGTGATTGGTCAACCATTCGTGGAATACATTTGGCACATCGTCCCGCTGAAAGGTAACAAACTGATGCCCGGTCAGATCATTCGTTGACCTCGGTAAGCCAAACTTGTCCGCGTAATTTCTACTGCCGAACAAAGACCAGCGGGCCGTACTGATTTTCCGGCAGATCAGGTCGGGATCAGGATCGGTTCTTGCAAGGCGCAAAGCAATGTCGGCCTCTCCGGCCGTCAGGTCCAGCGCTCGAACGCTGGATAAAAACTCAAATGCGACATCCTGATTGTCGGCGGAAAACTCGTTTACGATTTCGATCATGCGTGCGGAGAAATTTGCCGAATAAGCGGTGATACGGATGGGTTGTGTCGACGTCAATTCTTTCGCGCAATCGGCAAATTCAAGGACTGAAGCCTCGATTGCTTCGGCGAGGGGAACGAGGCGAAGGGCTTCTGGGGTCGGTTTGAACCCGTGCGTACCGCGCTCAAAAAGAGTCAAGCCTGTTTCTCTTTCGAGAACATCAATGCGTCGGGCAACCGTTGGTTGGGAGACCTTTAGCTTTCTAGAGGCCGCAAGCGTCGACCCTTCTCTGAATACAGAGAGGAACACACGAATATCCGACCAATTTCGGAACCCGTTCTTCATTTTTGTAGAACAGCACAATTTTGTGCCGGATACCAGAAAAACAGGTGAACAGTTACTGTTGTTGCGACAGCGCAAGTAACTCGGAAAGGACCATGAGATGGCTTCCCATACAATGTCACCCAGCATCTGGACCGTATTTGGTGGACTGTTCGGCTGGACCAAGAGAGGCTTCCCTGAAAACCAGAAATCGCGGCTTACGGACAATGATCTTCACTCGGAACGCGACTATATAAATGAGGTGATCTGGAATAATCCGGACGCGTTTTCGAGTGAGCTGGACGTTCAGAACATGATGAGTCTGTATCCAGAGAGGTTCTGAAAACACTTGGTGACAATCGGCCGAACAGGGCGATTAAATCACGCCAAATACAGCTGCAAGCTGGAAGTGGCAGCCACGCACCTGTGTTGTCGCCATTGAGCAAGTACCAATACGAGACCTTCTGTCATCACGCCTATCGCTGCGGTCGTTCGAACGTCTGATCAATGCCTGCACGTCTGGCACTTCCTTGGGGCTTCACCGACGACAATTAAGTATGGACAAAAGACTTGCAGCACCTGTTGGGGCGCCTGTGACACCAATGGGGGTCTCTTGAACCGCGACTTTCATGAAGCCCGCGAAAGAACCTAGGCCGATTTACTTAGCTCAATCACCCCTTTTTGCGCACCACGACGACAAATTGGGTCATCGAAAAGAAGAAGCGTCCAGTCCTTGCAAGGCTGAGCTGCTCATCAAACCACGATTGCGCAACTGCGGGATCAAAATGGTCATTTGCGACAGTGTATTGCTTCATGAGGTGCATCATCATGATTGCGAGGCCATCAGGCTTAAGCTGGTGATCTGTCATTGTGAACGACAAGACATCTTCCACATGGTCGCCGCGAGCCTTTATTAGTGCAGGCAGTCTTTCCGGGACGGAGCCACTCACAAAGTGCTGGTTCCAGGACGTCAGCATCTTTTGCATTCTGTCGGGCTCATCGCTGAACCAAATCAAGCTCCCAAAGTGTAGATCGCTGATGACGAGACGTCCGCCGGGTTTGACGCACCGCAGCGTGTCGGACAGTGCACCGTCTACGTCTTCGATGTACTCAAAGACCTGTACCGAGACGGCCTTGTCAGCACTCTCATCCTCAATGGGCAAACTATTTGCGGCACCAGCACGAAACTCCACGTTCGCGTAGTCGCTGCATCGTTCTCTTGCGGCTGCTGTCATATCCTCGCTTGGGTCGATCCCGATGACATAGCCATCCGAGCCAACTGCACGGGCCAACTCCGCTGTTAACATCCCGTTGCCACAACCGACATCCAAAATAGTCTCACCAGGAGCCGGGCGCAGCGCATCAAATGAAGCCTGTCTTCGCCGTGTCAATTCTGCTCCCTGATAGGCGATTTCAAGCAATCTCGTTGTTTCAGCGTCAAATTTAAGCAACTCTCCCCCCTTACAAAGACCACATGTCCCCAAAACCTTATCAGAAAATGGGATTTCTACGAAAAGCAGGACGGATCATTTTGGTTTGAACATAGATCCACCAACAATAGATGAAGGTGCCGACTGGTATCGACGAATTGGTTAACCTCGGGAGATAAGGACGCTTCTGCCGCTTTATCGAACCAGCTTTTTGTCGTCGCTCGAAAGTTCGAACAACATCAATTCAAGGGATGTCGAGGCCGTTCTCCCGTCCGAAATCGGTGTAAAAGCTGTCACTGCGGCATCGCTTCAAAGTGGCTTCGTCCGCTTCTCTTGGATCGGTGCCAGGGCTTTGAACACCTGTTCCTTCTATGAAGCGGTTCACGAGATTGAAGACACCACAGACTTGGATAGCATCGAACAGCGCGCTCTCTGACCAGCCTGCCGCGTAGACTGCATTTGCGTCGGCTTCCGTCATTCGGGATGGAGAGACGGTGAGCTTTTCAATGTAAGCCAGTAACGGTTTGAGATGATCCTCGACCGGTGCCGTATCGCGGTCTGCCATCAGTGCCTCAATTGTCTCGACCTCAATACCGTAGGCTTTGGCGAAAACGATGTGCGCCCCATGGCAATACGAACAAGCATTCAAGCCAGAGACATAGGCTGCGATTAATTCACGCTCGGCAACCGAGAGGTCGCTCTCTCCCCTCATCACAAGGCTTTCGTACGCACAAAGCGGAGAGAGTTTGTCTGGAAAGGCTTGATAGACACTTCCCAGCGTCGCGTTCTCCGGCAGAGATGGAAACAGGCGTTTCATTTAATTCTCTTTCAGTCTTGCTATGGATTACGTTTTCTCAAAGTGAGGAACCAACGTTGTTTACGCAACCTTAAAGCAATTTCGGGTTCCGCTCAGAAATTCTGTTGGGATACTGCGAACGGTAAGTTTGCCCAACAACACCCCAACGTGATCTTTGTTTGGGCAAAGGAAGTTTCAATTGAGCCTTTCTCGTAAGTCTACAAAGTCAGCTTTCCGTGCATCGCAGACCTTTGAGTTCGAAGAAGCACTTTGAACATTGGGCTCAAAGCTGTCACCTATCGAAGTTTCACGACTGACCGTTGCTAGGGTGCAGCGGGTGGTTGGCCCGTGAGACTGCAACCGCTCTATAATTGCGACTTATGTTAAATCTCGAAATCCCGGCTTTCTGCCATAAAACCGGTGCGCGTTTTCGACAGTTTCAAGAAAACGAATGTTTCTTCCTGTGATGTCTTGAAGGACGATGTCCGCAGTATCAATATTAGACTAAGCGTCCTAAAACCAAGTCTTGTTCATTGTTTTCACTCCCTGATTGGCTGCGTTCCAAGCCAAAGCAGCTCACCGAAGCAAATCAAAAGCCCGCAAGCGAGCTTGGTGCCGAACCGGTTGCGAAGGTCGGCACCAATATCGACCGGCCGGTCATCAATCTTTATCGGCCCCATATCACCTCCGGGGATTGTCTGATTGTCACCGGGTATCAGGACTTCTTGTCTTCACTGTCGATTTTGATGAAGGAATTGCCTGAGCTGAGGGATCTGGAAAACGACAGCGATATCCGGATCCGGATATCGTTCGGGATCGACACGGCGAATACCAAAAGGCTGACCAACCCCAAACCAGTCACCGAAGAAATGAAACTCTACTGCTCCTATGGCTTATCTGCAATTCTCAAATACAACTTACTCCCAATCGCCAGCAGACGAGCGCCACGTCTTAGCGTCCGCATCCCAAACACTGGCGGTGACGCAAGGCGTTGGGTTTATTCCGTCGCAATTGGATCCATGAATATTCGCAACAACAACGCGTTGACGCCCAAAATCAACAACCGTCCAGCCCTGGTTGAGCAAGGATTGAACCTCCTCTTCAATCAAGAAGTGCGACATGCATCCGCCAGTTCCACAATATAGAGATGCGGCGCTTGAACACGCGAAACCAGACTCATTCAGAACCCAGTCGCGTTGTAGATCTCCGTCGAGATCGACCCTTTCAACCGCACCCCAATCTAAGTCAAACTGACCGTCGTTGAACTCCGCGCATGCCTGCGCCGCCAGATCAACCATTTCCCGCAAACCGATGGGAAGTTGCGAAACATTAGCCGCGACAGCTGGTGAGTTCCATACTAGGCCAGAGACCAGCACAATCCTAAAAACCAACCCTTTCAATTGACGCACTACTTGGGAAGCCGTTTGGAAA
>NZ_JBQGAQ010000026.1:0-6057 GCF_056542905.1 Ruegeria sp. AA3 | reverse complement strand
CTTGATCTTCTCGATGCGAGGCAGGTCTTGCAGGACCCTTGGATTCTTGTGCCGACGCTATTTGAGCCATGTTACATTGGGGGACGGACCGCTGCCGAGCATTGGGACCTCACCGAACAGATATTTGGCGATGTTCTTGTGTTTTCGGCCCGCTCGGTTGCCGCCCGGACAGTCGAGCGGCAGGGTGCGGTCTTTACACTCAAGCACATCAAGAATGAGATGATATTCGGGACGAAAACGGTTTGGCGTGGCCAGACCCGTATTCCGGTGTCTGATATTAACCGCACAATCATCGATATGCTCGATGATCCCCGGGTTGGCGGGGGCATTCAACATGTCTCGGAGTGTTTTGATCGCTACCTACAGCGGCCTGATTGCAACCCTGATCTGTTGATCGACTACGCTTTGTGCCACGGAAACGGCGCGGTCTTCAAGCGGCTCGGTTTTCTTGCTGAACGCCACGAAAAGGGCGGAATAGTTGCCCGCAAAGCGCGCAAGCATCTCACCAAGGGGCATGCCAAGCTGGACCCGTCTTTGGAGTGTCCGCGTCTCATCACACGTTGGCGCTTGCGTGTGCCGGATAGCTGGATGAAGGACGCCCCGCATGATCGATAAGCGCGAAATCCTTGGACTTGCCAGTACGCAGGGCCTTACCCCGCACGTGGTGGAAAAGGATTACGCGCTTGGCTGGGCGCTCGCGGGTATCTATGCGCATCCTGAGCTATCTGAATCCTGGGTCTTCAAGGGCGGTAGACCGGATCGAATTATTTTGGATTTCGGACCGCCTTAATTTGGATTGATCCGGCTTCAATCGCTCGGTCTTTTCGTCTGGGTTGAGGTGGTGAAGCTCCTGCCACTGATCTCATGGCGTGCGCAGGCCGCACCATAGCCGATGTCTATTCAAACATAGGATCGGAGTATTTCACAATACAGTAACTGGGTTCTAAAGTTGGGCAGGAAACGAATGGCCCGCCCACCGAATGATCGGTCAGCAATCCTCAATATCCGCAATACATTCAGCTTGTTACTTGCGAGCCGGGTGGGTCGGGCGGTTCATCGGTATCAACGGCGCGCGGTCGCAACCGAGCAGTTACAATCTAACAGCTAAAGAATAGCAATCATCATGCGCCTGTTTAAGACGTTAGCCCTGACCACGACGGCCATTGTCACCTTTGCCACCTCCGTCGCGGCGAGTATCTACTCGGATCAACTCACCTCCTATTCAAATCAACAGGCCTTGCAATTCCTCGTCAGTGAGCATGCGCGCGATCCATCAACCTTCGAGGATGCACGCAAGTACATCCTCCTGAGCCGACCAGCGATTATGGAGGACTACCTCAACCAAACCTTAGACCGGGCACCAGACACCCGTAGTTTTTCTCTTTCGGAGCTAAGCACAGGGGAGACCTTCGGAATTGGTTCGATCGCCCTTGGGCTCGCCGCAGTTGGGCTTGCAGCTTCTCTCGCAGGCGGTGGTGGTGGAGACTCTGAGACAGGCTCCGGCCCAAATCCAGGCACCGGTATTCCAAACCCAGGTCCCAGCCCATCACCTTCTCCAAACCCCAGTCCAAATCCAAGCCCAGGTCCCGGCACTCCAAACCCGGGCCCCAACCCAGGCCCCGGTCCCAACCCAGGCCCCGGTCCCAACCCAGGCCCCGGTCCGGACAATCCCGCTTTCTTCCGGACCGAAGAATTCAACGCAAACTATGCTCTGTCTCTGATTGGAGCCGATGAAAAATACGCTCAAGGCTGGCGAGGACAGGGCATAAAGATTGCAATCCTGGACAGTGGCATCGATCTCGACAGTCCAGAATTCGAAGGGAAAATCGACTTTGAGAACAGCCACTCTTACTTTGTCGGAGACCCCGACGATATTTCTGAACCTGACGGTCATGGCCGTTCCGGTCATGGCACGCATGTTGCCAACATCGCTGCAGGCAGGAAAAACGGTCAAGGCCTGCACGGCGTTGCCTTTGAATCCGAGCTTGTCATCTTCAATGGAATAAGAAAACGGGGCGACTACACCGAATTTACGATTCCGATCGAGAGCATATGGGCTGATGCCATAAACCGCGCAATTGACGCTGGTGCGCATGTCATGAACAACAGCTGGGGTCGAACCAAAATTGTCGATGATTTCATCGTCGAAATGCCAATCACGGATTTCACAACTGAAACTCCGGACGAAAATAGCAAAAATCTCAAAGAATTTCTTGGCGACAAAACCATCACCGCCCTGAATAGAGCCAAATCCGAAGACTTGATGACCGTTTTTGGCGCAGGCAACGGCGGCCTGCCCGACGTCTCAGTCACTGCAGGCATTCCGGTCGTGCTGCACGATTATCTCGGTTACTTCATCGCCGTCGTTGCTGTCCGTGAAGACAAGAGCCTATGGCACTCCTCCAACCACTGTGGCGTCGCAATGCACTTTTGCCTCGCTGCGCCAGGCGCAGGTGTCATTATCATCCCCAACGGCAACGGCTTCACTCACTTGAACGGAACATCCATTGCAGACGCCTATGTCACTGGCGCCTATGCCGTATTGAAGAGCCAGTGGCCACACCTGACAGCACCCGTAATCGCTGAGATTATGTTCGCGGCAGCCGAAGATCTCGGTGAGCCGGGTGTTGACCCGATCTACGGGCAGGGCCTCCTCAATCTGGAACGCGCCATGCTTCCTATGGGTGAGCTTGTCGTCTACCAGGGGAACACCATCGAGGGCGAAGTGATCCCTCTCGCCGAAACGGGCATCGTCGCCAGCGGCGCCCTGGCGCCAGCCCTCAACCAGGCCCTCGCAGGGCAGACCCTGATGGTTGCAGATGCGTATACGCGCGGATTTGAGCTTGCTGCCAGTGCCCTGGTCTCCGAACTCAAGGCGCCAAGACCCCGCCCCACCTTCGTACGGGAAACAAAGGCCAGCGACAGCCTCACACTCATGCGTTCAGATCACGGAACAGGTCTCCGTTTTGATGGGGATGTGTTCTCCTATGAGATAACTCTCGGCGACATAGATCCAGACGCAGATCCATTTGGACAGCTTCTGACAGAAGACTACTCATTCAGGCACAAGTTTGAACTCACACAAGCGCTGGCCCTTATTACTGACCACGCGGTCGGATCATCCACGGGCTCCTTCTCAAGGACCAGCATAGGGCTTGAAGCAAAAGACAAAGATGGGTCAGGCCTTTCTGCCCAGTTCGGCCTCATAGAAGAAAACGGCACAGTCCTTGGATCCCGCTTTATGGGAGCCGCGGGTCAGGGCGGACGCAGCTCTACCTCGTTCTTGGAAATATCCGGATCTGTTGCGGTCGGGCAGGGCACGCTCCTGACGGTATCGGGCACGCAAAGCAGGACAGATTTCAAACAGGCAGGCCTGGTCACTGGCGGCAAAAGCCTGACGGGGCGTGCCGGCAGCGTCTCAATCAGCAAGAAACGCTTTCTCGGCAGCCCAGGCACGATGCGCTTGTCGATATCCAGTCCGCTCCAGATCTCCTCTGGTGAGATTTCAATCGACCTCCCCCGGGACAGGGTTGCAGCAGTGGCCGGTCAGGAAAGCGCGGGCGTGACAAGAAGCTCTCAAACTGTGCAGATTACATCTTCAGTGCGGCCGATAGATATTGGCCTGACCTATCAGCTTGCTTCAGAAGCGCCCGGACCGGAAATTCTGTTTAACGCGGGATATCGCGCACAAGGCGGTGACCCCAATCCCTACATTGGATTTGCCCTCAGTCACAGGTTTTGAGCCGCACGGGCAGATGTTTCGGCCACTTCATCTGCCGAGAGAGCTGCGCAGTGCATAGCGCACCAGATGCACGATGCAGGTCTGAACCAGGGCCTCAGGGACGGCGGAGAACAGCAGCCGGTACATGCATTGGGCCGCTGAGATTTCTGCGTCATTTTCAGGATAAAGTGAAGGCGGTGCACCGATTACAGGTCTGTGGCGTAATTCCAGGGCATCAGGCTGCTGATGTTGGACTGTTTATGCCCGTTTGCGATAGCGGTCAGTGTTTGGGTGAGCCAGGCACGGCCATTGGTTAGAACGTAATGCAGGGCGGAACGTCGAACTGATGTGGTTGACTGGGCAACTCGCCCTGACCAGAAGACCATTGCAGACTTCTGGTGCGATAATGGTGCTTGTGGCGACTGTTTGCTCAGGCCGTATTGACAAAGTAACAGTCTGACAGGTGCAGACCCCACCATAGCCTTTTCCTATTCAAATATAGAATCATGGTATTTTCCAATTCAGCGATCTGGATCCAGTGTTGGATGCGGGACGAATTGGCTGGACGTATTCGCGGTCAATCGCGCAGCGGAACCCAATCAGTAAAACTTTGGAACGTTAGCCAGTACAATAACAACAGGTTTTCACTCATCACTCACATGTACAGCATGCAAATGAGATCATCTCAATTGCTCACAGCTTGAATTGGATAAAGGAATGACCGTAATGAACAATGCACCCGTTCTGGCACTTGCATTGCCTCATCAGTTTTCAGCAGAAGATCAATCTGTGAGCTTTGTATTACCGGCCAATGCATTCACGGATGTTGATGGCGATGCGCTGACCTTAAGCGCGACGCTTGCGGATGGTGCGGCCCTGCCTGGCTGGTTGGAGTTTGATGCGGTTGCGGGGAGTTTCTCGGGCACACCGCCCCAGGACTTCAATGGAACAGTCAACGTGATGGTGACGGCCAGCGACGGGTCTCTTTCGGCCAGCGACACCTTTGTGCTTGATGTTACCCCGGCCAATGATGCACCTGTCGCGGCTGATGATACTGTTGATCCGAGTGAGTTCCTGGTCAATGACTTCACCGATGGCTCTCAAAGCGACCCGAGTGTTACCGCTCTCGCCAATGGCCATTTCGTCGTCACCTGGCAGTCTGATGATGGACAGCCGGGCGATACGTCTGAAACTGCCATCAAGGCCCGTATTCTCAATGAGAATGGTGTGGAGATTGTCAGTGAATTTCTGGTGAATGAGTCTACTAATGGTAGTCAATTGACCCCCAGCGTTACCGAGCTCGCCAATGGCCATTTCGTCGTCACATGGCCGTCCAATGATCAGGAGCAAGGGCATCCGTCTGGTTTTGACATCAAGGCCCGTATTTTTGATACGGATGGTAATGAGATTGTCAGTCAGTTCCCGGTCAATGAAGTTACCCATGACATGCAAGGCTGGCCGAGCGTGACAGCCCTTGCCAATGGCCATTTCGTCGTCACCTGGCATTCTCTTGACGGGCAGCAAGGGGATACGTCCAGTTCTGCCATCAAGGCCCGCATTTTCGATGCAAATGGCGATGAGATTGTCAGTGAATTCCTGGTCAATGAATACACCAATGACGCGCAACTATACTCGAGCGTTACAGCGCTCGCCAATGGCCATTTTGTCGTCACCTGGCATTCTTGGGACCAACAGCACGGGGATACGTCTTGGTCTGCCGTCAAGGCTCGTATTTTCAATGAGAATGGCGATGAGATTGTCAGTGAGTTCCGTGTCAACGAATTCATCAACTTCTGGCAAGAGGACCCGAGTGTGACAGCCCTCGCCAATGGGGGTTTTGTTGTCACCTGGGGGTCTCATGACCAGCAGCAAGGGGATGCGTCCGCTTCTGCCATCAAGGCCCGTATTTTCAATGAGAATGGCGATGAGATTGTCAGTGAGTTCCTGGTCAATGAATTCACCGATAGCTGGCAAGTATACCCGAGTATTACAGCGCTCACCAATGGCCATTTTGTTGTCACCTGGATGTCTGAGGACCAGCAGCAAGGGGATACGTCCGGTACTGCCATCAAGGCCCGCATTTTCAATGAGAATGGCGATGAGGTTGTCAGTGAATTCCTGGTCAATGAATTCACCAATGGCTGGCAACAGAACCCGAGTGTGACAGCCCTCGCCAATGGGGGTTTTGTTGTCACCTGGGAGTCTCATGACGGACAGCAGGGCGATGGGGACCTCGCCATCAAGGCCCGCGTTTTTGATGCGAACGGTGTTGCTCAAAGTCACAAGATTATCACAGAAGATGTTGTCACCCTGATTGAGACCGCCACGCTTCTGGC
>NZ_JBQGAQ010000025.1:2500-6084 GCF_056542905.1 Ruegeria sp. AA3 | reverse complement strand
TGGTTGCGGGAGCAGGATTTGAACCTGCGACCTTCAGGTTATGAGCCTGACGAGCTACCGGGCTGCTCCATCCCGCGACACTTAGCGTTGGTCTACCGCCTATTCGGCTACTTGAGACCGGGTAGTGTTCTTTTCATCGTGTTAGAGAGATATGGGGATTTTACTAGGTTTGGCGGTGACCTACTCTCCCGGGGCTTAAGCCCAAGTACCATTGGCGCGGCAGTGCTTAACTTCCGGGTTCGGGATGGGACCGGGTGTTTCACTTGCGCTATGACCACCAAACCGAGGAAAATCCCCGTCGCTCTTTTTGCAGTGCAAAAAGGCGACGCGCGGCAGGCAGCGTATTCGCGAAGCGAATGCGCGTTGCCGCACGGTTGTTATGTCACCCCTTACGGGGTTTCACATCAATCAACACCGTCGCTGTTTGCGTAGCAAAAGCGACGTAATTGTCCAACTCAAGGTCAGTGTATGCTTTTGATTTTGTCTTTCCATTACTGGATCAAATCAAGCCTATCGGGCGATTAGTACCGGTCAACTGAACGCATTACTGCGCTTACATCTCCGGCCTATTGACGTGGTGGTCTTCCACGGCCCTCAGGGAGACCTTGTTTTGAGGGGGGCTTCCCGCTTAGATGCCTTCAGCGGTTATCCTGTCCGATCATAGCTACCCAGCACTGCCGTTGGCACGACAACTGGTCCACCAGTGGATCGTTCACCCCGGTCCTCTCGTACTAGGGGCAACTCCTCTCAAGTCTCCTACACCCACGGCAGATAGGGACCGAACTGTCTCACGACGTTCTAAACCCAGCTCACGTACCTCTTTAAACGGCGAACAGCCGTACCCTTGGGACCTGCTCCAGCCCCAGGATGAGATGAGCCGACATCGAGGTGCCAAACACTGCCGTCGATATGGACTCTTGGGCAGTATCAGCCTGTTATCCCCGGCGTACCTTTTATCCGTTGAGCGATGGCCCTTCCACTCGGGACCACCGGATCACTATGGCCGTCTTTCGACTCTGCTCGACTTGTCAGTCTTGCAGTCAGGCTGGCTTCTGCCATTGCACTCAACGAGCGATTTCCGACCGCTCTGAGCCAACCTTCGCGCGCCTCCGTTACGCTTTAGGAGGCGACCGCCCCAGTCAAACTACCCGCCACGCAGGGTCCCGGATCCGGATAACGGACCGCGGTTAGACATCAAGAGTGCGAAGGGTGGTATCTCAAGGGAGGCTCCACGGATACTTGCGTTTCCGCTTCAAAGCCTACCACCTATCCTGCACATCACAATCCTGATGCCAGTGCGAAGCTGTAGTAAAGGTGCACGGGGTCTTTCCGTCTAACCGCGGGAAGCCTGCATCTTGACAGGCAATTCAATTTCGCTGAGTCGATGTTGGAGACAGCGGGGAAGTCGTTACGCCATTCGTGCAGGTCGGAACTTACCCGACAAGGAATTTCGCTACCTTAGGACCGTTATAGTTACGGCCGCCGTTTACCTGGGCTTCAATTCAAGGCTCTCACCTCTCCTTTTAACCTTCAGGCACCGGGCAGGCGTCAGACCCTATACGTCGTCTTGCGACTTCGCAGAGCCCTGTGTTTTTAATAAACAGTCGCCACCCCCTGGTTTGTGCCCCCAGCCCCTAGTTGCCTAGGAACCGGGCCTCCTTCTCGCGAACTTACGGAGGTATTTTGCCGAGTTCCTTCAACATCGTTCTCTCAAGCGCCTTGGTATGCTCTACCAGTCCACCTGTGTCGGTTTAGGGTACGGTCTGATGGAGGGCTATTTCCAGGAACCACTCAGCAGCCCAATCAATCCGATAAGATTGAACTACACCTGTGATCCGTCACATCCTCCTGGCCTAGGAATATTAACCTAGTTCCCATCGCCTACGCCTTTCGGCCTCGGCTTAGGGGCCGGCTTACCCTGCTCAGATTAGCTTTAAGCAGGAACCCTTGGACTTTCGGCGAGAGTGTCTCTCACACTCTTTGTCGCTACTCATGTCATCATTCTCACTAGTGATCTCTCCACCGGATGGCTCACGCCCCGGCTTCATCGAAAGCCTCTCTCCTCCAATCTGCCCGAAGGCATGAAGGAGGAATGAGACTATGTCACACTACGCTCTGCTACCGATGCTTACGCATCCCTAGACTTCGGCTCATGGCTTGAGCCCCGTTACATCTTCGCCGCAGGACAACTTATTTAGACCAGTGAGCTGTTACGCTATCTTTAAAGGATGGCTGCTTCTAAGCCAACCTCCTGGTTGTTTTGGTCGTCCCACCTGCTTTCCCACTTAGCCATGAATTGGGGGCCTTAGTCGTAGGTCAGGGTTGTTTCCCTCTCCACTACGGACGTTAGCATCCGCAGTGTGTCTGCCATCTAGTACTCCCGGGTATTCGGAGTTTGGTTAGGATCAGTAAGCCTGTGGGGCCCCATTACCCATCCAGTGCTCTACCCCCCGGGGTATTCGGATGACGCTCTACCTAAATAGATTTCGCAGAGAACCAGCTATCTCCGAGTTTGATTGGCCTTTCACCCCTAGGCACAGCTCATCCCGATCCTTTTCAACGGATGTGGGTTCGGTCCTCCAGTAAGTGTTACCTTACCTTCAACCTGGCCATGCCTAGATCACTCGGTTTCGGGTCTGATCCCACGAACTCATACGCCCTATTAAGACTCGCTTTCGCTACGCCTACACCTAACGGCTTAAGCTTGCTCGTGAGACCAAGTCGATGACCCATTATACAAAAGGTACGCCGTCAGCTCGCAAGGAGCCTCCGACTGATTGTAGGCGTTCGGTTTCAGGTACTGTTTCACTCCCCTCGTCGGGGTGCTTTTCACCTTTCCCTCACGGTACTGGTTCGCTATCGGTCAGCAAGGAGTACTTAGCCTTCGAAGGTGGTCCTCCGATCTTCAGACAGAATTTCACGTGTTCCGCCCTACTTAATACGTCCATCAAAGCTTCCTATACGGGGCTGTCACCCGCTATGGCCACGCTTCCCAACGTGTTCTAGTCACTTATCTGGCTCGGCTGGTCCCCGTTCGCTCGCCGCTACTAGGGGAGTATCAATTGATTTCCTTTCCTCCGGGTACTTAGATGTTTCAGTTCCCCGGGTTTGCTCTTAAAACCCTATGTATTCAGGTCTTAAGTACCTGTTTAAACCCCATATTGAGTATCAAAGATAACAATATGAAGCTTTCAGGTGGGTTGCCCCATTCAGAGATCCATGGATCAAAGCTTATTCTCAGCTCCCCATGGCTTATCGCAGAGTATCACGTCTTTCATCGCCTCTTGCTGCCAAGGCATTCACCAAACGCCCTTCTCGCGCTTGATTTGATCCAGAAAAAGAAAGACTTGATATTGGCACTACCGCCTATTCGGCTACTTGAGTGCGTTTGACCGCACACAACCAAAGCTGCGCTAGTAATCAAATCGATCGAGACCGCCCAGCTGGTAACTAAAGGCAGTCATTCTTCTGAACCAAAAACATACATTTCCCGCCCCCGCCACTTGGACGAGGACAATTGAGCAACCCCATATGGTCTCCCAGCCGTGCAGCTGATCAACGCAGGTCGCTCGGGTTAGTATATT
>NZ_JBQGAQ010000024.1:0-8768 GCF_056542905.1 Ruegeria sp. AA3 | reverse complement strand
CCAACGCTAAGTGTCGCGGGATGGAGCAGCCCGGTAGCTCGTCAGGCTCATAACCTGAAGGTCGCAGGTTCAAATCCTGCTCCCGCAACCAGCGTCAGAAAATCTCAGTACAGCCCGTTCAGACTACAATTGATCCACTGGATCAATTGCTTAACGTCTTCACCTCGTCAGGCTCATAACCCGAAGGTCAGAGGTTCAAATCCTACTCCCGAAACCAAATTCCAAACAACCCGTTCAGACTATTTTTGATCACACGGTTCAGTTGTTTAAAGCACTCCAAGCTATAAGTCTCGTGGGGTTAACGAATAGCTATGCAACTGAGCCGCTGTCTCTGATCTCAACTATTCTGGTAATAGAATGATAGCCTGCGGCTTGAACCGCTTGGTGGGCGAGGAAATGGAGCGGCGCGGATGACTTGATCTCTGGCGGCGCGTTCGATCTCGGGTGAGCCTGAGCTGTCGACGATATCTACCCAAGCCAGTGATCCATCAGGATTAATTTCGAAGAATACCTGCGCAAATCCTCGGACCGGGACATAGACGACGGGTGTCTGATTTAGATGGACCAGAACCTGTCCGGCATAGTTCGTAGTGTCGGAGTTTCCTGCGCCGCGGCCTGAGGATTGATTTCTGCCACTGCTGGTTCGGAACGGGTCAGCCCCTTCTTTTTGATACAGGCTTAAGGGCGATTCTACTGTCTGCGAAGGGTTGCGCAAATTGTCGAAGTTACTGAATCCATCGAGCGATTTTGGAGTATCCGTTGCGGGCCTTCTGTCCGGAAGGCGGGGACGCTTGGAGACAGATACAGCCTGATCGGAAGCCCCGGTTTGTTCTTCCGGCAACTCGGTTGTTGGCTCATTGACGGAAATTGGGATTTGCGGTTCGACTGCCGTATTCTCAAGCGGAGGGACCGGAGCAGTTGGAGCATCTGTGGGTGGTAGCGCAGCCAAGCGCTCGGACGCTGGGGGTGTTGCGGTAGTCTCCGCGTCTGCGGCTGGTTTGGCGCTGGACGGGGCGACCGGTTCGGTCGGCACCTTTTCCTGCAATTCTGATTGTGGGACGACGGGCGCTCCGACATCGGGTGAAGATACCTGCTGAGGGTCGGGGGAAGCGACAAGTGTTTCGCTGATCGGGATGTCGGCAGTATCGGGTTTAATAGTGTCTTCAACCGGAGGCTCGGGTGTTTCAGCAGATTCCGGTTGCACCGGATCTGTCGTGTCTTCGGTGAATTCTTCGAATGTGTTGCCAAGCTCGATCAAGCTGACCGATTCCTCGTTGGATCGCAGTTCTGGCTGACTTGACCCGTAAAAGCTGATCCCAAAGACATGCAGGACAAGCGAAAGCACACCCGCCAACGCGGCGATGGCTGCTGACTTCCGGATCATTTCAAAGCCTGCTGGGTCACTAGGAACACAGATGGCGCGCCATACCGTCGGAGGGCACCGGTTACCTCCATCAACCGTTGGCCCGAAACGTTGCGGTCGGGGACAATCCTGACAGGTCCGTCATCATGGCTGGCCATGAAAGCCTCGGGATCGGTTTGCACTCCGCGAAAACTGAGGATGCCATCGGCGTTCAAGACAAGCGCATCGGGAGGGTCGCGGCCTTCCAGTTCCGATGTGTCGACAAGCTGAAGCTCAGGATCAAGCGGTGGTGCCAGGGTGCCTGCAATCAGAAAGAAGATCAGCATCAGAAAGACGACGTTGATCAGAGGGATGGTCGAGTCTCGTTTGCGGCTTGGGCGACCAAAGCGGATCATCGGTCTACTCCAACACCGTGACGGTCAAGCCAACTCGGCCACGCAAAATAACCAGCAAATCTACAAGCCGTTGGGCGGACGTATCGGCATCAAGGCTTACCAGAGCCTGACCGGCCCCAATCCGTGCAGACAGGTCATCCAGCGTCAGTGTTTCGCCATTCAAAGTCACGCGCTCTGAACCGATCTGAATGAAAATCCTCTCCACGTGCTCAGCCGAGGCTGAAGTGCCTGAGGTTGCACTGCTGATCTCGATTTCCGCGAACTTGGAGAAGGTTGAGGATAACATGAAGAACAGCAACAGCAAAAAGATGACATCGATGAGCGGCGTCATCGACATCGGTCGTCTGACAAAGGGTGCCGTGTTACGCATGTTCAGCGTTCAGAATCTCGGTCGCGCCTGCGGCAGGCTGGTTCGAATGGTTTGGGACCAGAACCGTGCGCAGTGCTTTGTCCGCAAATACGCGTTCGCGCGCGGTTCGGCTTTCAAACCAGGACAAGACCATCGAGGTCGGCATCGCCACGGCAAGACCAACGGCTGTGGTTACCAGGGCAACCCAGATGCCGCCTGCCAGCAATGAGGGATCGACAGAAGACCCGGCAGATTGAAGGCTTTGGAACGCATTGATCATTCCCAAAACTGTCCCGAACAGCCCAAGCAGCGGGGCAAGCTGTGCAACCGTGTCCAAAAGCCGAAACCCCCGCTCAAGCCCGGCCAAAGCCAGCCCGGCTTCGGCATCCAACCGGGCGTCCAGATCGGGAGTGTCCGGCGCGTCCATTGCGGCTTCGACCAGCGGTGCAAGATAGCTGCTGCTCTGGGCGAGGCGTCTGCGTGCATTGGCTCGATCTCCAGCATCCCAGGCCTGCAGCGCTTGTGACAGCACCTTGTGCCGTCCCACGCCACAGGCTGCAAACTGCCACAGCTTGTATATACTGACCGCGACGGTCAGGACCGACATGACAATAAGGATAGCCACTACGGGCCCGCCAAGGGCTAGGATTTCCCGAAGAGAAGAGAGAATATTCATCCAAGTAACTCCACTTCAACTCGGCTGCTGAGCGTTAGGGTCGATTGACAGACGTCGCTCTGAGATCCGTTTATCACGCATGAACTCGCGCCATTGATCAATGCTCGCCCAACAGACGTGCAAGACATCCCTGGCAGGTCAAACTGACGGACACGCGGGCGATCCAAGGGTAAGTCTCGAAAATCAAAAAGTGAAAGGGTCACGACACTCCCTTCATTGTCGAATATCACCGTCTCGAATATTGCCTCATCGATGCTGGTTCCGGATTGGTTGGTCACCAGGAAGGTTAATCTACAGGCACCACTAACGTCTCCCAAGGCATTGAGCTCCAGAGAAATCTCAGCGGCAGGTGCCTCAGCGGATTGCGCCAGAGCTCCGCATGAGAGCAGGCATGCGAAACAGGTAAGCAGGACACGGAGAGATCTCATTGAAGGGCACCTATATGCTTGGGCGAACCGCGTTTGTCTGCGTTGTGTAGCCGACAATGGTCCTCTCATACCTGATAGCACTCTCACTTCAAAGGATCGCTGAAACGATTGTGAATTCGACAATATTTGAGTGCGAATTTGAAGATGTAGTCCAGCAAATTGACATAACATATGACGATATCACGGATATCTGCCTCATTTCGTCAAGACATGATCTGCATTCCGAACAATTCGCCCCTCATAATCGAAAGAAATACAGTATGGAGGCGCGTTTTGAGCTGGAATATTTGCGTAGTCGGGGCGGGGAAGATCGGTCAGATGATCGCGACCTTGTTGAAATCCTCGGCGCATTACTCGGTAACTGTTGCCGATCATGATCTCTCGGCATTGTCTGTGTTCAACAAGCGCGGGATTTCAACGCGGCAGATCGATGCCCGTGACAGTGCAAGCCTCGAGCGGGGGCTCAGGGGGTTTGATGCTATTATTTCGGCAGCTCCGTTTTTCCTGACGCCAGCAATTGCCGGTGCAGCAAAAGCAGTCGGAGCCCATTACTTTGATCTGACAGAAGATGTTGAAGCGACCAATGCGGTACGCCAACTTTCGCAGAACAGCGACACAGCATTCATGCCGCAATGCGGATTGGCACCCGGATTTGTCGGTATCGCTGGCGCCGCGCTGGCTTCGGAATTCGATGAGTTGGAAAGCTTACATATGCGGGTTGGGGCACTGCCGCTGTTTCCGACCAATGCATTGAAATATAACCTGACGTGGTCCACTGACGGATTGATAAATGAGTATTGTAACCCTTGCGATGCCATTGTGAACGGCGAGCGGGTTAAGACAGCGCCACTCGAAGATTATGAACTGATCGGCCATGATGGTGTGGAGTATGAATGCTTCAACACGTCCGGTGGGCTGGGCACGCTGCCCGAAACGCTTGAAGGTAAAGCGCGGGCAGTGTCCTATCGGTCGATCCGATATCCGGGACATCGGGATATTCTTCGATTGTTGCTAAGTGATTTGGGATTAGAGCGTCGGCGCGATCTGTTGAAAGAGATCTTTGAAACCGCTCTGCCGCGCACCGATCAGGATGTAGTGCTGGTCTATTGCACTGCCAAGGGAATGATTGATGGCTCCCTGCGCGAGAAGTCCCTGATCAACAAATCCTTTGCCCGCACCATTGATGGGCAAATCTGGAGTGCGATTCAGATCACCACCGCAGCAGGTGTGCTGGGTGTCGTCGATCTGATGCGGACGGGTGCTTTGCCGTCCAAGGGTTTTGTCCGGCAGGAGCAGGTAAAGCTTGCCGATTTCCTGAACACAGAATTTGGTCGGCTCTATCGCGCCGGCGATGTCACCGAACAGAACAAGGCGGCCTGAGATATGAAAGATGTTGTAATGACTGCTGAAGCTACTCTTGCGAAACTGGACCTGACGGCGGCAGAGCTGACTGGTGGATCGCTGCGCGTGACTTCTCCAATTGATGGAAGTGTGCTGGCTGAAGTGCACGAAACGCCTCTGTCCGAGATGAACTGCATATTTGCGCGCTCGAAGGAAGCGTTCAAAGCATGGCGGGTTGTGCCTGCCCCGCGCCGCGGAGAACTGATCCGCCTTCTGGGCGAAGAGTTGCGTGCGGCCAAAGATGATCTGGGCGCGCTGGTCAGTTGGGAAGCTGGCAAGATCACCTCGGAAGGGCTGGGCGAAGTGCAGGAGATGATCGATATCTGCGACTTTGCCGTGGGCCTGTCACGTCAACTATATGGTCTGACCATTGCATCGGAACGACCCGGCCATCGGATGATGGAAACTTGGCATCCTGCAGGACCAGTGGGTGTGATCTCGGCCTTTAACTTCCCGGTTGCGGTCTGGTCATGGAACGCGGCGTTGGCGTTGGTGTGTGGCGATCCCGTGATCTGGAAGCCTTCGGAGAAAACGCCTCTGACCGCGATGGCCTGTCAGAAAATCTTCGAGCGCGCAATGGCCCGCTTCGGGGAGGCGCCTGACGGCCTGCTGCAGACCCTGATCGGCGGTGTCGCGCTGGGTGAAGCTCTGGTCGCGAGCGAGGATGTGCCGGTAATCTCGGCCACCGGCTCCACCCGGATGGGCCGTGCGGTTGCTCCGATCGTGGCGCAGCGCTTTGGTAAATGCATTCTGGAGCTCGGTGGCAACAATGCGATGATCGTCGGTCCCTCGGCCGATCTGGAAATGGCGGTCCGGGCGATCGTGTTTTCAGCCGTCGGGACGGCGGGTCAACGCTGCACCACGCTACGCCGTCTGATCGTGCACAACTCGATCCGTGAAGAGCTTGTTGCCCGCCTCAAGAAAGCTTACTCGGGCCTTCCAATTGGCGACCCGCTGGCGGAAGGGACATTGATAGGTCCGCTTGTCGATGAAGCCTCCGGCGACGCAATGACCGGAGCGCTTAGGAGGGCGGAAGCCGAGGGTGGAACGGTCTTTGGTGGCAAGCGAGTAACCGAGGGAATGCCTGGTGGCGTCTACATGGAACCCGCCATTGTTGAAATGCCCAGCCAGACGGCAACTGTGAAGACAGAAACCTTCGCTCCGATCCTGTATGTCATCGGTTATGATGATTTCGCCGAGGCGATCGAGATCCAAAACGATGTGCCCCAAGGCCTGTCATCCTGTGTTTTCACGTTGAACATGCGTGAGGCGGAACAGTTCCTGACCGCAGCTGGCTCGGATTGTGGCATTGCAAACGTCAATATCGGCCCATCCGGTGCCGAGATCGGAGGCGCGTTTGGCGGTGAAAAGGAAACTGGTGGTGGGCGCGAAAGTGGTTCGGACGCCTGGAAAGCCTATATGCGCCGTCAGACCAACACGGTGAACTACTCAGCCGAGTTGCCGTTGGCACAGGGTGTCAAATTCGACATCTGACTGGCGGGTCTCGATCATTAGCATATCCGGCGGAGTTTATGTACGCCGCCGGATATCAATCCGCGAAAAGGTAATCCAAATGCATAATCGATTTGGCCTGGGCCTCCGTTAGGTTCAGAAACTCGGCTATTGCCTCTTCGTTGACCAAGCGATCAGCAGTTTCGCGCAAATGAAACAAACCATCGTTCTTGGAATATCGGATCTGCTCAGATTCATAGGCAAGTGCGTTCCGCAAAGTAGGAAGCAATCGGGCCATTGACTCGGCCGAGCTGTTCTGACCAGCCAACCCGACACGCAAGGCGTGACCAGCAAGGTATTCGTCGGAATAATCGCATTCGATTTCCAGTACACGCGTCTGGGCTTGATCCCCGCCAAAGTCCTGAATGACGTCTAAGTTCGCAGGATCAACGCATAAGATCAGTTTTTCGCTGTCGAAATGTTCGAATAGCAATTTCGCGACTGCGCGACGATGTCGGGAGCGTTTGGTCAATGTCGTCTCAATGCCACCTAGATCGGGAAGCGGAGTGTCTTGCTCATCGTATATGTATTCAATACAGGGAATGCTGGTTTCCGAGGCAATCTGATCAACCAATCGTTTGGCAACGTGCCATTTTTTGCAGACAATCAAGTATATTTCGCGATCGGGTCCCAGGGTGTTTCCCGCTTCCCAGAACCGTTGTGTGTACCGTCGTCCGACGCGTCCACGGCTGGTCAAGAAATGATACAGTTTGCGCCCTTCCCCAGAAATACCAAACGCGACCCCTTTGCTGGCATATAACTGCCCTAACCGTTCCTTGAGCTCATGGGCTTCGGGGCTGATCTTGCGTGCGAAGAGGTAATCCTGACCCAGCAGCATGTCATAGTGATCGTTGTAGAAACTAACGGGCATGCCGTAATCGGAGAACATCAGAAATGTCAGCGTTCGGTTCTCGATCTCGTGCTTCGGTATCAGATGGCGAACGAGAGTTTGAAAGAACGTCTCATCCGGAATCCACGTTGTCTTGAAGAACCGAAGCACGTCCGGGCGTTGTTGCAGGAATTCGAGAATCATCTCGACAGTACGACGGCGAAGACACCACCATTGGCTGCCAATCATGATCTGAAGGTCGGACGGTATGTCGCGAGTGAGGCCAAACCGTTTTTGCATCTCGTAAGCGGTGTAGAAGAGGCGCGGTTGATTACGTTCGTTAAAGTAATGGCGATAGATCAGCCGGTCTTCTTTCATCCCGGTCTTGATCCAGTTGCTTGCGAAAAAATCGTGGCTCTCGATGAAATCCACATCGCGATCATCAAGGAAACCGTGCACATATTCAGCGGTCTTGATGGCCATGCAATCGCCAGACAGCATGTAGAAATGGGTGGCCCTGGGGAACTGCTCTACAGCCGACTGAAGCGCATGCAGCGTAGCCTGTACCAGGGACCATTCACCCCATCCGCATTTAATGCGCTTCTTCGAAAAGGTGACATTAGGGTTGTCGTTTAGGGCCTCGCGAATTCGCGCATAATCTGTGTCGCTGGCACGGGCATCAAAATGGATCGCCATGCAATCACCGGCAGCCGTCAGCTGACCGGCCTGCGCGATGATCGCGTCCGGATCTTTGTGACACAGCAAGATAAAGGCAATCTTTGCCATTCTATATTCGTATTTCCCCGTTTCTGCCGTTTGCAACCGTGATACTGAGGATGAGCGATTGAATAAACAGAATATTTTTGGTTCTTTGAGCCAATATGCCGGAGTATCAATACGATAACTGGCTAAGGAGGCACAGCAGATGGGTTTTCCCGGTACATGGATGACCGAAAGTCAGAGCATGGTCTATCGTGTCGTGCCAAAATGTGCTTGCTCGACCATTGGGCAGATCATGTATTTCTCGGATCATGGCCGGTTTTTTGATGGCGATATTCACGACGCCAATGATGGGATGCATAAGTGGGCTTTTAATGCCAGTCAGGAACCAATTGCGCGGAATGTTCAGTCGCATGGGTCATACACTTTTACCTGTGTGCGCAATCCGTATACGCGCATCCTAAGTTCGTTCTTCGACAAGATTTGCGGTATTCAGCGGAACGGTAAACGCTATCGCGGAAATCTGGTGCCGACGTTGATTTACAACTACGGGATTGAGGTTGGTGGTGAGGATGGCAAAGGTGAGTTTGACCAAATCGCCAGTTTCCGCAGGTTTCTACTGTTTGCGCGCGATACGATCCGCTGGCGACGCCCGATGGATCCAGACATTCATTGGTCCGCCATGTCCGGTCATGTCTCAACGTTGATCGCTAATGGTGGCCGATATGATCGCATTTTCTGGACCGAGAAGTTCAATGATGGAATGCAGGATGTTCTGGATCACCTGGACACAGCGCATAGGGTGACTCTGTCCGAAATTCCACGCTTCAATGAATCTGAAGGCCATGGGCCAAAGCGTGCGCATCCGGTCGAGGACTATTTTGACGACCTCTCCATGCACTTGGTCTATGAAATCTACAAGCAGGATTTCGAGCTGTTCAAATACGATTTCGAGAATCCCGCGAACAAGATGCCGATCGCTGAGATCGATCTTGACGAGATTCACGCAAAACTAGGTGACTGAGCTAAATCAGAAGGCTACCGCCCATCGTCAACGTCTCTCACGAGACGTCTCCTCTGGTTGGGCCCGGCGCC
>NZ_JBQGAQ010000023.1:0-11730 GCF_056542905.1 Ruegeria sp. AA3 | reverse complement strand
TGGCGCGACAGCTGGTATCGAGTTCCTGGGCGACGAAGGCGCATTGTGAGCAGTCTGCTGCGTAGCCGATAACGGCTGCGCAGCACTGGCTCGCTCTTCGGATAGTGCAGGCCATGTATTCTTCGCATCTGAGCCAAGGGGCTCTGAAATACTACACGTTCATCGAACTGATGACGAGCGCGGACATGACCGAAGCCCTGAAGCGCGTGCCGGAATTTTCAACTCCGGTTGAATGAAGTTAGGAAGCAAAGGAAAAGTCTATGAAGATCGTATACGGAATTCTCGCAGCCTTGTCAGTTGTGTTTTTCATCCTTGGAGGCAGCGATGCCCACGCCAAAGACAACAAGGGTAAAAAGCCGAACAAGGGGGGCAAGGACGGTGATGTCAGTATTCAGATTGAAGACAAACCCGGCAAAGGCCCAAAGACTATCCCACCTGGTCAGATCAAACGCTACACGCGCGGTGCCAAGCTCCCATCTGATCTGGAGTTCGAGGATATTGGGGACCTTTCCAAATGGAAGCTGAAGGAGCCGGGCAAAGGAAACCGCTACATTCAGGTCGATGGCGAAGTCCTCGAAGTTACGAATGACCTGTCTACCGTTGTTGATGCCGTCGGCGTCGTCGGTGATCTTCTCAACTAGATGAAAGTACGATGTTTCACGGCAAGAATTACCTCGCTTGTCCTGACGCTGGCCGGGGCGATCTTTCTGTGAACCCCGGCCCAAGTTGAAAACCCGGACACCGGACCTGGCGATGAAAAAAGCCCTTCTTGTACATTTTGCGCTTACTACCTTTTCAGCAACGCGCGTCCAATAGGTCGATGACGTTCAGACTTTTAGACCAATCCAGGCTTCCGAAGAGGCTACAACCAATAGGGAACGTGTATTGATGGGAAGGATCAAGGCGACTGGCGGGGCTACCAGAGACGATTAGTGACACAGCCCAATTGACCAGAATATGGTTCAGAACGAGCGTTCAGGCTGGTGGGCAAAATTTTGCTCGTGAAAGATTGAACGGCGAAAGCGGCGATAGGGGAGCGCATGAGGGTTTGGCTAATTAGAATAATTGGGCTTGTCGCAATTCTCGCTTTCACAACTGTCGCATTTGTTTGGTTGTTGCTTGCTGCTCCGATGTTCTCGGACATGCGACGTGACCTTGTAGAAAGAGTTCTTTCGGAACAAATCGGCCGACCACTTTTAGTCAACGATGATGTAAGCGTCGCGCTTGGCCGCATCAGTCACATTTACGTCGGTGGAGTGGTCATCCCGAGCCTGACAATGCCGGAGTCACCTCTTGTAGAATTGAACCTGCTGGAACTGGAGCTAGACATTGCCGCTTTGACCAACGGGCGTCTGCACTTTGACAATTTGGTAGTGGAAGGCCTCCAAGCGAATATTCTTACAGCCGCAGACGGCACAACAAGCTGGCGAAAAGACAGGCCAACACCCAAGCCGGTGTCCGAGGAAACTGTATCAGCTGATGATCAAAAAGACGTCGCTAGCAATGATAGTACCAATAAGAGCGACTCCCAAAGCAGTGGGATCCTGAACTTCCTGAGCGACAAGAACGTCAGTTTCACGTCAATCGGGTTAAACATCGACGACAAGGTCTCGGGCTTCTCATTTGTGTTTGACCTTCAGTCACTCGCGCTCGAACAAGTAGACAATGGTCAAAGAACGAAGGTCTCTGGTTCCGGCTCCGTCAACGGTCAGGGTTTCCAAATCGAAGGCGACTACCCACACGCCGCACCCTTTACGACACGCGCCAGTTTTGGGGAAATGACTGTGAGCTACGACGGCGAGCCCTTATCGGAACAAGAAGGTGGTGGCTATCGAGCTGTATTGGAGATGGACACCGGTGAATTCGGTGATTTTCTAGATGTCATTGGATTGGAACGTGTTTTGGAAGGCAATGGCCAGTTGCAGGCTGAACTCGTGTCTCAGGACGCCCTGAAGATCGAGGCGTTTACAACCACGGTAAGCCTGGAGGATGGACAGAGACTCGAAGCTGAAGGTTCAATAGATGACCTCTACACCGCTCAGGGCGTCGATCTGCTTTTCAACGCGCGGCTTCATCCCAAAGGACAGCCGCCGCCAGCAGCAAAAAGTATCCAGGAACTGAAATTCACTGGCTTTGAAATGCATATGGTCGGATCCCTGGCTTCCTTCGAATTCGAGAAGTTGCTGTTCCAGACTAATGCGTTTGACCAGGGGTTAGACGTAATCGGTCCAGCCTCTATCGAAAGCATTCGCCGCATGCCAGACGGCCGGCTCGCCATGCTGGGCATCGCGTTGCAAGCCGGGCCAATTGAAGAGCCTGTCGTGAAAGCCGAAGGTGAAATCCTCGATCTGCTTCAGCTTCGGGACGTAACATTCGATGGCGTGCTGAACGGGCCCGCCAAGTTGGTTTTGTCCAACCTTGATGAAGACTATGTTGACCAGTTCGGGGGCATCAAGGCCGATTTCAACATATCCAATGCGGGCGGGCCGGTTTCACTCAACAGGTTTAACGCGACTACTTACGAAACCGATCTCTGGGCGCTCGATCTCGCACTATCTGTCAACGAGCTAAAAGGTCTGGCCGGTCTCGATTTCGACGTGGAACTGGATGTCGACGACAGCGCCCAGTTTTTGACCGCGCTCAAATTGCAACCTGTCGGAATTGGCGCACTGGCTATCGATGCCGAAACCTCTAGGCAGGGCGAAGACTTTGATGCCGCAATCCAGTTCAAAGCCGGGTCTTCGCATCTTCTTGCAGCTTTGGATGCGCGGTTTCCCGAAGGTGCACCCACCGTCCGTGGTAACATTACGAGCGAGAGGCTCGATCTCAACGACCTGAAGAACCTGACTGCCGTGCTGGATCAACTGAAGGGCCTGCTAGGCGAGACTTCGCAAAAACCTAAAACCGAGGTTCAGCCCTTGGTGCTGCCGAAGGAAACAGACGTTCAGCCCCTGGTGTTGCCAAAGAAGAAAGGGAAACCTGCCGATCTTCTGGATGTGCAACGCGTGCTGAAAGAGGCTGACGTCGAGGTACAGATCGAATTCCAAGAGATTGTAGGCCAGCAAGGCGTAACATCTGTTTCAAGCCAATTGTCTGCAAAAGACGGAACCGTGGATTTCGGCCCCCTTCAGATGGCCTATGGCGGCGGAAACTTCAGCCTGCGGGCGGTCATGGACCTGATTGATTCACCCGATTGGCTTTCATTGTCGGGATCAACCTCGGGGTGGGAATTCGGTGAGATCCTTGATGAATTGGGCATAGGTATTGATGCCTATGGGCGTTTGAGCGGTGAGTTCAACGTTTCTGGCAGTACCGCCTCGGGCAAGGCCTTCGTCAACTCGATGCGCGGCAATGCGTCTTTGTCGATGTCGCAAGGTTACATTAGTACCAGTCTACTGGAGTTGGCCGGGCTAGGTATTTTCCCGTGGCTGTTTTCAGAAGAGTTCAGACAGGGCTACACCGACATCACTTGCGTGGTCGCTCCGGTTGAAATTCAAGCTGGTCGGGTGAGCTCGAACTCCATCGTCATTGAAACGGGATCGGTTCAGTTGGTTGCAAAGGGCCAAGTGGATTGGCTGAACGATACGATAGCAATAAGAGCGGAGCCGCGGCGCGTTGGCAAACCCCTGTCCCGAAGCGCTTGGCCCTTTGATGTTACGGGCCAGCTTACGTCACCAAAGTTCAAGCTGGATGTGGGCGGCTCGAGAAACAAGGCCCCGGAAGGCGCTGATGCCATGCCTGTCGACAGGCAACCTTGTGTGCCGGACGTCAATCAATTGCAATAATTGGACGCAACCTAGTTCTTTAGTGGTTCCGGTTGTTCGGCCTGACACGTCAGAACGGCGTTAATGGCTTTGGCAGACCCGCTGAGGTCGAGTTCAACCTCGGCCCCACTTTCACCAATAATCGTAACACTCTGGCGTTTTCCAAACTCGGTTACAAACGCCGGGTTGTCGAAAAAGGCATAGCCACCGGGCACGCCATTCTTGAAGACACCAACCGCTTCGCCTTCGAATTTCGCATCACCAAAATCGAACTGTACGATCCCGGTCGCCCCGTCCTCGATTTGAACCCAGGCCGGATTGTAGGCGGCAAAAAAACCGCCCGCCTGATTGGGCGCCGCGCCAATTTCAACGGTCATTTCGTCTTCAAAGGGCTTCCAAGCAAGACAGCCGTTGCCTTTTTCTGGATCGATGAGAATTGCCCAGTCGCCGGACTCACCCCACTGTTCCATCCCGGCTGCGTGAACAAACCCAGGCAGAAGCACTACAGTTGCGGAAAGTACCCACTTGATCATCCGGAGCCTCGCTGAGTTCTGAAGATTTCTTGTTTGATTCTAATCATTGCTCAATGTCAATCAATCCAAT
The DNA here is from genome assembly GCF_056542905.1 of Ruegeria sp. AA3. NCBI lineage: Bacteria > Pseudomonadati > Pseudomonadota > Alphaproteobacteria > Rhodobacterales > Roseobacteraceae > Ruegeria > Ruegeria sp. AA3. Next base: position 7,363 of record NZ_JBQGAQ010000023.1, on the reverse strand, counting down.
CCGACGACGGCGGTGTTGCGTTTTCGAAGTTTCTTAGATGAACCTGACGAGTTGTTAGTCAGATATGTGAGCAAGCTCACCATCCCAATCAGCTGAAGGTATTTTGGGTTCCGGCGGATCGGCGATGTAAGACGGAGTCATTATTTGAGTTTCGTTTTCATTAAAAACATCGACAATGTTCTCACGAAGATCCGACAAGATTTTTGGCAAACTCGATCCACGAGAAGTGTACGCGTTGATTTCATAGTTAATCGCGTAATCAGCTAACTGAGTCCAAAGCACAAATGGCTCCGGACTTTTTCTCAGCCCTTGAGTTCGGTGTGCCGCCTCAATCAGCATCGCTTTGATTTTCTTGGGAGGCTCCTCGTAGCCAATCCCCACCGTCGTGTGCACCAATAGCCCCCGTCCATCCACTTTTCGTGAATAGTTCACAACTTCGGAATTGAGCAGTTGGGCATTTGGAATACTTATCATCTCGTTTTTGATCGATTTGATGAGTGTTTCCATCAGTTTGATCTCTGTTACGTCACCGATCTTGTCCCCGACCTGAATTCGATCACCCACATTGGTGCTGCGTCTGTAGATGACGAACAGCCCGGCCATCATATTCGAAACAACCGTGTTAGATCCCAGCGAGACCATGATGCCGGCAAGAATAGTCAAACCTTGGAAGGCGCGAGAGTCGGATCCAGGAATGTAAGGGTATGCAAAAACCAGCGCGATAACGATGAACAAAGCCCTGCACAGCATTTTTGTTGGTGCAATCCAATGATCCTCGAAGTCCTTTAGCTCAAAGGCTCCGCTCTCAATGTTTTCGAAGAAAAGATCGAGGCCTCGGATTCCCAGCCGAGTCACAGCGGCTATAATCGCAAGCATGATCAGATTTGGAACGTAACCGACAATGGCCAGAACCACAGTAACCAGCGGTTCACTGACATATTTCAACAGGATTTGGGCTATGCCCTGCGTTTGTGCGAAAGAAAGCAGAACAAGGGAAAGATAGTAATAGAAGAAAAAAAGGAACAAGACCCACATCAAAACGTGGATTGCATAAACGATGATGGCGGCGATAGCCTTGCTTCTCAAAATCGATTTTGTGGCTTCCTCAAACCCTTCTGCTCGCTTTTCCAAGTTGCTTCTAATGTAGTCCAACAACTTTCGCCGTTTGGTGAAGAACGCATATGAAACCAGTGCAAAGATTACCGTCCAGGCAACGGCAGCAATCGCACTGTCTACCAGCCCTTCATTTGATCGCGCTTTGCGATATTGCAGGATCGCGGTTTCAACTGCCTCGGCCTGTAGTGCGGCCAAACTCTCCACGTCCATCTGTTCATATTCGGCATCCGCTTGGGTCGTCGTTGTAATCATCCGACCGTCGGCTCTTATGAGTTTACCGAACTCAGAGTCCATGATTTCGACATTTACGCTCGAACTCTGAGAAGCATCGCCAACCTCAGAAAGGCGCTCAGCAACCTTGTCGGCCCGCTCAGTTGCTGGAAGGGCACTTGAACCACGAACGACGAACAGTTCCTCTCCATCCACAATCACTGGGGCAACAAATTCGGAATCTTCTCTTTCTTCAGTCGGAACAAGCGGTTCTTCTGACTGGGCGAGCGCGACACTGCTGGCAAACAAAACAGTCGTGAACCAAACTACAAAAGCTCTCATGACTTTGCTCCCTCTACGGGTATCAGGTGAACATCGCGCTGTGGGAAAGGTATAGATATTCCCTCTTCGTCAAACCGTTCTTTCGCTTGCCCCGTCAGGTCCCAGTAGACCGTCCAATAGTCGTCTGATTTGGACCACGGGCGACAGAAGATATTGACAGAGTTGTCTCCCAGCTCGCCGACGAAAACCTCGGGCTTGGGTGTCTTCAAACAAAGATTGTGTTGAGCAACCAGTTCCTTGAGAACGTCGATTGCTTGCGCCGCGTTGTCTGAATAGGCGATGCCAAAGACCAAATCGACCCGGCGTTCTTCTGAGGCGCTGACGTTGGTAATCACGTCGCCCCAGATCTTACTGTTCGGGACGATAATGATTTGGTTGTCAAATGTACGGATCTTCGTGGAAACCACAGACATCTCATCCACAAAGCCGGATGATCCTCCGACTTGAATGTAGTCACCGGTATCAAATGGCTTCAAAACCATGATCATCAGACCACTCGCAAGATTGCCTAGGGTTTCCTGAAGCGCGAAGCCCAGGATGAAAGACAAGCCACCAAGAACGGCAAAAAGCGGAGTGACGTTCACTCCAAATAAGGCCAAGACGACGAGTATCCCAAGAACGAACACAGCCCAGAAAACTGCTGTGGCGATGAATCTCTTCAGCATCCTCGAAATAGTCGGAATTTTTTCTAAACCGCGTTCGGTGACACGGCGCACCATTCGGGCGACAAACATCATGGCCCACACGGCTAGCAAAACACCCAAAATAGCCATCAAAAGGCCCACGCCCCCTTCCCAGGAGAACAACCAGGCCCAAGCATTTTGAAATAGTGTCTGAAAGTCAGTTGTTTTGAGCGCCCCTGCCTTTAATGCAAGGATGTAGTCGGAATGGGGTTGCAGGTCTTCTGCCTTGGCCCCTTTCAGTGTCCACGCCTCAAGCACCAACCGATAGTTGTTCAAAAGCGCCGATCCTGAGTCACTTAGGGACGCCAATTGTGACCGGAGGTCGTTTTCTTGCTCCCCACTTGCTGTCCGAAGACCGAGATTAATCTGGGCGACCTCTTCGAGTTGCGAGCGCACAATTCCTTGCCAAGTGCCCGCGACCTCGGAAAGCTCATCTGCCGTCAACGGAACAAGCAGGATCTCCAAATCTTCGCCCGAAATGGATGTATCAACGACCTTATCAAGAAGTTCGTCTTGCTCTACTTCGACAGCTTCCTGCGCATCCGTCGTTTCTTGGGCGTTGGCAGAAAAAGCGCCTGTGAGGGTCACCATGCAAAGAAATAGCCAAATTGGCCCGATATTGAATAGTCGTCTCATTTATCCGTCCCCCTCTTTAATCGCTAAGGAGAACATACAGGGATGCCATAAATCCACTTTTATATTCAAAATCGAATATTCTATTGTGACAAATACCGTCTGAAAAAACAGCTTCACATCCACTTGGTTCGGAAGGATGGTTGTTCAAAAAAGCGGACTACCAATTCATTGCAAATCGTCGATTGCCTGCGCCGGGCGGTCAATCTGTTTGAACGATCAAAAGTTTTACGGGTTCCTCACTCTTCACCGAATACGCGTGCCCACTCCCTGACGTGTTGTCCAACCACAGAACATCTCCGGGCCCCAGCTCCAGCTTTTCATCACCTGACGCCTCTACTTCAAGCTGCCCGGATAGGCATACACAAAGCTGAGTTCGCGTAGCCGGGGCAAATCCAGTCGATGTTCCCGGAGGTAGCTCTGCAAAGAAATACCGTTCGCAATTCTCTGCATCAGATACCAAAGTCGAAACTTCCGACATCATATTACCGCTGCCGCGCAGCGTTTTTTTTGTTTGTCCGAAGACTGCTCCACCGTTTTCATCTTCACGCAAAGTATAGATCTGCATCTAAGGATCCTTTCAGACAGTCCAGCCACATTGATTGATGTCAGGCATCTATCTCGGGCCGTCGTCAAATCGGTTTTGCTATCTCGTTTGAACGTCTTGGGACGCATTCTCAGCCGAGCCTGCATCGACCCATCCCATAAACAGCTGGTAACCGGCGGCCAGAAAAGAGGCACCAATGAACATTCCCAGAAAACCCCCTGACATCATTCCGCCAAGAGCCCCAATCAGTATCACTGGCATAGGGACATCCAGACCCCGCCCGAGAACGATTGGTTTCAAAATGTTGTCCACCATGCTTCCTACAATCATTAAAACCGTGAAAATTACATTGAACACCGTCGAATTATCGCCGCCGGTGGACCAAAGCAGAGCAACACCAACCAGGGCGATCAACGTAATGGGGATTTGCATGATCCCAAACAATAGAGCGAGAACAGCAAGGATCCCGGCGCCCGGAATTCCTGAAAGGAAGAAAATGATCCCAAGCAGGAATGCGGTCACAAACGCAATCCCAATAATACCAACGGCCACAGAGCGAACGGTTTTTGTCGTTAGATCTTGAAGCCCCAGACCTCTTTCTGGCCCAGCAAACCGGGAGAAAATCCGGCTCATCGCTCGACTACCTTCTTCAGACCAGGCCAGCATGATTCCGGCGACAATGAGGGCACCAAGAAGTTTGAAGACACCGCCAGCAGTCCCCGCCGCGACGCCTGCGATCCAGCCGCCAAAAGATTTTAGTTGAGGAGTCATTTTCTCAAGGAAAGCGGGCAGATCTGTTGCGGCCGCCGCCCAAGTTTCGTGAAGGTTCTCACCAATTAACGGAAGTTCGGCGACGTCCTGAGAAGGTGCAGGCACTTTGATTGTACCTTCGGACAAACCTTCAGCCAGCACAATGAGCTGTGTTGCAAATGCACTGCCCATTAAGACTGTGGGAACTCCAATCAGAAGAAGACCAACCAGAACCAACATAGTGGCAGGTCGCCCTGAAGAGCCACCCATCTTTGCCTTCAACGCAAGGTAAACCGGTTGAAGGGCTATGGCTAAAACCAAAGCCCAGAGCATAATTGGCAGAAAAGGCGCGAATGCCCAGGTGCACGCCAAAACGATGAAGGCAATTACTGAAAACTGTATCAGTGATGACGTCAGCGCCTCTGAAATTGCCTTGCTCAGTTGATCTGTTTCCCGCTTCAAAGTTGGATCCCCCATTTTCTTCTTCGTGCAGGTCGCGAATTCGGTCGAGACCCAAAGCAAAGCAGCTCATTCTTTCGTCTTTCATTCAATGTTATCTATATATTAGATTGAGTCGAGTATGCATTCCGGCCCGCGTCACTAAATTTAGGATCAGCCGCTAGTATCGAGCGGAATTCCGATGTGAACCTCAGGCTCAAAAATAGGGGGAGCTATTTTGGTCAGTATTCAGCCAAATCTTGCGTTGCACTGCCGAATGCGTTCTCGAAGGATGCTTCTCAAATCCATTCAGCGAGCGCAGGAGTTTGAATTTTGATTTCCATGAAGACTCTATTCAGAACCGCTACAGCAATCGCTGTTTTAGTTCTGGTTTGGTATCTGGCAGCCGACAGAAACACTCCATTCACTTCGAACGCACGCGTCAAGGCCATCGTTACCCCGGTGGTCCCCAAGGTTTCGGGGACAGTGATTGAAGTGCCGATTGCGAATGCTTCGTTTGTTGGTGCAGGGGAACTATTGGCTCGAATTGATCCCCGCCCTTTCGAAATCAGCTTAGCCCGGGCTGAAGCAGAACTGGAAAGTGCAACTCAGGAAGTTGGTGCGAGCTCAGCTGATGTGGAGCGGGCTCAAGCGCAGTTGGTCCGAACCCAGACCGAGCTGGAAAACACCCAGCTCCAGTCTTCCAGAGTTTTGGAACTGGAAAAGAAAGGTCTTATTGCGACCGCCAGGGCAGACGACGCACGAACCGCTCTTTCAGATGCCGAGGCCGCAGTCGATGTTGCCAGAGCGGAACTGGAGCGCGCGCGACAAAACCTTGGCTCTGACGGTGAAGAAAACCCACGAATAAAAGCCGCATTGGCCAATCTGGCGGCAGCTCAACTCGATCTTGCCTATACCGAGCTTCGTTCTCCAACAGAAGGCGGCGTGGCAGATTTGACGATTTCAGAGGGAGCTTCCGCACAGGCAGGGCAACCATTGATGACATTTGTGGACGCCCGCAATGTATGGGTCGAAGCCTATCTGAAAGAGAACAATCTGGGGAATCTTACAATCGGAGACACGGCAAAAGTAGTTCTTGATACCCATCCGGGACGTGTCCTTGTTGGACGAGTCGAGAGCATTACTGGAGCAGCTTCTTTGGGAAACCCAACTCAAGATGGACTGCCTCGCCCGCCATCCGACTCGGGTTGGTTGAGGGCAGCGCAACGTTACCCTGTGCGCATAGTCCTGCCTGGGTATGAGACCGGTGATAAGGACGACGACGTAATGTTTCTTTTGAACGGGCAGGCTGATGTAATTGTTTTTACATCAGGAAACTCGCTGTTGAATACGATAGGAAACGCATACATCCGCGTTGTTTCGTGGTTGAGCTATGCCTACTGATGCTGACAAACACTCTTTGGCGCAAACAACTCCGCCTGAGAATGTTCGTCATGGACTGAGGTTGGCGCTCGCCCCTTGGATCGTCTTTTCCCTCGGAATAGTCACTAACTTGCAACTCGCTTTTATTGGATCGGTTTTCGCGGCTTTGTTTACGCTCGGCCTAAAGCCGGTGCCAGTGTCCTATGGGATTGCGCTGCTGACGAAATCGGCTGCAATCCTTTTACTCGCGTGGGGTTTATCTATCTGGTTTCTTCCCTATCCTGTTGTTTTCTTAATTTTTGTTTGCCTCGGTGTTTTACTCGCATACAGATTGCAAATAAAAACTGGCGACTTGTTGCTTTCGGTTTTCGCAGTCATCGCAGCACTTCTTGTTCCGTTCCTTGCGAGAATGGATCCGGAACTCGCTGGGACCATCGCCTATTGGCTAATAGCAAATGTGGCAGTGGCCATGATCGTTTCGTGGCTGGTGTTCCTGATCTTGCCTGAACCCGATGCATCTGAGCAAGGCACAAAAAAAGCGGCTGATGAAACAAACGTCACTGATACAGAACTACAAATGCTGCGTCTTGCTGCGGTTGTAATTCCATTTGTTTTTTGTGCTTTCGTTTTTGATTTTATTACACCCTTTGTGCTGGTCTTCGTCGCTATTCAGTCATCCCAGTTTGTAGCTGACACAAGTGCGCAAAGTCGCGCCAGTCGGGATATGCTCACAGCAAACATGATTGGCGGTATTGCCGCAGTGCTCGTTTATGAATTGTTGGTTGTGGTTCCATTTCTGCCTTTCGTTTTGGTAACACTGTTTGCTGCAATGGTCTGGTTTTCTCGCCAGTTCATTGCCGGTGATACGCGCATAGTTTCGGCGATCACCGCTTTCTTGATTTTGATCGGAGGAACACTGATGCCGTTTTCTGACGACGCTCAAACCAAAATGATCTTCCGCCTTTGGCAACTCGGCGTGGCATTCGCTTACCTCAGTTTAGCTTTTGCAATCGTGGACCGGTTTGCCCCTGAACGCGTGAGCAATACCACTTAAGATTCAGCAATCCACGGCAGCAATGACCGCCAATTCGGGATTAGCAAAGTTTAGATGCGAATGTCTGCTTTGGGCTGACTGCGGTCATACGCAAGGATATTCCAGATGACGGCTTCGTCCGGATAGTGTTGAAAAAGTCGGTTGATTGGTTGGTCTGGCGCTGATTCACTCGTTTTGAGAGTGGAGGACTTAGCAATGATGGGACCG
>NZ_JBQGAQ010000022.1:0-17279 GCF_056542905.1 Ruegeria sp. AA3 | reverse complement strand
TCGAGTTCCGTCAAATCGCAGATTGGATCATCGAAGTTGTCGATGGTCTGGCCGCCAATGGCGAAGAAGGCAATGCCGCAGTCGAAGCAAAGGTCAAAGCCGAAGTCGCTGAGCTTTGCGCCAAGTTTCCGATCTATCCGAACCTGTAATACGAAGGACCCAAATCATGAGTTTTCATAACATCGACCAAGCCCCTGCACGCCTGAACCGCAGCGAACTGGCCGTCCCAGGCAGCCAGCCCGGAATGTTCGAAAAGGCTGCACAATCAGATGTAGATGTGATCTTCCTCGACTTGGAAGACGCGGTTGCGCCTGACGAAAAAGAACAGGCCCGCAAGAACATCATCGAAGCCCTGAACGATATCGATTGGGGCAGCAAAACCATGTCGGTGCGGATCAACGGGCTGGATACACATTATATGTATCGCGACGTGGTGGACGTGGTCGAACAAGCTGGCGAACGCCTGGACCTCATCATGATCCCCAAGGTTGGCACAGCTTCTGACGTTTACGCGGTCGATATGCTGGTGACACAGATCGAGGACGCCAAAGGCTACAAGAAACGGATCGGGTTCGAACATATCATCGAAACTGCGCTTGGCATGCAGAATGTCGGCGAGATTGCGGCCGCCTCCAAACGCAACGAAAGTCTACATTTCGGGGTTGCCGACTATGCCGCGTCTACCCGTGCCCGGACCACAATCATCGGCGGTGTAAACCCCGATTATTCAGTTCTGACTGACCCGGATGCTGATGGAGGACGCATGACGCATTGGGGCGACATGTGGCACTATGCGCTGGCTCGCATGGTGGTCGCCGCGCGCGCCAACGGCCTGCGCCCGATCGACGGACCCTTTGGCGATTTTCAGGACCCAGACGGTTACAAAGCCGCGGCAAAACGGGCGGCAGTTCTGGGATGTGAAGGCAAATGGGCCATCCACCCCAGCCAGATTGCCCTGGCTAACGAGGTCATGTCACCCTCAGATGCCGAAGTCACCAAGGCACAGCGAATTCTCGTCGCTATGGCCGAGGCTGAATCGGCGGGCAAAGGCGCCGTTTCTCTGGATGGTCGTCTGATCGACTATGCCTCAATCCGTCAGGCCGAAGTGCTGGTGGAAAAAGCCGGGCAGATTGCTGCAGCTTGATCGCATCATGACTGTGCAATCGACCGTATCGCTGCGCGACAGCGCCGCCGCCATCTTTGCCGAGGCCGTCGCAGCAGCAGATCCAGCGATGTCCCTGCGCCAACGGTTGCAATCAGACCCATTGCCATCACCAGAACAGAGCGGGCGCAGCATCCTGGTCGCAATTGGGAAGGCTGCCCCTGCCATGATGGAGGAGGCATTGCGGCATGTTCAGGGCGATCACGTCGCCCTGATTGTAACCCACAGCGACAACTGGAATGAAGTTCCCGGCGCGACGGTATTGACCAGCGGGCATCCCATCCCGGATGAACGCGGTTTGAAAGCAGGGCGACAGATCATCGCATTGCTCAGCGCAGCACGTAAGCAGGATCAGATCATTGCACTGATCTCTGGCGGGGCGTCAGCCTTGGTCCCCGCACCTGTTGATGGCTTAACTCTTTCGGACAAAATCGCGGTCAATGAGGTTTTGCTATCTTCCGGGCTGGACATCGTTCGGATGAACCTTGTGCGTCAGCACCTGAGTCAGCTCAAAGGCGGCGGGTTTTTGCGGCACGGTTCGCCTGCCCCGACCACAGCGTATATCCTGTCGGATGTCATAGGTGATGACATTCGGGCCGTAGCCAGCGGACCAACTGCCTTGCCAATCGGCAGCCACGCGGACGCCCGCAGGACCTGCATCGAGGCCGGGATTTGGCACCGGTTCCCAAAAGCCGCCCGCACCCACTTGGAGAAGAGTATTCCTGAACGTTCTATAGCTCTTGAGGCGACAAATAACCTGATTGGATCAAACACGATTAGTCTTGAAGCCGCGTTTCGCTGTGCGACGCAGATCTGTGGGGCTGAAATTGTGTCCGACGCTTTGATTGGAGACGTGTCCGATGCAGCCGAACAGATTTTTCAGGCAGCCATGTCTGCCAAATTTGACCAACCAACCGCCTTGCTGTTTGGTGGTGAAACGACTGTACGCCTGACAGGAACAGGTTGCGGCGGGCGCAATCAGGAATTGGCGCTGCGCGTCGCCCAATTGGCGCATGAGCGCACGATACCCGGCAACTGGGTTTTTCTTAGCGGCGGTACGGATGGCCGCGACGGCCCAACCCCTGCAGCTGGCGCGATAGTGGATGCAGGTACGATCGCCCGAATCCATGCGTCTGGACATGACCCTGCCTCCCTGTTGGCAAGCAACGATAGTCATAAGGCTTTGACGCTGTCGGGTGATCTTTTGATGACCGGAGCAACCGGTACCAATGTTGCCGACATTCAGGTATTGTTGCTTGGATCTAACGCGTGAAAGCGGGCGAAAAAAACGGCAGATCTTTAGATCCGTTATTAGCGATCTCTGGATTTCTAAGTGATCAATGGTGCAGAGGCGTCGTGACATATACTTCGGGTCAACAAAGAAATCCTGATGTTCGAATTTCGAGCTGAGCAAGTGGCGGAGTTTCAAACGCCAAAGACTGCGAGTTGGTGAAGTCGGATTATTGATGCGGAGCGATTAACTGCCGGAGCGCAATCAGGCTTCCGAATGCTCAAGCTGGTAGCATGAACCGCTGTAGTCGAGTTGTAGACCAATAGCCATGTTTGGCTCTTTCCCGCTTTTGGATTATGAAATAGTTGCGTTCAGTACGAACATTCAGACTTATTGACGACCACGAATTCAGATTCAGTGTAATCTCATTTGCTATCCGCAACGGCTTTATGACTGAGGTTAGGCACGCTATCGGAAAGCCGTAAAACCATTGGAATTCGATTTCTAGTATTTTTCTGTCAGCATGATTATTTTACTAACAGGAAAAATTGATGCTATGGTAGCCCGAACTGGACTGGGTAATGCAGCTTGTCTTCTTGCAGAGCCCGTTTGGACAAGTGTAGCAAGACGTTGAAAGAATGAAATTGAAAAATAACGACAAAGAAATGGCGACAAATCTGACACAGGACCCGCATTCCGTTCGCTCGGGTGGCAGAGAAAAAGTTCTTGAAGTTGCCATTGGTCGCGAGGTTCGTGCTTTTCGCAAACAGCAGAATACTACGGTTGCGGAATTGGCTCAGCTGACCGGATTGTCGATTGGTATGTTGTCCAAGATCGAAAACGGTAACACATCGCCTTCCTTAACGACTCTCCAATCGCTCGCTGATGCGCTTTCAGTTCCTCTGACAAGCTTTTTCAGACAATTTGAAGAGCGCCGCGAGGCGGTTCATACCAGAGCAGGCGAAGGCGTCGAGTTAGAGCGCGAAGGAACACGCGCCAACCATCAATATAATTTGTTGGGGCATATTGGTGCCAATGGTTCTGGCGTAATTGTAGAGCCTTACCTGATCACCCTGACCGTTGAATCCGACGTGTTCCCAACGTTTCAACATGGCGGAATCGAGACGATCTACATGCTTGAGGGCGAGGTAGATTACCGACACGGCGACAAGATATACCCCCTGAAACCGGGTGATACCTTGTTCTTTGACGCCGATGCGCCGCATGGACCTGAACGGTTGGTCAACCTGCCAGCACGCTACATTTCAGTGATCAGTTATCCGCAGACAAACTGATCGGCTTGCGTAACAAGAAATCCGTGGGTCTGTCATAGCCGACGTGGCTGCCGGTACCTACGATTGTAAACCCAAGCCTTGAAAACACGCGGTGGTTTTCAGTGAGTTCCACGCGCGTTTCCAGTTCCAACGCTGATAGACCAAGGTCTGCTGCACGACTTGCAGCGTGATCTACTAATGTGCGACAGATACCCTGCCCCCGCATTCCTTCCTTCACCGCCAGCTTTCCAAGGTACAAGGTGTTGGCTTTGGGCGTCAAAAACATGCACGCAATAAGCGGTCGGCCCATGGCCCAGATTTCACCGCCTTTCCGACAATGCGCCTGCATCCCGCCCACGGTCAGACTATGGATAGAAGACGGAGGGTCGATCCGGGCATCCATGTACTGAAATGACGCGCGGAGCAGCGCAAGCGCGTCATACAATGCGGCATCATCGCTCGGAATGAGCCAAAGTGTTTTGTCCGGTTCAGTCATAAAGCCAAAACACTTCGTAATGCTCGTTTATTTTGACAAAGGCGGTTCCGTTTCCAGATCCGGCCAGACTCCGGGGGAAGTCGGCAATCCATCATCAAACTGACTGAGGTAATTCAGCATCATTGGACGGTTGTCGATGAACCCTTTGTAAGTCGCCAGTTCAACCGGCAGATCACGTACAACGCGGTGCAGACGACGACCCCATTTTGGAACAGTCATCAGATCCTGAAAACTGCACAGATAGCAGCGGATCGGGAACACCAGCGCGTTGGACCGCGGCAGGCGGAAGAAGGTTTGCAACTCGACCCGAAGATGTTGTTTGTGGGCTATGTTTTCGGGCGTCAGTGTTGTCTTTTGGATGCCCCATTTGTGGTAGTTTTCCGGGCTGGTATCCAGCAGCGGGTTCACTGTCATGGTCCAGTTCAACCGGCGCGCCGGAGCGCCCTGTTGAATGTTCAACAGGAATTTCAGCGCCCGCTTGAAAATTCCCATCTCATGGGCTTTCGGAACTGGCGCATGCCATTCGAAAAAGTTCATTCCAATGTCGAAATCCAGGCTCCAGTCAGCCTGAGTGGTCACCATCCCGGCGTCCATCCACAACATCTCGTCCCGCTGATCCAGCACGGCGAAATCGCCCTGCGCCTGACGCGTGATGTACTCCATCGGACCGTACGGCAAGGTGGTTTCGTCCATGAAGGTGAAACTGTGATCAATGCCCAGCGGCTTGTTGATCCAACGCCACTGATTGCCGTTACGGTGCAATTCGAACAGGTCTGGATAGTCTTCGGACTTGCTGACCATGATCAGTTCGAGCAGGTCCCAACCTGCCAAAGCCATGTGCGGCAGTGACTGACAACGCAGAGGATCCTGATCCAGAACGATAGCCCGGTCTTTCATCTCGGATACATAGTGCTCGTCCACATCGAAACGCATCTCATAGACCGAGCCCTCGGGTCCACCCCGGTGCTGCTCCATGTTGACCGAATACATGTAACTGTCTTCGTGGAACGGGAACGGAAAGCGTTTGATCGCCCATTCCGAGTTGTGGAACGTATAGTCGTCGCGGAAGGACTCATCGTTGAATTGAATGGTCATGTTGGGCCTCCTCTTAGCGGTCCAGCACAAGGGACTTGCCCTCGAAACGCGATACGCAAGGCATGATTTTCTTGCCTGCGGCTTTTTCTTCGTCCGTCAACCAATGATCGCGATGAACGAAATTGCCGTCGTGATCCAGCACAACTGTTTCGCATTGGCCACAGGCCCCGCCACGGCACAGATAGGGCGCATCCACGCCTTCGCGTTCGATGGCTTCCAGTAGGCTTTCGTTCTCACCCACATGAATGACTTTGTCCGATGTCGCCAAGCGCACTTCGAACGGTCTTCCGGGCTGAGGGGCCAGAAACTCTTCATAATGCACGCAATCCTCGGGCCAACCTTCGGCGGCAGCCGTGTTGCGTACCCAGTCGATCATGCCCTTGGGACCGCAGACATAGACATGCGTGCCTAAGGGCTGCCCGCTTAGCAGGTTTTTCAGATCGATCTGCTGATTTTGGTCGTCATAGTACAGATGTGTTTCGTTTGGATGCCTGTCTGTCAGTTGATCGGCATAAGATGCTAACGCATTGTTACGGCACGCATAATGCAGTTCCCAATGGCCGTGCAGAAGTTCTAGCTGTTTGATCTGCGCCAGAAACGGGGTGATCCCGATGCCACCGGCCAAAAACAGGTGTTTGCGGGCCCGCAGATCAAGCGAGAACAGGTTGACCGGGTAGCTGATGGTCATCTCGTCGCCCAGTTTGACCTGACGGTGCATGAACAACGAACCACCCCTGCCCTGATCGTCGCGCCGGACCGAGATGGTATAGGACGACTGATCGAACGGGTCGGACATCAGGGAATAAGGGTTAAGCCGCGTGATGCCACCATCCTGCATCTCGACGACGGTATGTGCGCCGCCCGAAAAGGTTGGCAACTGTCTGCCGTCAACGCGCTCAAACCGGAAGCGCGTCACCAATTCGTTCAGCGGGGTAATTTCGGTCACTTTGACCTGAATTTTTTCGGCACCACTCATTCGTAAATCCCCTTCGGCTCGGGCACGTTGCCATGGTCCTCGGCATCAACTCGGACGCCTTGATAGGCGGCAAGGCGGCGGGAATAGTGGTCGCGCACAAACAGGTTGAGACCACAGTGCGAACAAACAAACGGATCGACCTCGACATCTTCGGTGACACCTTTGCAATGTACACATTGCATCCGGCGTGCAACAGAACCGCGATGTTCAGTTTGAATCGCAGTATGTGGCAGGCCGACGGCCATCACTTCGTTCATGGCCCGACCCATCATGCCTTCGGTGCCGGTCAGATAGACTTGTAACCCCATATGCGCGTCCTCGAGAACGCGACGAATACGATGCAGCGCGGCCGCATAGGACGGACCTTCGTAGAATTGTGCGGGGTTTAGCGCGTGTAGCCTTTCCGAAAAATCTGTGCCTTTCGGTATGTAGATCAGATGGGTTTTAGCCATCAGATCGGGTGTCGCTATGTCAATTACTGCTTCGGCCCCTTCGGCCTCGGCGATCATAAGATGATGTTCACCTGAGCGAACCTCTAGCGTGCCCCAGATCGGGCGGCTTGCGATTGACTTGGGAAATTCGAACTTTGACATTGTGCCCTCAAAAAAGAAAAGAGCGCCACGATTTTATCGTCGCGCCCCCTGAGTATCAGCCCTTTGCGGTTCGGATGGCCTTGTCCCTGTCGTAGAACGGCATCTCTTCAGCTGTAGCCGCAATCTCGGTTCCGTCGCTATTGCGGACCGTCAGCTTTGTGCCCGGCGACGCGCAGTCAACTGGCATCCGTGCGATACCCACATTGTGCCCATTGATTTCGGAATTCATGCCAAAGGTGACAACACCGACCTTTTCACCGTTCTGCAGCAGGTCAGCACCCTCATCCGCCGGGGTGGTGCCATCCAGTTTGACACCATAGATCTTGAACCGCTCTTTGCCTTGCGAGGCATAGTGGTTCTCGGCGCCGATAAAACCAGTTTTGCCCGGTGAGACCGTGAATTCCAGGCCCAGTTCCCAAAGCGTATCGCCGCATGTTTCGTCGTCGAACGGATAAGTTTCTGAGTTGTCGCCGGGATAGAACAACAGGTAGCTTTCGGTGCGCAGCAAATCGAGCGTCGAGAACTGGACTGGAACAATACCCATGTCCTTGCCTTCGGCCAGGATGCTGTCCCACAGATGCACGGCATGCTTGGCCTGACAGAAAATTTCATACCCACGCTCACCGGTGTAGCCGGTCCGCGAAATCATCACCGGGCAACCGAACAATTTGGTTTGCATGATCCCGAAATAGGCAAGATCGCGAATACCCGGCACATAGTTGGCCAGAAAATCAACTGCTACCGGGCCTTGCAACGACATGTCGTGCAAATCATCGTCAAAAATAACCGAACAATTCTTACCTGCGGCCACCGATGTCAGCTGTTCCATCCCCGTTCCGGTGCCGTGCACGACAAGCCACGTGTTCACTGACAGGCGATAGATGATGCAATCGTCGACAAATTTGCCCTCGGCATTCAGAATCGACGCATAGGTCGACCGGCCCGGCATGATTTTCTCCACATTCCGCGTGGTGACGCGGTCAATGACATAAGCCGCATCTTCGCCGACCACATGAACCTTTTTCAGACCCGACACATCCATCAGACCCGCCTTGGTGCGGATGGCTTCGTAGTCCGCTTTGGCGCGTTCCGGGCTATGGTCATAGAACCATGCGGTTCCCATACCGTTCCAGTCCTCAAGCTCGCCGCCGATCTCGGCATGGCGCTGCGCAAGGGCGGACGTCCTCCAAAGAATGGCCATTGTTCAGCTCTCCCGTTGATTGCTTTTTTGTTGGCCATATTGAGGCCGATGTCAGATTGAAAATCAACACCCATGTGCAGATTTTTTTCCTACTGGGAATATTAGGCTGCAATTTGTGCACCCTAGTACAAATTATCGAGAACGGTAAAAGTGGTTATTTATCAATGTTATGGGTTGTATTTTGACGGGTCTGAAAGTGCATGAACCAAATGCCTAAAAGATGTTTGCCCCACATATCTATTGACAGGTCGCCAATGAAATTGTCCCCTGAGTAGATAATTATTCCCAGCAGGAAATTCTTCGCAGAAAGATCTCCTGCTGCAACAACAGGGAGACTACGAAGTGGATGGTAATCTAAATGCACTAACGACGGTCTTTACCGAGTTCTACTACTGGGTAACGGTCGTTTTCATGTTCCTCATCCATGTGGGCTTTTGCATGTACGAGGTCGGTGCTAGCCGTGCCCGTAACCATATGCACACATTGATGAAAAACATCATGATCATCCCGCTGGTGACGGTCACGTTCTTCTTCTTCGGCTGGTGGATTTACTGGGCCTTTCCGAACTTTCCGTTCTGGGGCGGTTTAGATACCGAAGCGGGCGCTGCAAATCTGCCATGGGCCGACACCATGGCGACCAATCTGGGCGACAGAATCACCGGCGTCTTCTGGGCGGCGTTCCTGCTGTTCTCGTGGACAGCAGCCTCGATTGTATCTGGCTCTGTGATCGAGCGGATTAGATCTTCGGCCTTGTGGGTCCATGCCGTGATGATTGGTTCAGTCTGGTGGATCATCGACGCAGCGTGGGGTTGGCACTACGGCGGTTGGATGGTGCGCGTTCTTGGGTACCACGATGCTTATGCTTCCGGGGTTATTCACGCAATCGCAGGCGGCTATGCACTTGGGGTGATCATGGTTCTGGGTCCTCGCCTAGGCAAATTTGCCAAAGATGGTACGCCGCGGGATATTCCGCCGCATAACCCATGGTTGCTGACCATCGGGATATTCCTGATCTACACAGGTTTCTGGGGATTCTATGCCGCATGTAATGTCCCGGCGATATCTCCGGAGGCAATCGACGGTCAGATAACGGGTGTCACGTGGACCGCGACCAATATCTATCTGGCTCCGACTACGCTTTCCGCGATTACCTTCAACTTCCTGATGTCTCTGTCTGGCGGGTTGATGGCAGCGTATGTCATTTCCAAAGGTGACGCCTTTTGGACGTTCTCGGGCGGTTTGGCCGGTATTATCACCGCATCTGCCGGTAACGATCTTTATCACCCGGTGCAGGCAATGATCATCGCCGCGATCGGTGTCGTGATCGTGTACAAGCTGCACTATTGGGTCGAGCGTCGGTTCAAGCTGGATGATGCCGTTGGTGCCGTTGCCGTGCATGGCTATGCAGGGTTCGTTGGCCTGGTGATTTCCGGCTTTGTCCTGTGGGGAGTTCCTTCATCGCCATACGAAGGCTATGCAACGATCAACCCGGTCGGCCAGATCACCGGCGCGGTCATCATGTTCTTTGTTCTTGGCTTCTTGCCTGGTTGGATTCTTGCGAAAATCCAATCGGCCGCAGGTGTGCTTCGAATTCCGGAAGAAGTCGAACTTCAGGGCCTCGATTACGCTGAACACCATGCCTATGAAGACGCCAAAGCCGCGATCATTGCAGCCGACAAAGAAGAACTGGCTGCCCGTGGCGTACCAGCTGAGTAAGGGAGAAAAAGAATGTCTACAAATGGATATACAAGCTGGGCTGTTGATCTGGCCGAGGTCGGACCGATCTATCCCTTCCAAGGTTACGAAGTCCTTATGGTCATCGTGGGCGTCGTATTCTGGATAGGTTGGCATCGCATCCAATTTGTCCGAGAAGGTGAACACCTCGAGAAGGCCCGCCACACTGGCGACGAAGAAAAAGTGAAAGCACAGCTGGAACGATACTGATCCAGCTTTGAAAGCTGGCAATGGGCATAAATCTAAATTCTTGCCCATTGCCTCTCAGGAAAATTTATTTCCTATGATTATTGATGTCCGTTTGAATTGTTGGTACCGTAGAATCATAACGAAACACACAAGGAGATCTGCCAGCCATGTGCGGAATTGTTGGATTATTCCTCAAAGACCAGTCTCTTGCGTCCCAACTGGGCAATATGCTGACAGACATGCTGATCACGATGACGGATCGCGGGCCCGACAGCGCGGGGATAGCGATTTATGGCGAGGAATCAGGTGGTAAGACCAAGGTGACACTGCAATCGCCCAATCCCAAGGACGACTTTGCCAGTCTAGCCGAAGAGCTGGGGCAGCACTTGGGCGTGGTGGTAAGCCAGACTGATAATGACACGCACACAGTTCTGGACATTCCAGCAGGGCAGTTTGAAGCAGCACGGGCTGCGTTGGCGGAAATCCGGCCTTCAGTCCGGGTCATGAGCCGGGGCGAGATGCTGGAGATTTACAAAGAGGTGGGCCTGCCCAAGGACGTGGCCGCGCGCTTTGACATAAGCAGTATGAGCGGCACACACGGCATTGGCCACACTCGCATGGCTACAGAGTCTGCCGTGACGACGATGGGCGCGCACCCATTCAACACTGGGCCAGATCAGTGTCTGGTTCATAACGGCTCGCTGTCGAACCACAATTCATTGCGCCGCAAACTGCGCCGTGAAGGTGTAGTGATCCAAACCGAGAATGATACCGAGGTTGGAGCCGCCTATCTGACCTGGAAGATGATGAACGGGGCCACCTTGGGTGAGGCGCTGGAAAGCAGCCTTGAGGATCTGGATGGCTTCTTCACCTTTGTCGTCGGCACCAAGGATGGGTTCGGCGTGGTCCGCGATCCGATCGCCTGTAAGCCTGCGGTGATGGCCGAAACCGATCAATACGTGGCCTTTGGCAGCGAATATCGGGCGCTGGTGAACCTGCCGGGAATCGACGAGGCCCGCGTCTGGGAGCCGGAGCCAGCAACGGTTTACTTCTGGTCCCACAATGACAGCCCCACGACCAACGAAAAGGCCGCATGATATGCAAACCTATGATCTTGAAGCAGATGGCCTGCGTGGGTTGAACGCCACCCTGCAGTCGCAATCTACCGAGACTAACCAGACCAATTGGGAAGTCGTGAACCCCAAAGGCAGCCACGCCATTGCCGTTGGGCTGGATGCGCCCATCGAAGTTACGGTCAAGGGCTCAACTGGCTATTACTGCGCGGGAATGAACCAGCAGGCGACGGTCAAGGTTGAAGGCTCCGTCGGGCCCGGCGTGGCCGAAAACATGATGTCCGGTCAGGTCGTTGTCGAAGGCGACGCCAGCCAATATGCTGGCGCCACCGGCCATGGCGGTCTGCTGGTCATCAAGGGCAACGCAAGTTCGCGCTGCGGCATCTCGATGAAAGGCATCGACATCGTGGTGCATGGTAATATCGGTCATATGTCGGCCTTCATGGCGCAGGCCGGTAATCTTGTGGTCTGCGGTGATGCAGGCGACGCACTAGGAGACTCGCTTTACGAGGCGCAGCTGTTTGTGCGCGGCTCGGTCAAGAGCCTGGGCGCCGATTGCATCGAGAAAGAGATGCGCCCCGAGCATCTGGATATCTTGAAGGACCTGCTGGACCGCGCAGGCGCGGATGCCAGCCCCGAAGAATTCAAACGCTACGGCTCCGCCCGTCAGCTTTATAACTTCGACGTCGACAACGCCGCTGCTTACTGAGGAAGAAGGGTATGAAAGACATGGACGATCAGATCCCCCGCACCCTGCCGATTCAGTCGGCGACATTCACCAATCCGATCAATGCGGAAATCCGCCGCGCTGCGGCCACCGGTATTTATGATATCCGCGGCGGAGGAGCCAAACGCAAGGTACCGCATTTCGATGATCTGTTGTTTCTGGGCGCCAGCATCAGTCGCTATCCGCTCGAAGGTTACCGCGAGCGCTGCGACACCTCGGTAACGTTGGGCACGCGCTTTGCAAAAAAGCCGATTGAACTGGACATTCCGATCACCATTGCGGGTATGAGCTTTGGCGCCCTGTCCGGCCCTGCGAAAGAGGCCCTTGGCCGCGGCGCATCAGCGGCGGGCACGTCGACCACCACCGGCGACGGCGGCATGACGCCCGAGGAACGCGGCCATTCCAGCAAACTGGTCTATCAGTATCTGCCCTCGCGCTATGGGATGAATCCCGATGATCTGCGCAAGGCCGACGCGATTGAGGTCGTTGTTGGTCAGGGCGCAAAACCCGGCGGTGGTGGCATGTTGCTGGGTCAAAAGATCAGCGACCGCGTCGCGGATATGCGAACCCTACCCAAAGGCATCGACCAGCGCTCGGCCTGTCGCCATCCCGACTGGACCGGCCCAGATGATCTGGAAATCAAGATCCTCGAACTGCGCGAGATTACCGGCTGGCAGGTGCCCATCTATGTCAAGGTTGGCGCGACGCGCCCCTATTATGACACCGCGCTGGCGGTAAAGGCAGGGGCCGATGTGGTGGTGATGGACGGCATGCAAGGCGGCACTGCCGCGACGCAGGACGTGTTCATCGAGCATGTAGGTCTACCGACGCTGTCCTGCATTCGCCCTGCCGTGCAGGCGCTGCAGGATCTGGGCGTGCATCGCGAGGTGCAACTGGTGATCTCGGGCGGCATCCGCACCGGGGCCGATGTGGCAAAGGCAATGGCCCTCGGCGCCGACGCAGTGGCCATTGGCACCGCCGCGCTGGTGGCGCTTGGCGACAACGACCCGAAATGGGAATCCGAGTACCAAAAGTTGGGCACCACCACCGGGGCCTATGACGACTGGCACGAAGGCCAGGACCCCGCAGGTATCACCACACAGGATCCCGACTTGGCGGCCCGTCTGAACCCGGTCGAGGCTGGACGCCGTCTGCGAAACTATCTCAAGGTGATGACGCTTGAAGCGCAGACCATCGCTCGGGCCTGTGGTCATAATCACCTCCACAACCTTGAACCCGAGGATTTGTGTGCTCTGACGATGGAGGCCGCCGCAATGGCGCGTGTCCCGTTGGCCGGGACAAGCTGGTACCCAGGCAAGGAAGGGTTCTGAACTGATACTGCGCGGCTCCTTAACGGGGGCCGCGTTTTTGCTTTGGAAATTAAAAATTCAACAGGGAAAGGAAAGCCATCGTGACGACAGATCTCGCAGCTTTCGCAAAAGAAAAAGGCGTCAAATACTTCATGATCTCGTTCACCGACCTGTTCGGTGGGCAGCGGGCCAAGCTGGTGCCCGCGCAGGCGATTGCCGAGATGCAGGAAGACGGCGCGGGTTTTGCCGGGTTCGCCACTTGGCTGGATATGACCCCCGCGCATCCTGACATGCTGGCGGTGCCGGACCCGTCATCGGTTATTCAGCTACCATGGAAGCCTGAAGTCGCCTGGGTTGCAGGCAACTGCGTCATGGAAGGCAAGGATGTCGCCCAAGCCCCACGAAATGTGCTGCGCCGCTTGATTAGCGAGGCCGCCGAGATGGGTATGCATGTCAAAACCGGAATCGAGGCAGAGTTCTTCCTATTGACCCCCGATGGTGAGCAGATCAGTGATCCATTCGATACCGCCGAAAAGCCCTGCTATGACCAGCAGGCGGTGATGCGCCGCTATGACGTGGTGCGTGAGATCTGCGATTATATGCTGGAACTCGGTTGGGGGCCCTATCAGAACGACCACGAAGACGCCAATGGCCAGTTCGAAATGAACTGGGAGTTCGATGACGTTCTGAAAACCGCCGACAAGCACTCGTTCTTCAAGTTCATGACCAAGTCAGTGGCCGAAAAGCATGGGCTGCGGGCCACCTTTATGCCCAAGCCAGTCGAAGGGTTGACCGGCAATGGCTGCCATGCTCATATCTCGGTCTGGGATGCACCCGGAGCAGACGCCAAAACCAACGTCTTTGCCGGCGAAGGCGACGGTCCGACCGGCGAGGTGGGACTTGGCGAACAGGGCAAGTACTTCCTTGGCGGCATCATGAAACATGCAAGCGCGCTTGCGGCGATCACCAACCCGACAGTGAACAGTTACAAGCGCATCAACGCTCCGCGTACAATGTCGGGCGCGACCTGGGCCCCCAATACCGTGACATGGACCGGCAACAACCGCACACACATGGTCCGGGTGCCCGGTCCAGGCCGGTTTGAGCTGCGCCTGGCCGACGGGGCCACCAACCCCTATCTGCTGCAGGCGGTCATTATCGCCGCAGGTCTGTCCGGCATCCGCTCCAAGGCCGATCCGGGACGTCGCTGGGACATAGATATGTATGCCGAAGGCCATACCGTCACTGACGCCCCCAAACTACCGCTGAACATGCTCGACGGGTTGCGCGAATATGACAACGATACCGAGCTGAAAGCCATGATGGGTCAGGAATTCTCAAGCGCATTCCTCAAAATGAAACACCAGGAATGGAATTCCTTCGTCAGCCATTTCTCACGCTGGGAAAAAGACCACACGCTCGACATCTAAACAAATCAGGGGCTGCAGTCATCCTGCTGCCCCACCCCTTCGGTTAAGCGGAGACCCGCACCTCGTGAACATACTGATTTTCCAGCATACGCCGGGCGAAAACCCCGGAGCGTTTCTGGAGCACATTTCGTCATGCGGTGATACGGCCGTTATTGTGCATTTCTATGATGGTCAACCGATCCCGCAGCTTGACGAATTTGATTTGCTTCTTGTTCTGGGCGGTCCGATGGACGTCTGGGAAATCGAAGCACATCCGTGGCTTGTGCGTGAAAAGCAAGCAATCAGAACCTGGGTTCAAGAGCTCAAACGTCCTTACTTTGGTATTTGTCTTGGCCACCAACTTTTGGTTGACGCGCTGGGTGGGAAATGCGCACGCATGCAAAAGCCCGAGATCGGCGTGCATTCCATCAATCTGACTGGTAATATGCGGGGCGATCCGCTGTTCGAGCCCTTGCCTCATCAGTTCCGGGTGCTTCAATGGCATGGAGTTGAAGCTGTTGATCTGCCAGCCGACTCTTCAATTATGGCACAATCTGATGCCTGTGCTGTTCAGGCCTTGCGGGTTTCAGACTGTGCGTGGGGCGTACAATTCCACCCCGAGCTCGTTCAGGGTACAATCCAATCGTGGATGAACGATCCCGCCAACCATCAATGCGCTGTTGATTGGCTAGGTTCCGCAGATGCTGCGTGGGAAATGGTCTCTGACAGTGACCAAATAGTTGAAGAACAATTCAGGATAACATCCAGCTTATATAACAGATTGCGACAGATCTGATCACACGCGATCAACCGGGAACTTCAAGGTTCTTTTCGCTATCTGCTTCAACTCTCCAATCGGGGACATCATTGACAAGCATTAGCGCAGCGCGGCGCAATGTTGCGCGCATTTTGCCCACCACTGAACCGTCCATTTCGCAATCTGCCAGCGCGGCGTCAAAAGTTTCCAGCCAAAGCTCGGCATCCGCTTCACGTATCGGCACATGCGCGTGTATTTCTCGCAAGCCCATATGACCAAATCGCTCACGATAATAAGCACGACCGCCCAAAAACCCGCTCAGGAATTCGAACTGCGCCTGTCTTGTATGAGATAATCCATGACCGCGAAAATGTAGTCTGTGCAGCGAATGCACCGCAGGGTCGGTCTCCATTCGGTCGTAGAAACGTTCGACAAGAGTCCGCAGCTTTTCTTCGCCACCGAGTTGATCCAAAGCCGATGACATAGGTCTCTTCTCCGAGTTGCCACTGTCAATAATTATTGCATACCAGGAAAATAAGTTTATCACCAGTGACATGTTGGCGCGGTTGATATCGAGAGAAGGATACGAAATTTCCTGGCATTCCCAGTTACGCGAGGCGACCGGATGAGCGCCCTTGCTCTGGGTCTGCTGGCAGCGTTGTGCTGGGGTTTTCACGATCTTGCTGTGAGATATATCAGTCAGTCCGTGAGCGTCATTGCCGCATTGATGGCCGTACTGGTTGCCGGGGCGCTGCTACAGTTCGGTCTTGTGGCAATATGGGCTGGATTCGCCCCCATGTCCGCCAAAGCAGTATCCTACGCAGTTGTAGCAGGCGGCTTTTATTTGCTGGCTGGCCTCAGTATGTATGCTGCATTTCAACGCGGGCCTGTACGTCTCGTCGCTCCGCTTGTCGCTAGCTATCCGGTCTTGTCTGTCACACTTGCGATATGGCGTGGTTCCGAGGTCAGCATCTGGCAATGGCTGGCGATCATTGCCATTGGCGTCGGCGTGTCCATTGTATCGACGCAATCCGACGACGGTACGGAATACCCTGCCACCGGGCCGACGATTGCCTTTTCTATACTCGCTGCAATTGGGTTCGCTGCAACATTCGCTTTGGGTCAGTACGCAGCCGAACTGGGCGACGAGTTCATTGTTTCACTGATTGGCCGTCTGACCGCTATCCCTGTGCTGGCGGCAATCGCCATTGCATCTCGCAAGTCGCTTTGGCCGGGCGCACGAGCCCTGCCCCTATTGTGCCTGATGGGTGCGCTCGATGCGGTGGCAATTCTGTGCGTCGTGTCTGCCGGTGGGTTGCCTAATGCCCAATACGCGTCCGTTGCAGCCTCGATCTTCGGGTTGTTGACTGTTGTTTTGGCTTGGGCAATTTTGCGAGAGGAAATGGCTTTCTTTCAATGGCTTGGATGCATTATCGCTTTTACGGGGATCGGCTATCTCGCGATCTGAGCATCTGCGTTATCCAACGCATTCCTTTGGGTCTGATGGGCAGCAATCGCACTGTTTAATACGCAATCAACTTCGCCCGGACGAACGGGTCCGGGATAGTGCCATGCACCGGGGCGAATGAGGTCTTTGTGCCTCTGTAACTCACTTCGCAAGTTGAGTACGTCAATATGCGCAGGCGCATCAGCTAAAAGCAGGACAGCATAGACATCCACCGACTCGTTTAGTTGTTTGATCTGAGTTCGACATTCGTCCTGCGACATTTCTTTGCCCCAGAGCTGCTGATCCAGTGCCATGTCTATTTGTGCCGCGCGGGCTATCAAAGCGCGGACGCGTGCAACATTCGTCGGAGAGTGGCCAATTGACACTATCACCATACGCATGGCGCGGCCCGCCAATCGCCAATATTGTAGCACTTTGGAACTGGCCGACTTGCCATCGCCTGCGTGACGAGCGGCAGCAAATCTCACGCTGTCAGGCCTTCGGGCTCTGGCAAGCCATTCGCCCGGCACGCGGCGGTCAGCGTATTGGCCAGCAGGCAGGCGATCGTCATCGGGCCTACGCCACCGGGTACCGGAGTGATTGCA
>NZ_JBQGAQ010000021.1:0-46643 GCF_056542905.1 Ruegeria sp. AA3 | reverse complement strand
TGGCGCGACAGCTGGTATCGAGTTCCTGGGCGACGAAGGCGCATTGTGAGCAGTCTGCTGCGTAGCCGATAACGGCTGCGCAGCACTGGCTTGATCTGCTGAGGTTCGACTTGGTTTGTAGAACCACCATCATCGTATTCGCGGTCCTGTACCTGTTGGCGTTGGTTGCATTCTTGACGGGCACATTTGGCTGGTTGGGACAGGAACGAGACCCCTTGTCCGGAGTGTTCCTACTGCCGTTGGGACTACCTTGGATACTTGTAGCGGAATTAATTTCGGAGTCCGCCAGGCCGTGGTTTGCAGCGATTGCGCCGATGCTCAACATTTTGGCGCTGGTTTTCATTTGCAGATGGGTTCGCAGTTTACACCAGAAATGAAGGCGGAGCTCTGTCTCACCAAAAGGGAGGAACACATGGGAAAAGTGATCTTGGGAATTGTGATCGGGCTCGTCCTCGGCGTGGTTGGGGCGATGACCTTGGGTGGTGGGGCCGCGATGGGTGTCGGCGTTGCGACAGGCTTGTCCGCCGGTGTCTGCTCCACATTGAAAGGAGCACAGGCCGAGAACCTGATCACCGCTGACCAAGCGGACCAGATCCTCAACCGCGTTAATTCCGAGATGGCGTCACTGCAAGGAATTGAAACGACAGATGAGATCGTCGGCAGTGCACAGGCATGCGATGAATTTCTGTCAAAGTTACAAGAAGCGAAGTGACGTTCCGCTTTGTACGGAACAAGACTGTAAGTACAAGCCAACGGAGAACCATCTGATGAAACCCTTTTTAATCAAACTCTTCACACCCATGTTCGCAATCGCGGGCACTGCTGCTTTTGCAATGTCAGAAGCCGACGATGCGTGTATTGACCATTTGCGGCAGGTGGGAGGACCAGACGGTCAATCAGGTACGATTGAAAGTTCACAGTTCTCGGAAGCCGGTACGCTGGTCATGCTGCGAGATGCAGGTGGAACACTTTGGCGCTGCATCGCGTACAAGGATGGAAGCATCGGCGAGATGTCGGTTGTCGAAGCGATGGATGATGGCGGTGGAGCAGCGGCAGGCGCCACCGGTTCTACCGGTAGCCAACGTGTCAAATTCGATGCTGGCTCCACCGGCGCTGAACTCGTTGATGAACTCGCGCCCGGAGCGTCGCAGCAATATATTCTCGGTGCCAATAACGAACAGTTCCTTTACGTCCGCATTGCTCCGCGAAATGGCTCTTTGGACTACGTTATTCGTAACCCCGATGGTTCTGAACTGTTAGGATTGATGTCGGCGGACAAGGAGTATCGAGGACAGCTTTGGCAAACTGGTGACCATGTCGTTGAAGTTATTAACCGGGGAAATGCGCAAGTTGACTACAACGTCATATTTGGAATCGAGTAAGACCACGCGTGAGTTGCACTGGATTTTTGGATTGCTGGAGACCAGAAACGGAGAGAAGAAATGAGAACCAATCTATCGCTGCTTGGAGGCGCAGTTTGTGCCCTTGCTTTGGCGGCATGTGACGATAACGGGGGATCAGTGGATACTGGGTCGCCAACCGTCGGCAGTTCAAGCGACCTTTCGTCTTTTGAAGGTGCGCGCGCCGGTCAGGCTGAAATGGGCATCCAAAAACTCGGATTTGAATTCATCCGAAGCGAAGGTCTCACCTCGTACTGGTTCAACCGGAATACAGGCGCTTGCGCGCGCATTACTACATCTGAGGGTCGGTATTCAGATGTCACCATGCTTCCTTCCTCCGACTGCTGAATTTTGTCCGGATTAGTTTATAAAAGTGAAGGAGGCTGAGAAATGCACTTCGATCTTGCACACGCTGTGGTGACTGTTGCAGCTTTGATAGTCACAAACCTGGCATTGAAATCTGCCGGGGTGATCAACGAAGAAAACAAACACCAATGGAACTGGAAAGTTGTTCTGGCCTACTTCGTAGTCGTCTTTCTCATCAATCTGGTGTGGCCAATTTGAAACTTCAGGACGGGAAGCCAACCGCCCGCCTTACATGGTTACCGTGAACGAGCCTCTCCGCGGGACTCCCGGCAAGAAAAGCGTGAGCATCGCTGGCTGAAAACAGAAAGGAATACGCATGCGGTTTTTGACGTCCCTCATATTCATTGGTGTTCTTGCAACCGCGGCGAATTCTGATGTGACCAGTCGAAACGGTGGCCCAAGCAACAGTCAAATGCTTTCAAAGGGTGGCGACGGAGGAGTTGATGGTGTCGCTTTTTTTCGCGTAGTCTTAAGCGGAGTATTGTATCGCTCTGGTTTCAAAGGCGGCGACAAGGACCGAACGGGCCTGAGTGAAGGACAACGCGAAACTTTGTGCAGTGAAGGGTTTTCCACCGGGTTTTACGCCGACTTTGGCAAAAACACTGAGTACGGTCGCACCAGTTGTGGAAACGAATCCTTTGACTATCAAAGTGCCAGATCCTCCCGACCCGGTGCTGTCATGGCTTCCATACACGAGGTGATTGAAAACCCTGGAAAAGGCCCTGTCCTGGTGCACTGCATGTGGGGCGTTCATTCCTCGGGTGCATTGTCGGCAATGGCGCTCGTTCAGTTTTGCGGTTGGACGGAGGAAAGGGCCAAGGAATATTGGAATGATGCCCGAAACGGGGCGCCTTGTTCAGGCGGGTGCGACCAGTGGATTGACACAAAATTCTCCAACTTCAGTGTCGACCCAAAGTTGAAAATCTCCACCGAACAACAGGCAGCGATTTGCCCTAAATGATACCGGGAGGACTATCCAAATGAAGTTCAATCTTCTGGGGTCACTTGCTCTCATTGCACCCACTGTCTTGTGGGCGAACGACGATGTTCTCGGTGAAGCCACGACATTTGATAGTCCCAACGGCGTTACTGAACGCTGTATTCGGATCGAAAAAGTCCCAACGGGCGTGTACAAGAACAGCGATCTTGAGGAAGAAACTGCCTATTGCGAAATCGATTTCTATGCCTCCGAAATTGCTATTTGCCCAAAAATCTGGAGCACCAGCCCAGGAATGGCCGTCTACGATATCTCGGAAGGACCTTACGTGGGGAACCGTTCTGAATTCGAGAGAAACGCTTGCAAGGAGGGGAAGGCAGCAAAAGATCTGGCCAAGGACAGGGTGGCCAAATTCAAATCCACTATGAACCAAAAGGGCACCAGTGGAACCTTTTCCACCTCGTCGCTGCTTTACTATCATTTCTCCAGATATTTCGACACGACTGTAAAAGTTCCAGTCGCCGTTTGGCGAAGCATGGACGCCCAGGCGCATTTTTCCGAGGTTGCAGAGCCTGGCCTTGCGATTTCTGGTGGCTCTCATGGCGGGCGCATGAACCATGAAGGCTGGCGGGTCTTTGCAGCTGCGGACGCCGATCCGAACTCATACCAACCGACCGATGATCTATTCACCGCAGATCGAGCGCAGATTTACGGTGTACTGCTTGATAGTCCTGGGCATCGATACGGTTCGGAAATCAACGGCACTCGCAAGTCTGGTTGGGGGAAAGGCCAAAACCGTGACTTTCAGGAAACCCCCGCTTTCTTGGCTTTGCGTTCTTCGAAACCCTTGTCAGAGGCCATTGCAGAGGGCGTCAGAGAAGGCAGAAAAGACCGGATGATCAACAAGGATCTCGGCCCCGATGTCAGCGACCAACAGATGGCATTTTGGATGCAAGAACTTACCGAGATTGTTCTCCTCGATTTCATCTTTAGCCAGCAGGACCGCGTAGGAAACATAGACTTTACACCCTATTGGTATTGGGTCGAAGACGGAAAGCTGAAGCATAAGAAAGCCAAGCACCATGAGCCAAACGATGGAGACGTTCCCGCCGACGCGTTATTGATCCGTCGCAGCAATCTAAACGACAACGATGCTGGTGGGCGTGTCGAGTATGCCAACTTCGCGAAATCTACCCAAATGCTGGAGAAAATTCGCCACTTCTCTCCAAGCACGTATCGGCGCTTGGTTGCTTTGAATAGTGATCTTCAATCTCAAGGTCTCGTCTACGGCTGGTTGTCGCGGAGCCTTGGGTTGTCAGATAGGCAGATTGCCCAAGTTGTGAAAAACACCGAGCTGGCAACGTCTATTCTCTGGGACAATTGTTCTAATGGTGATTTGATGTTCGACTTGGATCCTGTCGCATTCTTTTTGAGAAACGACACCGAGGTAGAGGCTGTGGACTGTAATGCCCCGTAAGCTTTCCACCCTTTTTGCGGCGTTCATTTGGACCGCTCTGCTCGCCAGCAAAGCGGCGGCATTGGATGTCATCGTCATATCGGATCTGAATGGAAGCTATGGTTCGGTAAGATACGATGCCCGCGTCGACAAAGCGATTGAGCGCATAATCGAGATTGATCCCGATTTGGTTATTTCGACCGGAGATATGGTTGCGGGACAGCGCATTCCCAACTTGTCCGACAAACAGGTCAGGGAAATGTGGAAGGCGTTTCACGAGGCCGTATCAGATCCTTTAGAGGCTGCCGGCATTCCATTTGCGGTCACGCCTGGAAACCACGATGCCTCCGCCTATCGTGGGTTCGAGCGTGAAAGAAAAATATACGCAGAGGAATGGACGCCGAGAAAACCAGGCGTCGATTTCCTGGTTTCTGATGACTACCCGTTCTTCTACGCATTTGAGATGCAGGGCATTACGTTTGCGTCTCTGAATGCAACGACCCTAGGTCCCCTATCCGGCGACCAGCAGGACCGGCTACGGGAATTGGGTGCAGACGGAGACCCTATTGTCACTTTCAGCCACCTCCCACTTTGGCCGTTCGCGATCCAGCGCGAACGAGAAATCATCGGTGACCCTACACTTGAGAAGATCTACCTGGAAAGCGGTGTCGTTCTGCATCTGTCAGGCCACCATCATGCCTTCTATCCAGGTTGGAAAGACGGTGTTGCTTACGTCTCCCAAGCTTGTCTGGGAGGTGGCCCCCGACGGCTTATCGGCTCAAAAGCCAGATCACCTCACAGCTTCACTCATGTTACGTTCCAGCCAAACGGCGAATTTGGGATAGCAGTGTATCGAGGACCTGATTTCGAAAGGTCGGTAAACTTCAAGTCGCTCCCTAAAGAGATCAGATCCCCGAATGCGGTGTTGAAACGATTAGACCTTGTCAAATGACTAGAGATTGAGTTTCAGTTCAACTTTTTCTGGGACCAGATCGTTTACCATCTCTTCGATCCGGGCTTCTGAAAGTCCTCCCGAAGTAATGAAAAGCAATGAAACGCGAGATTTGCCGGGAACGTGGTGTTTTCTAACGAGCTTCCAGCCAGCGTCTGCGGCCATGGCTTCAATGGCGCCGCTGACGTTCAATGAGTGCTCTTCGTCTGATGCCTTGAGGGAGACTTCGACACCCTTGTTGCGTCCACCAAGCCAAATGAAACACCAACACACAATCGCCACCAGAGTGGCCATCAGCGGCAAGCCCAAACCGACCGCAAGACCAAGAACAGTCACGATTATCATTTCGACAGTGTCCACCGGATCATCGAGATTGGAGCGGAACCTCAGCAACGCGCCGATGCCAAAGATAACGAAACCGATCATTGAACCGTGCTGAACTACCAGAAAACCAACCGCCATGCCGATAAGCGCATATAGAAAGAAAAGCCTTGGCATAAATATGTCGCGGACGCTTCTACGGGCTTTACGTCTCACCGGATGATAGACGATCAAACCAGCCAGAATGATCGTGACGATCACATCGAGAGTGAAGAAATACAGTTCCTGTTTGCCACGAAACTGCGTCCACCGGCGTTCGATAACGATTTCCGACCCCGAAGGCCCGGCCAGCATCGTCGCAGGGTCGACTTGTGACACCGCAGCACCTGGCAACAGCAGCATCAACAACACGGTCACAAATGTGAGGGTCGTATTCAACTTTTCTTCCTTCCTGCTCACGCCAAAGGCTTACGCTTCACCAAAGGCACATCGTGCCCTATTCAATTCAATCGCAACAGGCGGGATCAGGTAAAGAGATTACAGTGCATTCTTCGGACATCGTGTCCGGACTGTGATACGAACGCTGATACAGGGATGTGGTCCAAGCGCGAGAGAATCCAATGACAGAAAACAGATTGTTTTCGTCAAAAGCTGAAATTTCACGGTGTTTCTGCAATCTTAGAAGACTCGCTGTTGCGGCCAGCTTGGTTTCGGCAGCCTTCTTGCCTTGGACCGATTTTGCCTGCGCCGAAAGTGCTGGTTTGGTTCTGGTCGATAAATTCAAGGTGGCAGACAAATCAGAGGGATTTTCAGAGCCTTCCGGTTTAGCAATGTCTAACGCTGAAGGCTTCTTGTGGTCTGTAAGTGATGCCGAACCTAAACTGCACCTACTCGGTGTCGACGGGGTATTAGGAAACTCTTTCAAGTTGCCAGCATTGGCAGGATCAGATTTGGAGGGTGTTGCACCTCGAAAAGATGGATCTGTCTTGGTGCTTCAAGAAACTGACCGATCAATCCTAGTCGTTCACCCAACTGACCCCATTCAACTGACTACAATACCTCTCGCATCTCTCAAAGGTTACCCGACCGCCGCTGCTTTACTCATCGACAACCCTTTGAACAAGGGCCCCGAAGGCATCGCCGTTGACCCGGAATCTGGGCGGGTCTTCGTTGGCATTGAGGGACAACCAAGGTTGTTAATGGTGTTATCACCAGAGCTAGACGAAATTATTGAGATCATTCCTTTAGCCCGCAATGCAGGTTTTATCTCCGAGCGTGTAGATGATGATGAACTGGATTTGAGTGGCCTGGCATGGTCCCGGTCCTCGCGTTCTATTTGGATTGTGAGTGACAAAAGCCGTCAGATCTTCGTCTACAATCCAAAATCCAAATCAGTAAAGTCTATCAGTTTGACGTTCACAGAAGATGGAAAACAAAAAGAAGTTAAACATCCCGAAGGGATCGCTCTCGATGAGACCAGAGGGCTTCTCTATATCTTGACGGACGATGCCAAGAAATCGCGGCTTTATGTTTTTGAGCAACCCGAGTTGTGAGGACTGTCCTACTAGTTCTCTACTCTAACTGGTTGAGAAGCAGGTTTTGTAATTGAGCGCCGCCGTATGTGCGGCGTACTAAGTAATTCTGCGCTCTGTTCGATATGTTTCTAAAAAACATCACCCATCAATGTATTCGAATAGCGTCAGGTTCACATATGCGAACCACGTAATAACATCGGGTTTCAATATGCTCAGTCACCTTAAGGTTGTCAAAAATGCCCGTAACCAACTCGGTTGTAATTACGATCATTTGCACTCTTGTGGCCACTGCATCAGTTCCCAAAAGTAGCAGTGCCCAAACCTGGGACGTCGCATCCCGGCATTCTGTCAGCGGCGCAACGGTATATGATACGGATGAGCTGTTAACGTTTGCCGGTCAGTTGGCCTTTAATCGGTCAGGGCGCATCACAGCGGTGGAGGTCGCATCAACGATCACTCAGATCTACCGAGAAGACGGTTACTTCTTGGCTGAGGCCTGGCCTGGTCCCGATGGGCAGAGCATAATTGTCGATGAAGGGCGTATTCAAACCATCGAAATCGAAGGTGTAGATACGCGCACGTTCCAAACTTTGGAAAAGATCTTTCGCCCCCTCACCACCGCATATCCAATAACTCTCAAACGATTTGAGCGGGCCGTTATGTTGGCCGAGGACATACCCGACTTGGACGTGTCGACCGAACTTGATTACCCGGATCAAGCTGGTGCGCGGCTGAGGGTATTGGGAGAGCCACTGCGAAAACAAGCCGGTAGTGCGACACTCGACAACCCTCCGCGTGAGCTTGGAGAAGCGCTCAGCTTCTATGCCGTACAAGAGTTTTATTCAACGCTGACCGTCGGGGATTTGCTGCGATTTGAGGGATCAGGCAATTACAATTGGGACAAAGACGATGAACACTCTTTATGGGGCGCTCTTACCTATCGCACGCCGCTGAACAGCAATGGTCTGTACGGTGAGATCTTCTACGGGAACATAAACGCAAAACGTGACCTCTCGGGGGACTTTGCAAGAACAGATATTGACGGCGAGAACTTCACAGTCGCGATGGGTTACCCCGTGATCCGCGATGTGGCCCGCTATGGGTATCTTCTGCTGGATTACCGCATTTCCGAAGCGGACTCAGTCAGCGGCGGCGTTCCATTGTCTAGTGACGCGAGTGTCGTTGGCCTTACATATCTTTACGGGCAAAACTACCCAAAAGGACAAGCTCTGGAAGCGGGGCTAACCTTATCTTTTGGTGACAATGACAACGACACCACAGACGCAAGTTTTGACGACGGGGACTCTTCGTTCTGGCATCTACGAGGCGGCGTCGGATACGAAAGCCCGCTAACGGGTTTGTCTCCCAACACAGCTTGGCGCACCGAGATCTGGGGGCAGTACACAACAGACCGGCTGCCCTCAGTCGAGGAGTACTTCCTCGGTGATCGTTATGCTTTGCGCGGATATCGTTTTGACGAAGTGGATGGTGATTCCGGGATTTCCGCGATTTTCGAAGTGTCTCATTCCTACTTCCCCAGTTCCCAGAGCATACATCGCTTAACACCCTTTGCCTTTTTCGACGTGGGTTACATCTCGAACAATGACCCTGCGAGTTTCGAAGTTGATAATGCTACACTGGCCTCAACAGGTCTGGGTTTGGACATCGAGTTTAAGCGAAACCTATTCCTGTCCGGATATGTAGGTGTCCCTTTGAGAGACGGCCCTTTGACCGACTCTGGCGATCCTGGCGCGTATCTTGCTCTGACAACAAGTTGGTGAGGATGTTATGAAACGGAACCGCATTGCTTTGCTCGCAGCAGCTTGTTTGTTTGCAGAACTGGCCGCTACGCAGGTCGTCGCGCAGGGAAATCACTACGGGTGGTGCCGAGGCGTAGGGAACCCACACCAGTCGAGCCAAGGGTGCGGGCAGGCTGGTGGGCAAGGGGCAGGTAATCAAGTTACTGGCCCAACTCAGCCGGTGGCAAATCAGTTGCCGCCTAAGGGAACGCCGCAAACGCCCACGTCCGTTGCTGTTCCAGTCCTTGCGCCGGGCGCGGTTCCGAACGCAATTCCCGGTCAGGTTCCTATTGCGACACCGATAGCGGTTCCTGGTCAGGTTCCCACGCCGGTAGTAGCGCCGACCCTAACTCCGCCTCTGGCACCAAACGCGACACCAAACCGGGTTCCGACAGCCGTTCCAAATCAGGTTCCGCCATTGGCTACTGGTCCTACCGCGGTGCCGCCGCAAGTTCCGACTGCAACTCCCAATCAAGTTCCGATAGCTATCCCTGGCCAGGTTCCGCCTCAACCTACCGGCCCAACAGCAGTGCCGCCACTTGTGCCCACCGCAACACCAAATCAGATTCCGGTCGCAGTGCCCGGCCGTGTTCCGCAACCCAGCGGCACTACAGCGACACCACCGCTTGTCCCAACCGCAACCCCCAATCAGGTTCCCACGGCGGTTCCTGGTCAGGTTCCACAGTTGACACCGAAACCTACGGCAACTCACGTGGCAGTCCCAGGACATCCGAATCCACAAGGCGTCGTGACAATCATGCGCCCTAAGCCGAGGCCGACAACCGGTACTGTCCAGCAACCTGGCACAACACAAGTGACCCACCATTTAACCCACCAAAGCAATGCGAAGAAACACGATCACGTCGCAGCAACACCTGGACGACATGACCCGCACGACCTACCGAGATTCCGCAACGCGGCGGCCAAGGAAGACTGGGAATGCGTTGCCAGCGGATTTGGACAGCGCCGGTATGATGCTGGGCGAGGCGTATTGCTCAACAACGGAGCGTTGCGGCACCTCGGAAACGTGGACGCTATGGCACGAGATGTCCCTGCACGGCATCCAAAACACTCTGGATGCATTATCTCGGTTAAACGAAAGCAGCAGTAGCGCCAGTCTGGTAAAGGCACATCTAGAAACCTTAGAGGAATTCTTCCGAGTGGGAAGCTGGTTTCTAACCAAGGTTAAGTTGAAGAATAGACATCAACCGAAGGTGTCATCTCTCAAAAGGTTAATGAGGCATACAATATGCCTTTCTGATTGCTGTTTGGGCATCCGGCTCGGATCATCGGTTGCCTCAAAAAACCGATTGGGAATTCGCAAAAGAGCGAAACCTCTACGAGAAGGATTCCTCCATGAGTGCTAGATTGGTACTTTTGCTTGCTGCCGTCGGCCTCGTGCCAATTGCGTTATCATACGGTCTGATGCCCGGCAGTTCGATCCCAGTTTTGCTGGGATTTCCTGTGGAAGGGACGAACCAAACCCACGTGTTCCGAGCGATTATGGGTCTTTATCTGGCAAACGCTTTGTTTTGGTTAGCGGCTGTGGCGAAACCAGATTTACAACAACCGGCGCTTTGGGTTCTTTTTTTGTTTATGTCGGGACTGGCAGTTGGACGCATGCTAAGCATTCTTATCGATGGAGTTCCAAACGGGGTACTTCTATTTTTTCTTGCGGCCGAGATAGCTTTTGCAGCTCTGGCGGCGGTTTCCTTGAGAAAAGTACAATGAAACAGGAAGTGTTAAAGTGCTGAGGTTTTTCTTTGTTCTCTCGATGATTACAACCGCGTCGGTTTTGACCTCCGGTCTTGCACAATCGTCGTCTGTTCAGACTGCGGTGGACAAAAACTTTTTAGAGCTTGAGACTGCCGTTGTCGAAGCGGGAGCTACTCCAATCGCATCGATAGATCACGCGCGTTTGGCCAAAGCTGAAGGCGTAGAAATGCCAGCATCACGTGTACTCATTTTCTCTGATCCAGAGATAAACACGCCCATTCTGGAAGAGAACATACGAGCAGGTCTGGACCTTCCTTTTCGCGTTCTCTCATTCGATCAGGATGATCGCCCGCAGATCGCCTATACAGACTCTCAGTTTCTCAAAGTGCGGCATGGTCTGAATGACACCCAAGCGTTAAATACATTTG
Organism: Ruegeria sp. AA3; assembly: GCF_056542905.1. Taxonomy (NCBI): domain Bacteria; kingdom Pseudomonadati; phylum Pseudomonadota; class Alphaproteobacteria; order Rhodobacterales; family Roseobacteraceae; genus Ruegeria; species Ruegeria sp. AA3. The sequence goes on along the minus strand of NZ_JBQGAQ010000021.1, from coordinate 35,733 downwards.
AGAGCAAGCTGCTCGAAGTTCTGAACGGCTTGGATGCAGCACCAGCGCCAACCAGCGAGTTGTTTGCCGACTATGGGGTCATCGAACTGCGATCTCAGCGCAGCGTACCAGAGGCAGTCGAACGTCTCAGGACAGCCGTAATGGGGCAGGACGATACTGTCTGGTTTGGGGAAATCGATTTTGCGACGGAAGCTTCCCAACAGGGGGTGGCGCTGCCGGATACGGTTCTCTTGCTGTTCGGCGGACCAGCACCCGGTGGCGTGGCAATGGCGGGCTTTCCGGCAATTGGTTTGGATGCCTTTTGCCAAAAACTACTGGTTTATGCGAATGAAGAGGGCGGCTCCGTAGTCATTTTCAATGACATCGCTGCCTTGGCGGAGTTGCACTACGGTTCCTCTGCGGAGCCTCATCACGGTTTGAACAAACTACTTACCTCAACATTTCGCACTGCAATTGAGTAGCCGCTGGTTGGAAGTCACAATTTTTCTGAATTGCTATATTCCGTATTTGGCTGCCCATTCTGAGCTGGGTACACTGCTCAAACTGAATTCAAAAAATGCTCTATTTCCACTAGTCCAGGTACTCAGGTTTCTTATCTATGTGAGCGCTGTGCTTGGCGTCCAAGTAGAACAAACGGCCGTCGACAAGTTTGACTTCTAGGTCTGGTGTATAAAGCTTAGGCCTGTACCGACGCCCTTCATAAGCCGCTAGCGCCGCTTCTTTGTTTGCAAATGCTCTTCCGGTTCCCATGTCGATTGTGCAAGGCTGTGGCTTAAGCGAGACCACACGAGGGTCGACCTGCATGCAACGAACCAGTGCTGCTTCCATTTGGCTTTCGAGCTGAATGACGCCTGGGAACTTGACGCCAGACATTTTGCCAGCGCGTTTTTTCATTCCGCGCTTGTGAACGCGTCGGGCCGTCGGGGGTGCGTGTCGATGTATCCTCATACGGGCTCTATACATGCATCCATTCGCATTGGCAATGGGCTTGATGCGAATAAAACAATTGCGACCGATGATGACTGAAGACGAATTTCAAGATTTGGCCAAAACTGAAAACTGGATTGCCCTCGGAGCGTGGCTGAATCGCGTTGTCCAAGACAGCCAAGCCTGCGGGTACGCGTTTCCGGACGATGCACTCCAAAGCGTTGCCGCTATTAGAGGCACAAAGCCTGCAAGCCTTCGCAATCCGATGTCCGCGGCGAAATGGTTAGAACAGAACCGACCCGATCTTTTTGAATCAAAGCCCGACTGGCTGGCCATGATGCAAGTTATTTTGCTTTCAAGGATAGATCGGTATGACCCTAGGAAATCCAAAGAGATAGCTGATGCCGTTCTTTCAGGGGAGTTATCTCAGGCGGAAACTAAGTCTATTCTTGATGAAGTTCGATTGGCGGAGAAGCCTGCGGTCGTGATTGCTAGAGGTGGTTTTGGCGGCCAGCGAAGAGCCCGAGACTTCGAAGTAAACGCAAAAATGCTTTTCAAACAGAACACTAGTGACATCTTCAATGTGGAAAATTTGACTGTTCGAGAAGGCAAAACGTTCGAGCCTCTTGCCACAGACCTAATCGTATACAAAGGCTCGGAGCCTTTTGCAGCGATTGAGATCAAAGGCCCGAGGAATAGAATTGATCCTGGCTACTTGATTGACCAACTGGCAAGAGCAGCACTTCTTTTGAGAAAGGTTCCTCAAGTACTATACGTTGTTCCTGAGCAATCTGAGTACAAACTGGGTGAACTTGTAGCGATACGAGACAAACTCGAAATCGAAGGAATTAAATTTGGGACATTGCCGGAGAAAAGTCGGCTCGCACCAAAAGATCTAAAAGTTCTGGGATGATGCATTCTCTAATGTTGGGTGTTATGCCGTGCGCGAAGGTCTGCAATGCGCAGAAAGCGGACTTTGCAAATTCTAGCTTTCGGGCAAACCAAATGACAGGCTGGAAACGATCAACAGGCGTTTTCTACCCAAGGCTGCCGTTTTACAGGCCGGAGTTCTCTGGTAGCATCGGCTATCTGCCAAAAAACCTAAAGCTGCGAACCAATTGGTAAAATACTTAGAAATCCAGCAACTATGTGATCCCAGGCCGATCCCGTCGGCTCGGATTGGTATTCAATTACATTGCCATCATCGCCTTTTGTCGTCCATTTAAGCTGACCAGCTTTCTCGAGCGTCACGTTATATGTGTATGCGGGTAGCGCGTCGTCCAAGGCACCCATGGTCTGTGTAGCCAATGCTGGCGAGTCAATCAGAATTCCCATCTCGGTGTTGATGTTGACAGAACGTGGGTCCCAGTTGAATGACCCTACGAACAAGTATCGGTCATCAACTGCAAACGCCTTGGAATGTAGACCTGACCTGGATTGAGCCCAGTTAATACCCCGGCGTTGGACCTGATAGGCGTCGGGTCGCAGCTCATAGAGTTCTACCCCACCGCGCAGAAGTGCTCGGCGTTTCTTGGCGTAGTGCGCGTAGACGGGTGCGACGTCATTAGATGCAAGTGAATTGGTTACAACCTTTACGTCGACGCCGCGGCTTTCCAATTCGGTCAACCATTTCACACCGTTGTTGCGCGGCACGAAATAGGCAGAGACGATGTTCACCTCACTGCTGGCATTCTCAAAGTACGGAAGCAATTGAGATGCCAGAACGGGACTTGAGTTCTCGAGACCGGCGGCTTTTGACGGCGGATCAGCATAAAGCTTCGCAGGCAGCCAATCCAGTGACAGGGCACCATCTGCGAAGTTCTCTTGTGCTGACTTTCTGAGAGCCGCGCCATACTGCGTTTGCTTCGCTTCATCGACCAGTTCGTTCAACCTGACTCGCGCATCACCAAGGTCAAATTCCTGAGGTTCTCCAACAACCACCCGAGCTGGTACGGCGAATTCGCTGTTCCAGTAAGAGTCAAAGCTTCGCGACACCTCGCGAACAACCGGGCCTGCGGCCAGAACATCCAGATCAGCATAGTTCATTTCTTCCCGTGCGAGAAAGTACTCGGCGCCGATGTTTCTCCCACCCACAATCGTGAACACGTTGTCTGCTGTCATTGACTTGTTGTGCATTCTGCGATTGATGCGTTTGAAGTCCGTCAGCCCCGCGATCAACAGGCTTTGATCTCGCCAAAAAGGATTGAACAACCTGATCTCAATATTTTTGTGATTGTCCAACGCGGCCGTCATCGCGTCATAACTGGACGTATCCATGTCATCCAGTAGCAATCGGATGCGAACACCCCGATCTGCCGCCTGCAAAAGACTGGCCGCAAAAAGGTGGCCCGTTGGGTCGTTGTGCAGCAGGTAGTATTGCGCGTCTATCGTTTGCTCAGCCGCAGCCGCTAACAGCAAACGTGAAACAAGCGCTTCTTCGCCGTCACTGATCAGCTTGACCCCCGACCGACCGTCTTTGGGATCGCCAAGCCGGTTGGCTGCCTGACTAAGAGCTGTGCGCGAGTTTGCCGGAAGCGAGGCCGATAACGTCTTTTCATAGGTGCGAGTTTTTGGAGCGCAAGCAACAAGAGTCAGCGCGCACCAAACACAAACCACAAACTTCCATCGCGTCATCAGCTTCCTCCATCCCCGTATCCTAGGTGACTACGCCGAGACGGGTGATTGCAAGTTTGTTCTGTAAAACATGAGGTTGTTTCGCTTGTCGTTGTTGATTTGGTGAAACCCTCAACTGCCCCATGCAGGTATGTGATTTTGACGCAACCTCAATTCAAACGTACTCTACCAGCAACCAAGCGCAAACGAGAACCATGTCTGATCCCGAACACAGAAATGACTCTGCCGCGGAACCTTCGCCGCGTGCCGTGGACGACGGTATCGGCGTGGCAACAGAGGAGTTCAGAATTTCGATGCCAATCGGGATCGGAGCTGTCTTGGCTGCTCTGGCTTCTTTGGCCACGTGCTATTCCGGGATTCTACTGACCTATTTGGTTGGTTATGAAGCGCTTTCCATAAACCCTCATGTGCAAGCGGTGCTCATGTGGGTGTTTGCATTATTGGCGGTTAGTTTCTTATGGAGAGACCGGAAACGGCATGCCAAGGAGCTTCCACTCGTCCTCGGAGGGATTGCTGCCGTCATCCTGATTGTCACGCTGTACTTCGGCTATGACGAACGTGTCGAAGCGCTCGCCTATGTGCTCTTGGTGATCGCGGCTTTGCTAAACCAGAACTTTATACTCGATGCTTTGAACCACACGGTTCGCAACCAGACACATGAAATAGAGGCATTGAACGAAAGACTGACCGAGAAGGTAAAGCGCCAGGAAGGCGAGATTGACAGGCTGGCACGACTCAAACAATTCCTTGCTCCTCAGGTTGCGGAGCTTGTCGTAGAAGAAAATTCTGACGAGCTTCTTAAAACTCATCGTCGATACATCGCTTGCCTATTCTGCGACATCCGCAATTTCACGGCGATTTCCGAGGCGATTGAGCCAGAAGATGTCATCACCCTTCTCCAGCATTTCCACGATGAAGTCGGTCATTTAGTTGCCCAACACAAGGGAACAATCGGATACCGAGCCGGAGACGGATTGATGGTGTTCTTCAATGATCCGGTGCCCTGCGATCAGCCCGTTCTGCAAGCCGTGCGGCTGGCTAAAGAAATAAGCGAAGCCTTCGAAGGAATACGAGCACCCTGGCAGAAACTCGGGCACGCGATGGGTTTGGGTATTGGGATCAGTAGTGGTTACGCGACGCTTGGGCTTATCGGGTTTCATGGTCGCGCCGACTACACCGCAATCGGTGGTGCTGTGAACACCGCATCTAGGCTTTGCGATTTTGCCAGCGACGGGCAGATCCTATTAAACCAACGGGCGCTTCTAGACATAGAACAACATGTGGAGACCGAAGAACTGGGGGAACGGGAACTGAAGGGCATCGGTAGCCCTGTGCAGATTTTTCGCGTTATCAGTCTCTTTGATCAAGCAAAGTGATGCTCTCTCTTGTTAGGACTTCAATCGTTCATTGTTTTTTGAAGGTCCGCTTAGGGCTGAGGGCAGTCATTTACTTGGAGTACAGAGATGGACGGTTATGATCCCTGCGTTAAGCCAACTATCCCTCTGCTGTTTCAATTTTCCAAGCCGCTAGCAGCCTCGGAAGCACAAGATCCCAATCCATAACACCTGTCTGTTTGGCCCAGTTATTGTATTGACTAATCAAGCCCGCCTCCAATTCGGCGTTGCTCCCTCTCAAATCAGTCAACTCCGTGCGATCCGCTTCGATGTCATAGAGTTCCCAATCTTGCCCATGCTGCCTGACAAGTTTGAACTGACCCAGCCGTACCGCCGAATTTCCTTCATGTTCGAAAAAGATAGGCTCTTCTCGTGTCCAATCCTTGCCGCGGAACAGGTCCATCAACGACTGCCCTTGCATAGGCTGAATTTCGTGACCACCAACCTCACTTTGGTACTGGCATCCTGTTGCCTCTAAAATAGTGGGTAACACATCAACGACATGACAGGCGGCGTGCGCGTTTGCTTCTGAGGCAAACCCATTGGGCCAATGCGCTATTAGCGGCGTCGATATGCCGCCTTCATGAACGTAGTGCTTGAACAACCGAAACGGCGCATTCGAGACATTCGCCCACGGCTTGTCGTAGCTCTGATATGTCTGGGCATCGCCCGGCATAATGTCGGGGCGGTTTCCCATTTCAATGGGGCGGCCGTCATTTGTAGTATCCGGGAAAAATTTTGCCCATCCGTCTTCCGCCATGAATTCCGCGCAGCCACCATTGTCAGACAGGAACAAAATCAAGGTGTCTTCAAACTGCCCCAAACGCTTTAACGCAGCGATAAGTCTACCGATAGATTGATCCATCCGGTCTACCATCGCAGCATAGGTGGCCATCTTTCGTGCCTCCCAATCGGTATTGTGTTCGGCCTCCCAGGGGTGAACGGCAACATCACGTGGAGAAATTTTCCAGTTCTTCTGAAACAGGTTCATGCTGTTCATGGTTTCGTGCCGTGCGGTACGGATTGTGTCCCAACCGCCTGAATACACCCCGTCATAGCGAGCGATGTCCTCGGGATGGGCATGCAGGGGCCAATGTGGTGCAGTATGCGCGAGATAAAGAAAAAAAGGCTGGCCGTCGGGTGTTTCCTCGATCATTTCAATTGCTTTGTCCGTGATTGCATCTGTGAAATAGAAGTCATCCGGGAATGTCATGACACGGCTGTCATCTTCGAGCATGTAATGCGGCGAGAAGAAGTGGGTGACGCCATCGACGATCCCGTAGAAGCGATCAAACCCGCGCTGTCTCGGCGTCGGATGCTCAACATCTCCGACCCGCCAGCTGTCGACTTCGCGCGCCATGAAGTCACCGGCGACATGCCATTTGCCGGACATCAATGTCCGATAGCCACCTGCACGTAGGTGTTCCGCTATGGTGGCGCTGTCATTACGTAAAAACCCCTGGTATGCGGGCGTACCCAGGTCGGCCCCCATGTGACCCACGCCGGCGTTGTGCGGATACAACCCGGTCAAAAGAGATGCCCGCGTCGGACAACAGCGAGCGCAGTTATACATTGCTGTAAGCAGCACACCATCTCTTGCAAGGCTATCGATATTTGGAGTGCGTATTTCCGATCCGGTGGCACCCAAATCTGCAAAACCCAGATCATCGGCCAGGATCAGTATCACATTCGGTCGTTTTCTTGTCGGCATTTGGGGGCTCCATTGCTGCACTTATGAGCTTACCTCATTATCGGTGATGATCTTGCCTCCAAGCGACGCGACGATAGTGGGGAGAGGGAGGTTGACGACCACGGCCGTCGGCACAGAGGCTTCGAGAGCGAGAATGGAAACGGCTCCGGAAGCGCGTCGCGGATATTTGAGCGAACCGCTGTGTCGCAAAGCGACGTGACCTACTGTGTGACCCATGGTAGTGGCCCAAAGAAAGGGCACTTCATGACAGCGGAACAAAAACTACATAACCCGACAGCTGGTATTGCGTTCGTACTGATCGGAATATTGGCGATTTCTATCAATGATATGCTGATCAAATTCCTGTCTGGCGGTTACCCCTTGCACCAAATGGTGTTTACTAGATCGTTGATCGGGATCGGGTTCAGCTTTGCCCTTGTCCAGATGGAGGGCGGTTGGCGCATCCTGAAAACCGATCAGCCGGGACTTCACCTTTTGCGGGGACTGCTGATTGTCATTGCCAATCTGACATTCTTTACGGCTCTGGCGGTAATGCCGCTGGCAGAAGCCACCGCTGTTTTCTTCGTAGCCCCCTTGATGATCACATTGCTGAGTATCCCATTGCTTGGCGAAAAAGTTGGGCCGATGCGGATTGGCGCCGTGCTTGTCGGATTTTTGGGCGTAGTGATCATGACTCGCCCATGGGAGGCCGGTGGAGAGCGTGAAGTTGGTCTGTTGATGTATGCCCTGCCGGTTCTTGCTGCTTTCACTTATGCCCTCAACAACGTGCTAACCCGTTTTCTTGGCGCAAAGTCCAAGGCCTCAGCAATGGCTGTTTACATTCAGGCGTGCTTTATCGTTGTCAGCCTGTTGTTCTGGTCAGTGGCAGGGGATGGGCGTTTTGCGAACGAGTTCGAGAACGAAAGCTTGATCTTTTTACTGCGGGCTTGGGTTTGGCCCGAAGGGTCTGACCGTTGGTTGTTTATCGGCTTAGGATTCAATTCTGCAATCATCGGGTATTGCCTTGGCCAGGCTTACCGCATGGCAGACGCAGCTACAGTGGCACCGTTTGAATATGTCGGTCTTCCCATGGCCATTTTCTGGGGATGGGTCATCTGGGGCGAGCTCCCAAACCTGCCTGTCGCTATCGGTATCGCACTGATCTTGGGGTCAGGATTGTTTGTCTTTTTGCGTGAGCGTCAGAAAAAGAGGCATGTCGTTACTGAAAAGAGAGTGCACCGTCGGTACTAGGTGCCAAATCGAATCTGGCTAAATCCCGCCCAACAATACCTTGGGATATTGAATATCAATCGTAATTGAGCGCTGATGAATCTTGTAGTTAATGAGATGAGAATTTTGATGCGATACACAGTCATTCTTGCCGCGCTATTTATTACCGCTTGCGGCAAGGAACCCGCAGAGCCAATTACCCGACTTTATCCCGGTGAGACCCCTGAGCTGCGTCTGATGATCGACGAAACTGCGGATGCAAACGGTGTGCCGAGGAGCCTGGTACACCGTGTGATCCAACGAGAAAGCGATTATCGTCCCAATGCTCGAAATGGCCCATACTACGGCCTGATGCAGATTCTGCCTGCGACAGCGCGCCAGATGGGATTTCGCGGACAGCCTTCCGACCTCTTGGACGCTCAGACCAACCTGACATACGCCGTGAAATACTTGCGCGGAGCTTGGATGGTTTCAGATGGAAACGAGCCCGAAGCGGTCTTGTGGTATGCACGTGGGTACTATTACGAGGCGCGAAACAGATGCATGCTTGTGGCCACCGGGCTTAGGGATACTGAGGTACGAAAGTACTGCGGCTGAAGCCCTTTCCACAGGAGCTAGATACAGCTTCAAATTAACCGTAAAGAAGCTCCTCCACACGAATTTCCTGAATGAAATCAAGGGAAGGAATGCAGTGTTATGCGCCCCCCTACATCTAGTTGTAGGTGCGCCAAAACCTCGAAGAAAATTGGCAGGAGCTCCCTAAGAGGAAGGGACAGTTAGATGCCCGACGCTCGCATCGGCTGCAATTCATGCAAGCGACTGATACATTTGAGAAGTTCAAAGCATTGTAGAAGGGTCTCGCTGAACACAAAGCTTGTCTTGCTTACTTGGAGGAACAAAAAAGAAAACTCGAACTCGGGGTGGCAGCCGCACGCGAACTGCGCGAAATCGAAAGAAATCGAGGGCGAGTCGCGAGTGATCTATGGCAATTCAATTAGTTGTGGCAGGCTACATGGCCTCTAACGTATGTGCGAGGCCATTTCGAATATGATCCACTAGCAGCTTTTTGGCTGTATCCGCGTCTCTGGCCAAGGCGGCATTGAACATGCCTTTATGCTCCTCGACGGCTTCTTCGCCGCGATAGGTTAGTACAAGCATTTGATAGCGCAGGTATTTATCGTAGATGATCGAGTGCAGCGTCAGAAGGTTCCTGGAGTTGCACGCCGCGATCATGGCTTGGTGAAACTCCCAATCATACCGTTTCCAGGTTTCTTTCTCAGAGTCATCTCCCTTTAGCAGCTGCTGTTCCATCAGGTGCAGCTTATGGTGCGCGGCGACAAGGTTGCCTTCCCAATCCGTGTCGCCGTTTGCGATCGACAATTCCAATGCGTGGCATTCCAACAGGGCGCGCAGCTCTGCGATCTCGGTCAGGTCTTCACGGGAAACTGGCGTAACCAGAAATCCTCGCTGCTCGGGAGCTTCGACAAATCCGTCGCTGGCGAGCCTGTTCAGCGTTTCACGAAGCGTCGAAAGGCTTGCCGAATACCGCTCTTTCAAAGCGTCCAGCTTAAGTTTCGAGCCGGGTTTCAACTCTCCGAAAATGATATCCCGTTTGATGCGCTGATACGTGCTTGCACCTATCGTAGACGGCTGCTTCGCCATGCATTTCACCCGATATTCTTGGTTTCCTCGTTCATCTATCATTTTTGAAGGTCATCAGCAATCCAAACTGATGTATGGTAAAAATAAAAATATCATACATTATTGCGGAATCGGAAAAACCCCAATACGGTCGTGTTCAAATTGGGCGTTGCAGCCTAGTCGCAAACATCGGATCCAGAGCTTTTTTGGATCCTCCGGAAGGAACCAAAGTGCCTCAGAACTTTCGCATTGCCATCGTCGGCATTGGCCTTGTTGGGCGTCGCCACGCAGATGCAATACGTGCGTTGCGTAATGTCGATCTTGTTGCATTTGTCGATCCCAGCGACGAAGGCCGCGCGTATGCTGATGAACATGGGGTCGCGTTTTACGAGACTCTTGAAGAAATGTTCGCCAATCAGACCCCGGACGGCGCTGTGCTGGCGACCCCAACGACACTTCATGTCGAGCAGGGCCTCACGTGCATACGGCACGGTTGCCCCATACTCGTGGAAAAGCCGATTGCCGTAGAAGCTGCTGCGGCACTAGAGCTTGTTCAAGAGGCGGAGAAGGCAGACGTACCGCTTATGGTTGGACACCATCGCCGGTACAATCCACTGATCAAATCGGCCAAGGAGGCGATCTCTGATGGGCAGATCGGTGATGTTCGTGCAATCCATGCGAATTGTTGGTTCTATAAGCCCGACGAGTATTTTGACACTGCGCCCTGGCGAAAGAAACCTGGCGCGGGACCCATCTCGGTTAATCTTGTCCATGACGTCGATCTTCTGCGGCATCTGGCCGGAGAGGTCGTAACCGTTCAGGCGCAATCGGCTGCATCGCAGCGCGGCTACGACAACGAGGATGTTGCTGGCGCGTTGCTGACGTTCGAAGGCGGAGCCATTGGCACCATAAGCGTGTCTGACAGCATCGTCGCGCCTTGGAGTTGGGAGATGACGTCTCAGGAATATCCAATCTATCCATCAACCACTGAAAGCAGCTACATGATCGGTGGCTCTCATGGGTCGCTATCCGTCCCTGACCTCCGGCTCTGGAGCTATCGGGGTGAGCAAAGAGATTGGTGGACCCCCATTTCGTCCACAGCGCTCAAGAAGGGCGCCTCAGACCCTTTGGTTAATCAACTTAGGCATTTTGTTGAAGTGGCCCGGCACGAAGCCGAGCCTATTGTGTCGGGATGGGAAGGTTTTAGAACGCTTCAAGTCATTGAGGCTATTCAGAATTCTTGCAGAACAGGCGAAACGATCAGGATAGAAAGGTTTCAGCAAGCACCGATCGCAAATGTTTCGGTTGTATAAAATATCAGATATTTTGTAAAAAATCTTGCAAAATGTCCAAAATAGGTCAAAACTTGGAATCGTCAAAAAAGAAGCATCAATGATGTCTCAGGGAGGAAAAAAGTGACTTTCAAACTTACACGCCGGGCTGCTGTGTCAGCCCTGGTCGCCACCGGTGTTCTGTTCAGCGCAACAAGTGCAGCGCTGGCGCAGGATAAAGTGCAACTTCGCCTCGCAACCTCGGGGTCGGAAACCGATCAGCGTTCGGTTGCCATGGCCGAGGTTTTCGCGCCGATGGTCGCCGACTTCGCGAGTTATGAACCCAGCTATAACGGCACCATCTTTGCACAAGGTACCGAGTTGGACGCGATCAGCCGCGGCAACCTGGAAATGTCGATTACCTCGGCGCAGGAACTGGCGCAGTTCTTCCCAGAGTTTTCGATCTTTACCGCAGGCTATGTCCATCAGGATGCAGCGCATCAGGTCGCCGTTTTCAACGATCCCTTGATGGACGCCTTCAAGCAGAAGGCCGAAGAGGAACTGGGCGTCAAATTGCTGTCGGTCATGTATCTGGGCCGTCGCCAGGTAAACCTGCGCCAGCCCAAGGATGAACTGACGGTTTCGACGCCAGCCGACTTGGATGGCGTGAACCTGCGGATGCCGGGCACCGATGCATGGCAGTTCCTGGGCAAGGCGCTGGGCGCGGCTCCAACACCTATGGCGTTCTCCGAAGTCTATACCGCTCTGTCGACCGGTGCTGTTGACGGTCAGGACAACCCGCTGCCGACCGTTGTGGACGCAAAGTTCTACGAAGTGACCAACCAGATCGTTCTGACGTCACATCTGGTGGACCTGAACTATATTGCCATCGGCAAAGAGGTTTGGGACAGCCTGACCCCTGAACAGCAAGCTAAGGTTCAAGAAGCTGCAGATGCAGCTGCTGAATCGGGTCGCCAAAAGCAGCTTCAGAAAGAAGAAGATCTTGTAAGCTTCCTGAAAGAGCAGGGCATGGAGATCTACGAACCCGATCTCGCAGCGTTCCGCGATCAGGTACAATCCATGTATCTGGACAGCGAATTCGCCGGTTCGTGGCCCGAAGGCGTTTTGGATAAGATCAACGCTCTGGGCAACTAAGCCTGCATTGCAAGGGAGGGAGAACCGCAATGAAAGACTTCATAAAGGGGTTCTCCCGACTGACCGAAGCGATTGCCGGCGGGATGCTGGCGGCAATCTTCCTGATATTTCTGCTGCAAATCCTGCTGCGGTACTTCTTTACCCCTGCAGGATGGACGTTGGAACTGATCGGCATCCTCTGGGTTTGGGTAATCTTTTTCAGCTGCGCTTTCATCGTGCGCGAGCGGGATCACGTAAAATTCGACATTATCTATCTGTCTGTGCCCCGACGCGTCCGTCAGGTCTTTGCGATGCTGGCAGCCGCGGCAATCGTGGTCGGGATGCTCTACAGCTTTCTGCCAACTTGGGACTACATCGACTGGATGAAAATCCGCAAGACCGCGACCGTTCGCAATCCCTTCTCGGGTGAGAAGATACCTCTGCGCACCGTTTTTTCGATCTATGCCGTGTTCATGCTGGTCGTTGCTGCGCGGTATGCTTGGCTGTTCTTTGACATCATGCGCAACGGCCCACCAAAAACCGAACTTGAAATGGTTGTGGGATACAACGTGGTCGACGACCACCCTCGCGTTGACGTGGAAGACGACGAGGACGTAAGCAAATGAGTTTTGAACTTCTTTCATGCCTGCTAACCCTTTTTGTTCTGGCAGGCATCGGGACCCCTATCGGCTATTCCATCCTTTTGGCGTCACTGATGTATCTGGGTGTCGCTGGTCTTGACGTCGCGCTGGCGGGTGAAAAAATCCTGCAAGGTTTCTACAAAAGCACGATCCTGCTTGCCGTGCCTTTGTTCATAGTCGCGGCCAATATCATGAACGCGGGGTCGATCACCGACCGCTTGCTGAACTTCTGCGTCGCTGCGGTCGGGCGGTTCAAGGGCGGCCTCGGGCACGTCAACGTGGTTGCGTCGTTGATTTTCTCAGGAATGTCTGGCTCGGCTGTCGCGGATGCTGCCGGGATCGGCAAGATCATTATTGAGATGATGACCAAGGATGGCCGTTACAGCCGGGGCTATGCCGCCGCAATCACTGCGGCGTCGGCCACCATCGGTCCGATCATTCCGCCCTCGATCCCGATGGTTTTGTACGCGCTCGTTTCCAAGGCGTCTATCGGGTCGTTGTTCCTTGCTGGTATTCTGCCGGGCCTGATCATGGGCGTCGTTCTGATGGCGATGAACTACTATCTGGCTGGAAAGCGAAACTTTGCCCTGGAAGAACCCATTCCCCTGCGCGAGTTGCCCGCAAAAACCGCGAACGCATTTCCGGCGCTGTTGATGCCCGCGATCCTGCTCTACGGTATCTACGGGGGTGTCACCACACCGACCGAGGCCGCCGCCGTTGCTGCATTCTACGCCCTGCTACTGGCAGCGTTCTTCTATCGCGCCCTGTCGTTCCGTGGTCTCTATCAGGTCTTCGTTGACAGTGCCCGTTCGTCGGCAGCCGTTGGGGTAGTCATCGGCGGCGCGTTCATTCTGAACTTCATCGTCATTCAAGAGCAGATTCCACAGTCGATCTCGGCCTTGCTGGAGGGTTCGGATGTTAGCCCAATTGTGTTCCTGATCCTCGTAAATCTGCTGATCCTCGCGCTGGGTTGCGTGTTGGATGCGACGACGATCATTCTTGTGATCGTGCCCCTGTTCATTCCAACCTGCGAAGCGCTTGGGATTGATCTGGTGCATTTCGGAGTATTGGTCGTCGTAAACTCGATGATTGGTCTGATCACACCGCCCTACGGAATTCTACTCTTTGTGATCAACGCCGTGACGGACATTCCGCTGCGTGAGATCATCTCGGAAATCTGGGCCTTCCTGGCGGTGCTTATCTTCGCCTTGATAATCATGATGCTGATGCCTGATCTGGTTCTGTGGTTGCCGCGCATGTTTGGGTACCAGGGCTAATGTGCCTGTCGGTATCGACAACATCCATCCCCGGCGATTTGGCAGAGAAACTGCATGCCATCGCCGGGGCAGGATTTGACGCGGTTGAACTGCATGAACCGGATTTGACTGCCTTTGACGGGTCACCATCGCAAATCCGGGACATTGCCTCAGACCTCGGGTTGAAAATCTGCCTGCTGCAGCCGTTCCATAACCTTGAAGGTCAATCTGGCGGCGGTCGACAGCGCGCCTTTGATCGGCTGAAGCGCAAACTCGATCTGATGGGCGAGTTGGGCACAGAACTGCTGCTCATTGGGTCTGCCTTTGAGATGGACGCCGACGCCACCGAAGATCAGGTGATCACGGACCTCGGGGAAGCGACCGAGATTGCAAAGGCGATGGGGGTACGTCTGGCCTATATGGGCTTGCCCTGGTCCGACCTCATCCACTCGGACGCACAGGCGCTGCGGATTGTCGAGGCGATTGACAGCCCGCATTTCGGGTTGGCCTTAAACTCCTTTTTCTCGCTGGCTGACGGGTCCAAGCCCGCGCGCCTTCGAGACATTCCCGGAGAGCGCCTGTTCCATGTGCAACTGTCCGATGCACCCCGGCTTGAAATGGATATCCGCAGGCTCAAGCGGCATTTCGGGCTCTTGCCGGGGCTTGGATCGCTGAACCTAGCGGGCTTCGTACGGGTGCTGTCCCGCGCCGGATACACGGGGCCTTGGTCCATTGCACGTGTCAACGAAGCAGCGCCGGAACCCGGTGGTCAAACGCTGGCGCGTGACTGTTACAGATCGCTGGTGAACCTCTTGGATGAGGTATCCCGGACCGAGCCGGGAACCGACTTCGGCATCTCGGATCTACCGGAACGCGTCTATGCGTCAGGCTTTGAGTTCGTCGAATTTACAGCGGATGAAACAAGCGGCGCGCAGCTGGCAGACATGCTGTCAGCAATGTGTTTTCGAATGGAGCGAAAACACGTCACCAAGTCCGTCGAGCTGTGGCGGCAGGGCGCTATAAACATCGTTGTGAATACCGAAAAGGAAGGTTTTGCCCATTCGGCGTTCCTGGGCCATGGTCCCTCGGTTTGTGACATGGGATTGCGCGTCAAAGACGCGGATCAGACGGTTCAGCGCGCGACCGCGCTGGGCGCTCCTGATTTCTCTCAGCCGGTGGGGACCGGAGAGTTGGATATCCCAGCCATCCGAGGTGTCGGTGGCAATGTCGTTCATTTCATCGATGAGAAATCCGATCTGCATCGGGTATGGGACATCGAGTTTGAGCCGGTTGCGAAAACCAAGGCGACCCAGCCTGCTGGTCTGCGCCGTATCGACCATCTGGCACAGACCATGCGCCATGATGAGATGCAAAGCTGGCTGCTTTACTACATTTCAACTTTTGAGATGGCAAAGTCTCCTATCGTGAACGTCGCCGACCCGTCCGGCGTCGTGCAAAGCCAAGCTATTGAAAGCCCCGAAGGCGAACTGCGACTGAACCTGAACGGGGCCGTAGGGCGGCGAACTCTGGCGGCGTCTTTCCTTGAAGATGGATTTGGGGCCGGTGTTCAGCACATCGCTTTCCAGTCGGACGATATTTTTGAAACGTCGGATCAGTTGCGTAAATCAGGCTTTCCCAGTTTGACGATCCCAGAGAACTACTACGCCGATCTGCAAGCGACCTTCGGATTGGATGATGATCTGATCGCCCAACTGCGCGAGGGCAACATTCTCTACGACCGGGCAGCGGGTGCCGAGTATTTTCAGATATATAGCCGCCCGATATTTAACGGCTTCTTCTTCGAAATCGTTGAACGCCGTATGGGCTATGCTGGTTATGGCGCGCGCAACGCGCCCATTCGCCTTGCCGCGCAAAGCAAAACCCAGACGATGAAAGAGGTGCAAACATAATGACGAGCGATGAAAAAGCGGTGCGCCAATGGTGGCGCACCTCCATCATCGACATGAAGCCCGGCCAGATCGCGTTTCGTGGAAATCCCATCGAAGACCTGATCGGGAATGTTACCTTCCCTCAGATGATCTGGCTGATGGTGCGGGGCGATCTGCCCAGCGACGCACAAGCGCGCCTGTTCGAGGCCGCTTTGGTCGCAGGCGTGGATCACGGTCCACAGGCCCCCTCAATCGCGGCTGCGCGTATGGCGGCCACTTGTGGGGTAGGTCTAAATAATGCGATGGCGACTGCGGTGAACATGCTGGGCGATGTGCATGGCGGAGCAGGCGAACAATGCGCCGAGCTGTACTATGATATCGCGGTTCGCATGGATGCGGGAGCTTCGCTGAATGACGCTGTTCGGGACGGCTTGGACAGCTGGCGCGAGACGTACGGCAAGATCGTCTCGGGCTTTGGCCACCGTTTTCACAAGCCTGTCGACCCACGCGCACCACGATTGATGCAACTTGTTCGTGATGCGGCGACAGAAGGCACAGTTTCTGGCCGGTTTGCCGATATCGGAGAAGAGGTTCAGGCCGAACTCGGCCGACAACGTGGCGGTCGACCCATCGCCATGAATATCGATGGCGCGACAGCCGTGATCTTCTGCGAACTTGGCTTTCCCGCGCCCCTGTCGCGGGGCCTGTTCTGCCTGTCCCGCTCGGTCGGAATACTTGCCCACGCTTGGGAGCAGATGAACCAGGGTGGCCGCAACAAAGGACCCATGCCCCCGAATTACTTACCCCTCTACGAAGACAGGAATGATGATACGTGAGACATCGAAATCCTTCCGGGTCGGCCTTATCGGCTGTGGTCGTATCAGCGATATCTATCTAAAAACATTATCGAAATTCTCTAGCGTCGAGGTCGTGGCGTGCGCAAGCCTTGATCCTTCGGAAAGCCGCGCCAAGGCGGATCAATACGGCATCGCCAACGCCTGTACACCGGATGAGGTGTTCAACGATCCGACAATTGATTGCGTTTTGAATCTGACAATTCCAGCCGCGCATGCGGAAATCAGTTTGCGCGCGTTGGAGGCGGGCAAGCACGTCTATTCCGAGAAGCCGCTGGTTATGAATCGAACGGATGGTAAGGCGATCCTGCACATGGCCTCTGAAAATGGGCTACTGGTCGGTTGCGCGCCCGACACATTTCTGGGCGGTCGCTGGCAGACCGTTCGGCGCTTGATCGACGAGGGTGTAATTGGCAAACCCACAGGGGTTTTTGCCCATGTCGGTACCCACGGGACGGAGCGCCATCATCCCAACCCGGATTTCTATTACCAAGCGGGCGGAGGGCCCTTGCTGGACCTTGGGCCATACTATTTGACTGCCATGATCTGCTGTCTTGGACCAATTGACCGTGTCGCCGGAATGGCGCGGCGGACATTTGACCAGCGGATGATCGAAAACGGCCCGCGCAACGGCGAATGGATGGATGTCGAGGTCAACACGCACTCCTTAAGCCTGCTGCAGTTCTCTTCCGGAGCCATAGGGTCGATGACCATGAGCTTCGACGTTTGGGACAGCGAAACGCCACGGTTCGAAATCTATGGTGAAAACGGCACCATCAGCATTCCTGACCCTGACCCGGTTCATGGAGCTAACATCTTTCAAGGGGATGTCTGGCTGAAAACGGGGGACACCTCTCGCTGGTCTCATCAACCTCGTCCAACCGGTCGAGAAGACTGGCAGGTGGTCGAGAACAAACACGGGTTCAATGAGGACAGCCGCGGGCTCGGCCTTTTGGATCTGGCCCTGGCGGCACAAGAAGGACGCCAACCCCGCGCAAGTGGAGCGCTTGCCTACCACGTTTTCGAGGTCATGGACGCAATCGAACGGGCGCCGAAATTCGGCGCCTATCAGACGATAGAAAGCCGTTGCGCGGCACCCGCGCCTCTGCCGGTCGATTTCCTATTGAATGAAAGGAAGGAGCTGGTCCATGCCGGTTGAGACACTCGACTTTGCCCAACCATTCTTTCGCGTCCAGCACATTACTGATGAAGACAGAATGTCTGTCGAAGGTCGTGCAATTGTTTTGAACCTTGGGGAACGCGACCTTTCGGTCGTGGATCAGAACGTTGCACCGCTTTCGTCTGTCATCGTGCAAGACAGCACGCTTAGCGGCGTGGAACGTTCAGTCATTGTCCACGGTTTCGACGCCCATGTCGATGACAACGCGCTGTTCGCACGGGTGAAAGATACATGGCCATCTGCCTTTGATGTTCGCCAAGAAGAGCGTCTGCGCGGTGTCAGCCACTACATGTCGCCAAAGGTCTTCGTGGGTAACGTCGGACTGACCATGTACCATTCCGGCTCGGTTCCACTGAATGTCGGATTGCACAAGGATCATCCGTTCTGCCCGGTTCCGGGGTTTCGCGAAGTGCATACCCAGATCGTAGGCTTTGGCAAAATGCAGCAATGCCGAGAACGGGACGTTGAGACGCTTTATCTCGAAGAGTTCATGGCCCCGGGCACGACGCACAAGCCGATTTATGACGCCGATGGCAACTATCCCTGGCATCAGTACGAGACGATTACGCCCAGCATCTTCATGGCGGTGGAAATACTGCCCGACGGCGCACGGGCCCCGGACATGGAGGTTCAGAATGGCTGAGCGGCTTCTACCCGAAGACCTGAACTTCGACGGCCCTTTCCCTCGGTTGTCTCGCCGTTTGCGGCTGGGCGTTGTTGGCGGAGGGCGGATCTCTGTCACGCAAGCAACGGCCGCGCGGATGACCGACCGGTGGGAGGTCACCGCAGGTGCGCTCAGTTCTGACGCCGCGCGAAGCAAGGCGCGCGGGGCCGATTGGTTCCTGCCGGCAGACAGGTGCTATGCGTCGTTCGACGAGATGGCACAGGCCGAGGCGGCGCGCCCGGATGGTGTGGATGCGGTGATGATCACCACCCCGAACCACGTTCATTTCGACGCGGCCAAAGTCTTTCTGGAGGCGGGCATAGACGTGCTGTGCGACAAGCCCCTGACCAACGAAGTCGCCGAGGCAGAAGGGCTTGAGGGGATCACCGCGCGCACGGGGCAGGTCTTTGCCGTCGGCTATGCGATGTCATGTTTTCCGGTCATCCGGCAGGCCAAACAAATCGTGGCCGAAGGCGGCATCGGTAAAATCAACCAAATCCACGTCGAGTTTATGCAAGACTGGATGACGCCCGAAGATGTGGCTGATGCGCCTCATGTCAAATGGCGGCTGGACCCAAAGATTTCTGGCCCGACCAGCTGTGTCGGCGATATCGGCACCCACGCCGCGCATCTCGCCAGTTTTGTCTCGGGCCTGCCCTTGACCAACCTAAGGGCCGAGTTTCACGTCTGCGGCGCGCCAAAGCCTTTGGAAGATACGGTGTTCATGTTCACCCGTTACCAAAATGAAGTTCCGGGAACCCTGATGGCAACCCGCCTTGCCCCCGGAAATCGGGGTGGGTTGCGCCTGCGCATATTCGGGAACGAAGGAGGCCTCGAGTGGGACTTGGAGAACTCGGAGCAGCTGAAGTTCAATCGGTTTGGTGAACCGGATCATATCATCAGCCGAGGTCACGGGCATGGCATCGGCCCCGGCGCGGAACGTTTGATCCGAACCGCGCGCGGCTTCCCCGAAGGGATTATTGAAGCCTGGGCTAATCTTTATACTGAGTTCGCAATGGCAGTGGCCGCGCGCCGGGATGGCGTCGCGATTCCGGCCGATTGGCTGACCTATCCCAGTGTCGATCAAGGCGCAGACGGTGTTCGATTCATTGATGCCTCCGTGCGCTCTCACCAGTCCGGAGGCGACTGGGTCACTATCTAAAGCTTTGCCAATACGAAGGTTAAGCACGCCCGGGCTATTGCCCGGGTATTTTCATTTCCTGCTCAGTATTAAAAGTTGATATTTTAAAAAATATCAGATATTTTTTACTACGTGTGATGAATTTTAGATTCGCAGACACGTGGAGCTGTCGTTCATGGTGAAACCCGAAGAGGCTGGCACAAGCCCCTCTCTCTATTCCTTGGCGCATCTGACGCTGATTGGCTGTACGCCGCCCGAGCTGGTCTATATCGCCGCGCGGGCCGGTTACGATGCCGTCAGTCCCCGGTTCATTCCGATGCATGTGCCCGGAGAATTCACCCAATCCCCGATCGACAAGGCGCAGGTGCAGGCCACCAAGACGGCTCTTTCGACAACCGGCCTAAAAGTCCTTGATGTTGAGATTGCGCGCATCACCGAAGACGTGGACCCGCGCGGCTTTGAGCGCTCGTTGGAAATCGGCGGCGAACTCGGCGCCAAACGCATGATCATGAGCGCGTGGACCAACACCCGCGATGATCGTGACTTTCTTATCGACGTCTATTCTGAGACCTGCGAACTGGCCGCGCCTTACGGGATATCTGTGGACCTTGAGTTCCCAAGCTTCTCCCGCTTGCGCACTCTGGATGAAGCACTGGATATTGTCCGCGCCTCTGATCAGCCGAATGGCGGTATTCTGGTCGATACGCTTTATCTGCACCTAAGCCGAGTAGATCTCGGGGAGCTATTGCACGTCCCTTCGGACCTGTTTCACTTCCTGCATATCTCCGACTGCTTGCCCGGCATCGCCGACACGCGCGAGGGCATGATCCAACTGGCCCGCGATGCACGGTTGTACCCCGGCGAGGGCTGGATCGACTTCACCGGCATCATCGAACGGATGCCACCCGTCGACTATTCCATCGAACTACCCAACCAAAGTCGCGTTGCCGAGTTGGGGTATGAAGAACACGCGCGTCGCTGTCTCAGCCACGCCAAGCGAACATTCGGCGAGGCGCGGTCACAGCGCCGTATGCCCGATGCAGCAATTCCAAAACACCAAGAGGACTATCATGGGCAAAGAGCTCACTGAAAACGACCGCAATATGGCGGCCGATATGCTGGCACGCGCCCGCGCTGCCATGGCCGAGATCGAGGATTGGGATCAGGGCAGGCTGGACCGCCTGTCTCAGGCCATTGCGTGGTACGCAGGAAACGAGAAAACCTTCACGCGTCTAGCCCAGCAAGGCGTGGACGAGAGCGGTATCGGAGATCGTGCGGGACGTCCAGCAAAGCGGTTCAAGATTCACATGGTGCTGCGCGATGTCCTGCGCACGCCATCGACCGGTATCGTCGAAGTCGACGAAGAAAAGGGCCTGGTTAAATATGCCAAACCTGCCGGTGTGATCGCGTCTCTGATCCCGATGACCAATCCTGCGATGACACCACCGGTGACCGGCGTTTCCGCCGCCAACGCCCGGAATGCCGTCATCTTTAGCCCGCACCCGCGAACAGCGCATACCACTTATGAAATGGTCGAAGTCATGCGCGCGGCTTGTCGCGCTGCAGGGGCCCCCGAAGACCTGTTCCAGTCGATCCGCAAACCATCGATCCCATTGACGCAGCACCTCATGGAGATCTGTGACCTGACTCTGGCAACGGGTGGCAAGCCCATGGTCAAAGCAGCCTACAGCTCGGGACGTCCTGCCTATGGCGTCGGTGCGGGCAATTCGTCCATCGTCATCGATGAGACCGCCGATCTGGACATCGCCGCGCAGAACACTCGCATTTCTAAGACTTCCGACTTTGGGTCTGGCTGTTCGGCTGACGGCAACATCATCATCCAGCGCTCGGTCTACGACGATATGGTCAAGGCGCTGGAGGCCGAAGGCGGATACCTGTGTTCGGACGAAGAGAAGTCGATGCTCGAAGCGGCCATGTGGGACGACAAAGGCAACCGCACCTTCCCGACCATCGCCTGTCCGCCTCAGCAAACGGCCAAGGTCGCCGGGTTCTCGATCCCGGATGATCGCAAGTTTCTGATGGTTGAAAATCAGGGGCAAATAGGGCCGCAGCACAAGTTCTCCAAGGAAAAACTGACCACACTGATGGCGCTCTATCACTTCGACACATTCGATGATGCGCTGGAAACGGTCAGCCAGATCTACAACACTGGTGGCAAAGGTCACTCCTGCGGCATCTATAGCCACAATGACGATCACATCGATCGGTTGGCGCGCTTGGCTCCGGTCAGCCGCATGATGGTGCGGCAGCCTCAGTCAAAGGCCAACGCAGGTGCCTGGACCAATGGCATGCCTATGACCAGCAGTCTGGGTTGCGGCATCTGGGGCGGCAACATCACCAATGAAAACGTCACCATGAAACACATGATGAACTACACCTGGGTCAGCCGTCCGATCCCCGAAGATCGCCCCTCGGAGCCGGACCTGTTCGGTGAATTCTACGGACAGGAGGTTGCGTGATGGACGCAAGCAAGCTGGAAGGCAAAACCGTCGCCGAACATATCGTTGATTTTCTCGAACGCCGTGAGGTCAAGCACGTTTTCGGCCTGTGCGGCCATACGAATATCGCGGTTCTGGCCGCGCTGGCGGAAAGTCCCATTGATTTCGTCACAGTACGACACGAACAAATCGCCAGCCACGCGGCGGATGCATATGCCCGCGTGACGGGCAAGGCCTCGGTGGTCTTGTCTCACCTCTCCCCGGGTTTGACCAACTGCGCCACCGGGGTCGCCAACGCGGCGCTGGACTGTATCCCTATGGTCGTGATCGCAGGTGACATTCCCACGCATTACTACGGCAAACATCCGCATCAGGAGGTCAACCTGCACGCGGACGCCGCCCAGTGGGAGATCTATCGCCCCTTTGTTAAACGTGCGTGGCGCGTTGATCGGGCCGATCTGATGGCCGAAATCTTGGAAAAGGCGTTCCATCTGGCTGAAAGCGGTCAGCCCGGGCCGGTGCTGGTCAACGTGCCGATGGACATCTTCTCCGAGGTGATCCCCTCGGACAGCTTCGACCGTATCCGCGACAACACGCGCACGCTCAAGAAGCCGTCAATTGACGATGAAACCGCGCGTGAAATCATTGAAGCACTCGCGCAGGCCGAAAACCCCGTCGCTTATGTCGGCGGGGGTATCCTTCTGGCACAAGCTAGTGAGGAATTGCGCGAATTCGTTGAACATATGGGGCTGCCCGTTGCGCATTCACTGATGGGTAAAGGCGCGTTGCGGGACGACCATCCGCTAGTGTTAGGCATGACCGGATTCTGGGGTACCGAATTGGTCAACCAATCTTGCCTGAACGCGGACTATATCTTTGCCGTAGGCACAAGGTTCAAAGAGGCCGATTGCTCCAGCTGGTATCCCGGCTACACGTTCAACATTCCCGGATCTAAAGTCATTCACATCGACATCGAACCGCAAGAGATCGGCCGGAACTATCCCACCGAAATCGGTGTCGTTGCGGACGCCAAGGCCGCGTTGCGCGTCCTCAACCGGGTTGCCCGCGAGATTTATCCGAGCGGTTTCAAACGCCCCGCGCTTGAACAGAAAATTGCTGAATTCCGGACTAACTTCAAAGAGCGCAACTTGGAAATGGCGACCTCATCTGCCTTTCCGATGATGCCAGAGCGTATTCTGGCGGATACCCGTAAGGCACTGCCTGAAGATGCGATCATCACCACTGACGTTGGATGGAACAAGAACGGAGTAGGGCAACAGTTCGATATCCTGACTCCCGGCTCGATCCTAACACCGGGCGGGTTCGCCACGATGGGCTTTGGACCTCCGGGTGCCATCGGCGCGAAGCTGGCGGCACCTGATCGGGTGGTGCTTAGCCTGGTCGGCGATGGTGGGTTTGGTCAAAACCCGTCAATGCTGGCAACAGCTGTCGAACTTGATCTGGGCATCATCTGGCTTGTGATGAACAACAACGCGTTTGGGACCATCGCAGGACTGCAAAAAGCGCATTACGGCCTGACCTATGGAACAACCTTCCCTGGATCGGCCGAAGCACCCGCAAACGGGCCGGGCTATGCCGACATAGCGCGGGCCTATGGTGCAGAAGGACACAGGCTCAGCGCTGCTGACGAGTTGTTGCTCGCATTGGAGGCGGCAATCGCCAGTGGCAAGCCAACGGTTTTGGATGTCCCGATGATCAACAACCCAACGCCAACAACCGGACATTGGAACATCTTGGATATTTATTCGCCGGACAAAGACGTTTCTCACGTCGCGACATAAATAGGCTGCGCGCAGCACACTCCACTGAAGGTTTGGTTCGCGCAGTTCTAATATGATTTCATCCTCGTGGAATTGGTTGAGGAAAATTTATACAGTCTTGCCAGCAGCGGGTTGTGGAGCTTCAGGTCCAGACCAGAGAGTGGTTCGTCCAACAACAAAGCCTATCCCTGTTTGGCGGTATCTTCCTTGCCAATGCCCTCGCAATGGGATTGGCGTTTGGATGTTTGTCTCTGCTATTTGGGATCAGGCTAATGCAAAATCGTCCAAAACCACCCGTTTCGCCATAGGCGAGTGAACTTTCGTTTTGGGTTCAACGCGGTCATCTGACAAAAACTGTCGGATGACGGCTTTCAAGCAAATGCATCCTGCCAGTACCTAAACACATTTTTCAAAAGGTCCCTCAACCTTTGGCGGGCCCACCTAAGCGGTCCACCTCCCAGTAGTGAAACTTTAGAACGAAGTAGATATAGGCAGACAAAGCAGCCGCAACGAAGCACCAGATTGACGTGAAGGCATGAGAAGCAAAAAAGAACCCCAAAGCAACGGAAACGACAATTAGATACCCGAAACCTCGCAAACCTTTATCGCTCGATCCTACAAGCGGAACGCAGATCACCAAAGCGTAGAAAACACGTGCAAAGTTCCTCGTAATTTCGGAGGGGTACGTTTCTATGTTTTCATACTGAATGGAGTGATGAACGAGGCCAATATCTAGGTTTTCTGGTGACAACAACACTGGTAAGTAAAGCAACAAGCCAAGGCAGAAACCAATTCCGCAAATCCCTTGGAATATGAGCCTGCGACGCCGGTTACTTTCGATCGAAGCCGCGGACAGCGGAACCCAAAACGGCCAAAAAAAAAATAGGCAAAGAAAAGAAACGTCAACGCAGCTGCCGAAGAAGGGTTCGCCGACGGGTTATCAATGGACACCCACAAAAAGCCTTCGGACAATTGCTGAATCCCAAAGAAAAGTGGAAAGCTGGCTAGCGGAAGAAATCGTTCGCCCATTTTCAACGCCAAACGTATCGTAAGACCACTGCAGGCTATGATTGCTGCACCGGCTACAAAACTGGCTTGTGATGAGAAACACATGCTTAGACCACCTTTACCGTTTTTCATAGCTGAAGTCGTTGAGGCAAAGAACACTTTTCATTCCGAAGTACTGGCTTGTGCAGCAAAGCCGCCTGGTACCGCAATTAGCGGCCCGTCAGTTGGGAAAGAATCACGGATCTGGCCATTCAGATTCCGTTAAGGAATCGGGCCAATTTGCGGCAAAGAACCGGCTAAACTGCCAAATCTTACAATCTTAACGTGTATTTCTCCGTGGTTTGGAGGATGCGGCTCCCTGATGGCGGGACCTAACCTTGTGGAAGGCTCCGTCCGTATGGGGGGGTTAGAACGCCGCGAATTTGGGCGGCATCCATGAGTAACTAGTGAGTTAACTAGGAGAGTAAAATGTTGAAGCTTTATGTAAAGATGAAGACCATGGCACGCGACGAAAGCGGCGCGACCATCGTGGAATACGGCGTCGCCCTGACCATTGTCACGGCGATTGCAGTGGCCACTCTGACCGCTTTGGGCGCCGACGTTAACGGTCAGTTCACCAACGCGGAAACCCTGATTCCTTAATGAAGACAAAGCACGCGGTGCACCCAGTTCCGCGTGCTTATCGCCCAGGATAAATTTTTTGATCCGCTGGCAAAGTGCAACCGTTCAGATCGGTTCATTCGAAAAACGCCAGGAAATAGCTGAAGGAGCACCAGATGAGACTCTCTGCCATTTTCACTGCATTGACGGGCCTGGTCGTAGCCGGAGGGTCGGTTTACGTCGCTCGGGATTACATTCAATTTGACGCTCAGTCCGCAAATGTCGAGGCCGAGAGCGAGATGGTGAGCGTGGTCGTTGCATCGCGCGATATTTCGTTTGGTGAAGAAATCGAGCCCGGCGCGCTGACAACCATTGACTGGCCCCGTGGTGCTGTACCCGTGGGCGTCTTTACAGACTACGACGACCTGATTGCGGCGGCCAGCATGCCGTCCCGTCGCGCTCGTCGCGCAATTACTCAGGGTGAACTGATCCTGAACAGCAAGGTGTCCGACTTTGGTGAAAAGGTCACCATCGTTCAGACGCTGGGCGCAGATCATCGCGCCATGGCCATTGAGGTTGATGCCGAAACCGCCGTAGGGGGCTTTGTCACCCCCGGTGATCGGGTCGATGTAGTAATGACCACTGGCGAAAAAAGAGACATGCACGCCGTCACAATTTTGCAAAACATCAGGGTCATTGGTGTTGATCAGGAATCTGACGAACAGACCGACCAACCCGTTGTTGCACGTACTGTTACTGTTGCCGTTACCCCGGATCAGGTCCAGCGCCTTGCTCTGGCGCAACGTGCCGGTCGGCTGAGCCTCACCTTGCGGTCCATTGATGACACCGAGGACAAGACGCTGACCATGACGCGACTTAACGATCTTCTGATTGATGAGCCGGTTGTTGCGCAGGACATCAAAGAACCGGTGCGTAAAACCATAGTCCGGGTCCGCCGCGGCACCGAAGTGACAGAATCCATCATCAACTGAATCGACCAACGAAGGTTTCGACCGTGTCCCTCGCTCAATTCATACGTCAATTCCGTAGCTCCGAAGACGGCGCGATCCTGGTCTTTGTTGCGGTGGCCCTGTCGGTGATGGTCGGAATGGCCGCCCTTGCATTCGACATTGGTCGGGTGACCACCACTCAGTCGGAATTGCAGAGCTTTGCGGACAATGTTGCCCTTGCGGCTGCGGGGGAACTTGATGGTCGCCCGGATTCAATCACCCGCGCCACGAATGCGGCTGCAAACATGATCCGCGACCGTCAAAGCTTTGGCATTCGCAACAAGGATCAGCTGTTGTCCGGTGCAACGGATTACCAGCTGCGGTTTTACGAAAACCCGCCGACCACTGCGACTGATCCCGCCCAACCCGCGCAGTTGCTGGATTCGACCGATCCTGCCAGCGGGCCGATTGCGGCATTTGTTCGGGTGACCGTCGACACGCACGAGGTTGGCACTCCGCTGGCGGCGGCAGCGGCGGCTCTTTTGGGCAATGCGCAGCCTTTCTCGAGCGTCAACGCCGATGCCGTAGCAGGCTTCACCCTGATGGCCTGCGACATCACCCCCATGTTCATCTGCCTGCCGCAACCTAGCCTTGATCTGACCGAAGGCCAGTTGATTAGGATGGTAAGTCAGGGCGGCAATGGCCATTGGGGTCCCGGAAACTTTGGTTTTTTGTCTTCTAATCAGAATCTGGCCATCGACGCGTCTGGTGCCTGCGAACCTGCACCAAACGGTCAGGAAGATTCATGTGCTCTGGCCGCATCGCGCGCTGTTTCCATGTGCTTCAGCCAAAGAGCCGTTGAAACCAGACCGGGTCTGAGCGTGGGCAACATGGTTGCTGGCTTTAACACACGTTTCGACCGATTTGAATCCAGCGCCAGGCAGTTCAGCAACGGCTCGCGCTACGACGTCGACAATTTCGCCTCTTCTCCGCATGTCCTGGACGGTTGGATCACTGCGGGTAACGGAAACAACTGCACCAGCCAGCTGTCGCCCACTTATGATGCGAACGGGATCCTTGATCCGGCCGCGACCGTTGGGCTGCCACTTGACGATTGTTTTGCCAGCGGCACTTGCCCGACACCTCGCATAGGAAATGGCGTCTTTACTACCGGGCTTACTGAGTATCTTACCATCAACTATGGCGCAGATTTCAGCGGCCCTCTCCCGACTGGCATTCCGCCTTGGTTCCCGACTGGTGGCACCCGGTACGACATCTACAATGCAGAGGTCACCAACCAGGCCGCTCTGGAAGCTATCCTGACCGCCGGTGGTAAAGCTGAAAGCAGCATGCCTTCGTGCCAACCCCCCTCTGCCGGTCGTGCCGATCCCACGCGTCGTGTCATCACCGTCGCCGGTATCGATTGCGCGACTTTTCAGGATGAGCTGAACGGCGGGTCGGGCGCCATTCCGGTGACAAGTTTCATCGAGATGTTTCTGATCCGCCCCTCGGAATCCGGCAGCACCGGTGCGAACGCCGTCATCTATGGTGAGGTCATTCAGACCGTATCGGATGGCATCGGCGGCGCCGGAGTCGGCGGCATCGTTCACGATTTGGTTCAGCTTTACGAGTAATGATCATGTTTGGTGCCTCCCATCATATCAGCAATACCCTTAGCCGGTTCCGCAACGACCAGTCCGGCGCGGCGTTGGTCGAGTTTGCGATCCTTTTGCCAATCCTGTTAGTGACATTTGCCCTGATCGTCGAAGGGGGGCGGATTTTCTGGTCCTATCAAAATGCGATCACGGGGGTTCGGGACACTGCCCGTTATGTTGGCCGGATCGCCCCGTCGGACATGTGCACTGCCTCGCCAAGCGCTGCTATCGGCGATTTTCAAACCGCTGTCTCGAATACACTGACGTCGCTTTCGACCACTGACATTGCTGTTGGTCTGGACTCGCTGTCCCTCGAATGCGTCGGCAACGCAGGTGAATACCGGGTTTCGCCCACACCAGTGGCCGTCCTGACCGCGTCACTGACGATTTCAAACCTGCCATTCACGCCCCTGTTCCAACTGGTCGGAGGCACGGCAACGGCGCAGATCCAAACCACGATCACAGATCGCAGCCGGGTGTTTGGACCATGACCCGCCGCATTCACAAGATAACCCGCGAAATGTCGCGACTTGGCCGTCATGAAGATGGGTCGACGGTCACAGAGCTTGCCTTTGTCCTGCCGTTGTTCCTTTTGATTTTCCTGGGCCTGATAGATTTCGGCAGATTGGCCTTCCACTATGTGGCTGCTGAAAAAACAGCACAGGTCGCCACTCGGATGGCTGCAGTGATGCCACCCGCATGTGGCGGCGTTCCGACAACCAACAGCCGAGGCACCTATACCGATATCACTGGCCCGCGGTTTGGAACCAATTGCAGTTTCGCCGCTGGCGTCTGTGTCGAACCGGCCACCACCATATGCACCGGTGCGGCGCCCGCGAATGCAGCGGCGCAAACCACCGTGACCGACATCTGGAACATGCTTCAGTTTGCCGTTCCCAACGATCCCACCGCAACTTTTGACGAAAGCAACATCACGTTCACTTACGACTTCGACCCGGAAATGAATTTCCTCGGTGGCCCTTATGTACCGATGGTCACAGTGACAATCGAAGAACTTCCGTTCCGGTTCGTCTCTCCGTTGGGTTCGATTGCAGCGCTGGTTTTGGGCGGCTCAACGCCAGAAACCGATGCGCTGACCACCGCGACAACGGGCTTCAAAATATTTTCCGACTTTAGCGCAACCCTTCCTGGCGAAGACCTCGCCAGCGGAGTCAACGGTTGAATTTCTAATCATGGGAGCTGAAAAATGACTCAAAAATCATTAGCCCTAATCTCTGATAATGAGGCGATTAAGGATTCAGTCGCCCAGGCCGTCGACCGGTTCGACGATCTTTCGCTAGAGACACATTTCGGGACCTTGTCTTCGGTAAACGGTCGCGCCTGTGATCTGATGGGTGAAAATGACCTGCTGGTGTTCAGCTTTTCAGGCGAATTGGATCTGGAAACTGTCAGCGATCTTCGTCGTAGCACCGGTTCGCGCGGCACCTTGCTGGCACTTAGCGACCGTGACATCTCATTGACCGAAGCGCGTGCGCTGAACAAATCAGGAGTAGATGAGATTCTGCCCTATCCCATCGGGCAGGACGAACTGGCCGAACAGATTCAGCGTCTGACGATCGACAAGTCCTTGCTGCCGACCATTTACTCGCCGCAACCGCAGCGACTGGGGCAGATCATCAGCGTATGCCCGGCCCGTGGTGGCATCGGCGCGTCGACACTGTCCATCAACCTGGCCGACCAATTGCAGGGTTATTCCGGCATCTTCCGGAAAAGGACGCGAAACAAGGTCGCTGTCGTAGATCTGGATTTGCAATTTGGCACGGTCGCGACGTCCTTAGATTTGCAGTCTTCCTCGGGGCTTTTGAGAATGGCCCAGGATGGTGTCATGCCGGACCGGACTTTCCTTCAGCAATCTTTGGTGCAACATGCATCCGGTTTGGAAGTCCTGAGCGCGCCCGAAGAATTCATTCCTCTGGATGTTCTGACACGCGAACAGGTCAGCGCGCTGATCGAGACTTTGCGTCTGGAATTCGACTTTGTTGTTATCGATCTGCCACGTGCGCTGGTCGATTGGCTGGGCGCAGTAGTTACCGCGTCAGACAGGATGCTGATGGTGGGTGACAGCTCGGTCTCTTCGGTGCGCCAAGCCTGCCGTTTGATCGAATTCTTCACAAAAGAGCGGCTCGAACCTCCGGTTGAGATCGTCATCGGCCAGGAAACGAAACCGACATTCCGGTCAAGCCAACATGTCGAAGCTCAAAAGGCGCTGGAACGCGAATTGCGCTTCTGGCTGCCAAGCGACGCGCGCCACGCAAAACAGGCGCTGGATCGGGGTCAATTGCTATCGCAAGCCTCAGGCAGCTGTGCCTTGTCCAAGGCGATCCGCACGATGGGTCAGAAAATCATGAATGAAACAATGGTCGGCAAAACCGGCCTGAGAAACAACGCAGCCTAATTGGAGTCTAAGGGATGTTTGAAAAGTTTACACGCGCCGGGCGAACCAATGAGGCCGAAGTAATCCAGCTTAACCAGCATGCAGAGCAACTGGCCCAAGAAATTCAGCCTGAGACCACAGCAGAAGATACCGAACTGGCCGACTGGCTTGAGCTCAAAAGCACTTTGCACGAGGCTTTGCTGGAGCGGTTGAACCTTTCGGTGATCGAAAAGGTTGAAAAAGACGTGCTGCGGCGCGAAGTCGCCGGGGTTGTCGGCAGCGCTTTGTCCCAAACTGGCAGGCCACTGAATACCGAAGACTTTAATCGCATCGTCGAAGAACTTCTGGACGAAATTCTGGGTTTTGGCCCATTGGAGCCATTGCTGGCCGATCCAACGATCAACGACATTCTGGTTAACGGTTATCAGACGGTCTATGTCGAACGCTCTGGCCTGCTGGAGCGCGTGCCGGTGCGGTTCCGCGATGAAAAGCACCTGCTGCGGGTTATCGACAAGATCGTCAGCAAGATCGGGCGTCGTGTCGATGAACGGCAGCCTTGGGTGGACGCCCGGCTGGAAGATGGCAGCCGTGTCAACGCAATCATCCGCCCCTGTTCGATTGATGGCCCAAGCGTTTCAATCCGTAAATTTGCGCAGTCAAAACTGACGATGGAAAAGCTGGTCGCAAATGGCGCTCTGAACGACGCCGCCGCGCGGTTCCTGCAATCGCTGGTATACGCGCGACTGAACGTTCTGATCGCCGGCGGGACGGGGTCGGGTAAGACAACGATGTTGAACGCCTTGTCTTCGTATATCGACCATGGCGAGCGTGTCGTCACCATTGAAGACGCAGCAGAACTGCAACTTCAGCAGGGGCATGTTGTGCGACTGGAAACACGCCCGCCATCTCCGTCCGGCGACGGCCAGGTCATTCAGCGTGATCTGGTGCGCAACGCGCTGCGTATGCGTCCTGACAGGATCATTGTCGGTGAGGTTCGCGGAGCGGAGACTTTCGACATGCTTCAGGCCATGAATACGGGCCATGATGGTTCGATGACGACTGTACATGCGAACTCGGCGCGCGATTCATTGGGCCGCCTGGAACAGATGGTCACGATGACGGGTATCGAATTTCCCGCCGCAGCCATTCGATCCCAGATCGCGTCGGGGCTGCACTTTATTGTGCATCTGTCGCGGTTGGCGGATGGATCGCGCCGCGTCACCAGCATTTCGGAAATAACCGGGATGGAAGGTGAGATCATCACCATGCAGGACATCTTCGTGTTCCAGAAAAAGGGACGCGCGGAAAACGGCGAAGTGCTTGGTCAGTTTGTTCCCACCGGGATTCGTCCAAAATGCTATGACTTGCTCACAGCTGCTGGCGTCGATCTCGAACCCGAGACTTTCCGAGTATCAGGAGGCTGAGGCATGACCAGTATTAACACAGCCGAACTTCTTAACTATCTGACGCTGGCTTGCGTCTTCGTTGGAATTTTCATGCTGATTACCGGTGTGTTCCACTTTGCCCGTCGCGGTGAAAACCACGCCGAGGCTCGCAACCGCCGAATGCGCATGGTCCGGCAAGGCGTTACCGATGAAGATCGGCTCGCCTTGCTGCTTCCCGAGACTCAGACAGGGTTTTTTGCAAAGATCCCGTTTTTTGGGAACTTGCCGGACACGCTAGTTCAGGCGGGACTGCATGTTTCAGCGAAGAATTTTGTGCTGCTTTGCCTGTTCGGCACCTTGGCGATCGCAATCGCCGGTATGATGTTTCTGCCGCCCTGGCAGGCAGCCCCGATCGCACTCATCCTGGGTGTGCTTATGCCTGCTTTGGTGGTGAAATCGCGGCAGGCTGAACGCCAAAAAGCTTTGACCAGTCAGTTGCCCGATGCGCTAGAGCTGATGGCGCGTGGCCTGAAAATTGGCCACCCGGTCAACACCTCGATCAAAGCGGTCGCGGACGAGATGCAAGACCCTATCGGGTCCGAGTTCGGCATCATTTTCGACCAGATCAGTTTTGGCGACGAATTGCCCGACGCAGTTCAGGACTTTGCTGACCGGGTCGGTTCGGAAGATGCACAGTACCTGGCGGCAAGCATGGCAATCCAACACGGCACTGGTGGCGATCTGGAGCGGATCGTGTCCGTTCTGGCCACCGTGGTCAGACGGCGCATTGCATTGCGTGCGCGGATCAAAGCCATTTCCGCAGAAGGACGGCTGTCCGGGTTTCTTCTGTCGATCATTCCTCTGGTGATCATGGGGTTAATGACGATCAACGCGCCTGGATATTACACCGACGTCAGTGACGATCCCGCATTCATCAAACTTGCAGTGTTGGTTGTCGTTCTGATGGTCTCGAACGTCATCATCCTGCACAAACTTGTCAATTTCCGT
The DNA here is from genome assembly GCF_056542905.1 of Ruegeria sp. AA3. NCBI lineage: Bacteria > Pseudomonadati > Pseudomonadota > Alphaproteobacteria > Rhodobacterales > Roseobacteraceae > Ruegeria > Ruegeria sp. AA3. The sequence continues at coordinate 2,946 of NZ_JBQGAQ010000021.1, read as the reverse complement.
ATCTGAGGGCAATTTCATGGAAAATATTCTGGAAATTATGTCGCTTCGTTTCGGGCTGCCAGCCGAAACAATGCTGCTAACCGTCTTTGGTCTTGGCGTTTTGCTGGTGTTCGTCGCCGTAACCTCGGCGTTAAGCCGCCGCCATCCAGCGGCTGTCCGTATCGCCAATCTGCGCGCCCAAAGGTATGAGGCCCGCAATGACCGTGGACTGTTGCGCGAAACTCTCGTCACCCCTAAAGGTCTTTTTAAGGCCGCACTGCCCAGTAGGGAAGCTGAGCGGCGCAAGATCGAGGATCAGCTGATTCAAGCCGGGCTGACCGGTCGAAATGCCCTGCGGATCTACACACTGACTCGGGTTTGGCTTGGGATTTTCGTGCCGATGATTGTGGGTCTGCTCATCGTTGCCTCAAGAACGCCTGGCATCCCCGTTCCCAGCGCGATTACGGGCATTTTTGAATCCATCAGCAAAGCCAACGCTATTCAGCTTATCGGTTTGCTGACGGCCGTCGGATATTTTGTTCCCGCAGCCTGGCTGAAGCATCGCCGCAAAGAACGTCAGCAGCGTATCCGCGATGCATTCCCAAATGCTCTCGACCTGCTGCAGATCTCACTTCATGCTGGACTGGGCTTTGATGCCGCTATGACACGGGTCGGGAACGAACTGGCGCTGGCCTCCCCTGACCTAGCGTTTGAGTTTCTGAACACCCAGCACGAGATTCAGGCCGGACGCCCCCGCGCAACTGCGCTGTCTGACATGGCGCGGCGTACAGGGGTTGATGAAATCCAGTCTTTTGCCACTGTTGTCCAGCAATCCATACGCTACGGGACCAGTATGTCCGAAGCTCTGACTACCTATGCGTCTGAAATGCGGGACTCACGCGAAACACGAGCGCAGGAACTGGCAAACCAGCTACCGGTAAAGATGTCCGCTGTTCTGGCCGCGCTGATGCTGCCGACGCTGATCATCATTACCGCCGCACCTTCGATGATTCGATACTTCCGGGGCTTTGGGGCGTAGAATTCCCGCCCGTATCCGCCGTAATTGCGTGTTCGGGCGGGTCATGTTTCCAAAACGAGGACAAACGGGCGTCTGGTTTCGGCAGATTTTGCCCAGTTTAGAGAGAAAAGAGTAAGCTTTTAGGTAGTTAAGTGGAGTCCGGCCACACAAAAAATCGTGACGCAATCGACGGGTGGGGGTGTCTGTCGAAAGGGTTGATCGGGTTTCGGTCAATGTTAAACGGTATGAATAGTTTGTTTTCGGCGCATCGTTTCGCGCCCGGTGCAGGGGCACCAACGTCAGAACTTCTAAAAGTCGTAGCTGTCCTTTGCCAGGCGACTCAGGGGAAAGTCCCACTGCTAAATGCACTGCGCGAAACAGCTCGCGCAATTGATGCGGAAGTCGTTTCAATCAGCCGGGTGGACCTGCACGGCAATCAGAATTCGGCAAAAGTGCTGAGCTACGACGCCAATCACAACACGCCGGACAGCTTCAGTGGTTTCAATTTCTGCATCGCGCCTGCCATTTGCGGAAACAACATGAGCCGGGCCAAACTCGGGTCCGCTTGGTTCGGTGGACAGGATGACCTGTCCGAATACGAACATCTGTCAGAGTTCTATGCGTTCCGCAGGTTTTCCGAGTCAGTTTCCATTCTGCTGGAACGACAAAATGGTGTAGCTGACTTTCTGGAATTGCATTTCAGCCACCCCATCTCTTCGGCCGTGGTAGATATTCTGAGCGTTCTGGGCCCTGTTCTGTCGGATTGCTGGAGGAAAAGATCTCTTGGTCGGTTTTCCGAAGCGAAGCTGAAAAACACGCGCCGAAAGCTTATCAAGAAAGAACCAAAAAGCATTTTGTCTATGGACAACCCTTGTCGGCTGAGTCGCTCGGAATATCGGGTTTGCCTCTTATTGGCGAGGGGATTGAACAACAACGCCTTGTTGTCCGAGCTGTCGATTTCAATTTCGACACTGCGTACGCATCTTCGCAATATCTACGTCAAAACAGAAACGTCATCTCAACCCGAATTGATCCATGATTTGCTGACCCCGATGGTCAAGCGCCAATCGCTGAATGCGGGTAGCGAAAATGTCGCCTGAAGTCGCGCAGTTCGTCCCTTTGATCGTCATTACTCCGCTTTTGGCTGCAATGGCATGGAATGACCTAAAAAACCTCAGGATATCCAATAAACTGGTACTGATAATGCTCGCCGCTTTTGTTCTCTCCGCGCCCGTGTTTCTATCCTTCCACGAGACGGTATACCGCGCGGTCTTCGGCGTCGGCGTATTTGTCGTTGGTTTTCTTGGCTTCACGCTGCGCCTGTGGGGTGGAGGCGACGTAAAGGCAATCGCCGCGCTGACATTGTTTGTGCCCAGCTACTTTCTTTTGCTGTTCTTTTACACTTTCACCCTGTCCATGGTCGTGGGCATGCTGTTTGTGATCACTAGCCGCTCGATAATTGGATTACCGGAATGTCGCTGGCTCGCATTGCGACCAAAAGCCAGCTATCCAATGGGTGTATCGATAGCCATGTCGGGTGTATTATTGCCCTTGGTTGCGATGGGTTTGGGGTAGTACTTCCAGGGTAGTCTTAGGCCTTATAGCCGATAAATAACGGTTGCTGGAGTGCTATAGCAAAAAGGAAGGCCTATAGGTATCTGTCGTAGCAGGTGGTAACGCGTCTCAAGTCTTTCAACCGGCCGAACATGATCTGGGGTGGTGTGTTGAGCACCACATCGCTTTATGAACTGTGAGGAAAATTCATTTTTGCGGTTTTCAGGTTGTTGGCGACATCGCTTACCCGAAATGAGTCCACTTTGACCTATGCTGCGCGATGCCCCAATGACAGCAACGCGGAGAGGCTGTGTGAAAACTCCCGCTGTTGCCGGAGAGATGGTATGCTTTCGGCATTGGATGTGGAGGCATTCCATGGGGCAGTTTATCGAAGG
>NZ_JBQGAQ010000020.1:0-48131 GCF_056542905.1 Ruegeria sp. AA3 | reverse complement strand
AAGACCTGGGGTGCGAATGCCTTCTGCAATCGCGTCATAAAACCCATTCAGTTTGCGCGCAGCTTTGACCCGCTCGGATTGCAGACGGGTCCGGGCTACCTCCGCTGTGCCTGCTTCTGCGTTGGCGGCTTCGCTGAAGGACTTGATAAAAGCGGCCACGGCATCGGGCTGCATCAGACGCTGACGAAGCAAATCCAGAACGGCGTCTTCCAGGACATTGCGGCGAATGGATTGCTTATGGGAACAAGTACCGAGTTTGCGGGCGGCAGAGCAGGCGAGGTAGTCGCGCCCGACAGTGGCGAGTGGCCCTCCGCAGGTGCCGCAGAATGCAAGACCTGTCAGAAGGTGCTTCTTGCGACGCTTCTCCCAAAACTTGGTTTCCTTGATGGCTTTGACGCGGGGATCAGCCTCGATCTCGCCTTGCCGCTGCTTGACTGCCTCCCAAAGTTCATCCCCGACGATCCGCAGCTCAGGGACCTCCGCGATGAACCAATTGGACGGATCGTTGAGACGGGAAACACGTCTGCCGGTCTCCGGGTCCTTGATGTAGCGCAGCCGGTTCCAAACCAGGCGGCCGATATAGAGCTCATTGTTGAGAAGGCCCGTCCCACGCACTCGGTGCCCTCGAATGGCGGTGTCACGCCATAACTGGCCACGGGGACCGGGGACACCCTCGGTGTTCAGGCGGCGCGCAATGGCTTTCGGGGAATGCCCTTCGGTGAAGTCATGTAATACCCGCCGGATAATCGCAGCTTCCGCTGCGTTGATCATTCGTTCTCCCGTGACGGGTTGGCCGTCGGGCCCAAGACGCCGGACGACGTCGTAACCATAGCTGTTGCCGCCGCCGGAACGGCCAAGCTCGACCCTTCCGCGCAGGCCACGCCGGGTTTTTTCGGCCAGGTCTTTGAGGAACAGTTGGTTCATGGTGCCCTTGAGACCTACGTGCAGTTCGCTGATCTCACCTTCGGCCAGTGTCACGATGCCAACACCTGCAAAGTTCAGACGTTTGAAGATCGCGGCGATGTCTGCCTGGTCTCGGCTCAAGCGGTCCAGCGCTTCCGCCAAAATCAGATCAAACTGTCCTTCCTGTGTAGCATGGAACAGGGCTTGTAGACCGGGGCGCAACATGGAGGCGCCGGAGACCGCACGATCAGAATAGGCGTCAATAACAGTCCAACCTTCCCGCTCAGCACGTTCCCGGCACAGTCGCATTTGGTCATCGATGGATGCGTCTCTCTGCATTTGGCTGGAGAAACGGGCATAGATTGCAACTCGGGTCATCGCCGGGCCTTTCTCTTTAGGTCGATCAAAGCCGCGTAGTCGCGGCCCGCTTCAATTGTCTGGGCGTGGATGTAATGGCGCTCGGCGGTTCCGAAGCTCGTATGCGCTAGAATTGGTCGAATTAGCTTGGCGTGTTCTGGAGAAGAGCGGGCCAGGGTTGTCGCGGCAGCATCCCGAAAGAAATGCGGTGGAATACGGCGACCCGTCAGCTTCAGTGTCTGCTCCGCGATCCGGGGGCTCAGCGCGTCTTTCTTCAAAGGAGTGCCAGACCGGCCAACCCACAGAACATTGTGATGCTGTTGGCCACGCTCCATAAAAAAGGGACGGGCTTCGTTGACATAACGGCGCAAGAGCGGCTCAACGCTCTGGGGAACATCAGCTTCCCAGGGATGCCCTGATTTGGTGAGATCCCCGGGGAGCGCGACGGTCATCGTGTCTGCTGCGACATACAGGGATGTGCCAATCCGAAGGCCCGCGAAGGCGCGTCGCCGCATCGGCATCAGGGCCAACATCGCTATCATGGTGCCATCCCGCAGGCACATCATACTGCGTAGCGGTGTTGGAGCCGCTTCTGCATGGCCCGTCGCCAGAATCAGCCCTGCACGGAATAGAACCTCGCTGGACAACACACGCCCAAGTTTGCGATCCCGATCACCCCGACCCGCAGCGCGCTTCAATCCCGCTTTCAACTTCCGCTGAGCGGACCAGTCCTGCGTCGGGTCAGCTGCAGAGAGGATACGCAACACGCCATCAATGAACATCAACCGTGTCATCGGCCGGGTGCGTGAGAGGTCCCTAAGCCAAGCGGAAAGGCGCGGCAGGGTCCCGCGTCGAGCCGGAGGCAATGTGATCGCCTCCGCATCACTAGTGATCAGCCATTGCAGCCATCGGGCATAGCGAAGTTCCAGCGTCTTCAATGAGGTTGCGCGCAGATGAGCGAGGGCGCCGCAATCGTCGAGCGGTCCGGCCGCCTTCTGAAGCCTGTCCCACATATCCCGGTCGGACGCGGGCCAATTGGCGATAGGCAGAACCAGGCTCATTTGCGGCACCCTTTCTTCGTGTCTATCAGGTCCGCGAAGGCACGCGTTGCCGAACGTGCCTCAAGACCGGAGTACATGTTGATGGTGTGGCTGACCTCCGAATGTCCGAGCAACCGGCGCACGACCTCATAGCCGCCGGGATTGGCGTCGAGCCAGTTCATCACCGCAAAATGTCGAAACAGGTGGGCATTCATCTCCAGCCCCGTTTCTTTCCGGATCCGTTTGGAAATGCGCGCAGACAGAACGCCGGGATCAACCGAATGCTGACCATCCCTCCGGGGAAACAGCCAAGGCGTTCCCGCGGGGCAGAGTTCCGGACAGCGAGATTTGAGATGTACGTCGATCATGCGCAATAAATCACGCGGGATCTCGAACTCGACAGGTCGCTCATTTTTTGTCTCGCCGTCTTCCAGAACCAGGTAGGCTCGGCCATCACCGGGACGGTGCAGGTGGCTTTCCAGGTGGATGTCAGCCAGGTTCTTCACGCGAACTGGGCAGACCAGCAAGATGGCGATGGCGAGCGCATCTTCGCGTGCCAGAGCCCAGCCATACGGTTTGGACGTGCCGCGTGGTCGCGCGAAAATTCGTTCAGGCAGAAGCAGCAGGCGCTGCTGATGCCGGTCCTCCTGCAACACCCGCAGCCGGCTTCGGTTTTTTTGGGTCATGCCATTCTGAGGTTTGACGGCCAGGCGCGCGGCAAGCCCCGACAGCCCGTCCCGGGTGTCATCGGGTGCATTGAGTATCCGGGCTAGGTTGCGGAGCAGCGCGGCGATCTCGCTGATCATCTTTGTGGTCTGGTTGTTGGTGCGCGATAACATCTGGCGCAAACCCCGTTCAGCCATCGTCGGATTGATCAGGACGTCCAATCCGCCAATGTGGCAAATTGGGATGCCAGAATGAACCAGTTCGGAGGCAAACCGAACCAACTGTCTTTTGTATTGAGACAGGGTCGCGGATCGGAGTGCTCTGTTCTGACCGTCATCTGCCAGCGGGTCCGGATTGGACAGACGATGCATCAGCTTTGCAAGAGCAGTTTGGAATGGCGCTGGAAACGCGGTCACCGGAAATGCAATGACCTTCCGACGCGATTCCAGAGGCAGGATGGCCTTGGGCCATTGTGAAATACGTCGAGCCGCCAGGTTCCAGCCGTTGACCGCGGCACGATGTGCAACATCAGGAGATTTGCTGATCTCGTTATGCTCAAGCGCTACTCGATAGGCCCGAGCATGCTCTTTGCACACATTGGCAGGTTTGACGCCTTGCCGGTTCAGATAATGCACGAAGCGGCAGAGTGCGGGTTGCAATGTCTTGTCACCGGACGCAAGTACATCCGTCCAGAGCGTGCGCCAATCGGGAGACAGATCATCGATCCGGTTGTATCGCCGTTCCACCAGCCCGAAATGCGCGAGCGCCGCCCGTGCATCACTGACCGCATTTTGCCAGCTCTTTGGTGTCAGACCAAGCGCAGCCGGTGAGACATTGGCTAAACGGGGCTGCAACCAGCGGCTGTCGCAGGGTACATCCTCTGGAGGTAATCCAAGAGCTTTGGACGTACGGCTCAGGCCGGAGATCATATCTCTGCGGCGTCCGTCTGTCAGAGAGCTATCGGAGCGCAGTTGGTCTATGAGCTGGGCAAACATCGGTGTGTCGGCTTTGACGAAGGCTAATGTCAATGGAACGGGGCTCTGGCTAGTCATCGGGTTTACGTTCCTTTGGACATGTCAGGTCTCGGGTGGACGGGTGTGGACAGGAGGTCCGATTCGGGAAAAGCGTAGCACAAAAAGTCCGCAACTTACGGGCTGGCCTTCTTCCCGAAATGCACATAACGCATTGACATAAATGGACATTAATAGACGTGAGTTCCTACCAGCAATGTGTCTGCCGGTAGGCGGCATGAGCTGCCGGATCAATGCGGATGAGGCGTCCGCCGGGGCCCACCCGAATAACCTCAAGCAGGCCTGCCGCAATCGCACGGCGTACCGTCTTCTCCGAGCAATTGTCCAGTTCAGCGACGTCCTTCACCGTCAAAAGCTTGCGGGGTCGGCTCTTCTTGGCATTGATCTGTGGCATCCTGATGCGCCTCCTTTTGGTCAGAGGCGTTCCGGCCCAGTTCCCGTACTGCCTGGGCAGCCAGCAATCGGACCAACTGGTCAATCGCTGTCTCAACCTGCCGGTGCGCATGGTCGTCAGAAGGGGGTATGGCAGGAACGCGTGTCATGCCATGACCATGACAACGCGGGCTTGCTCCTTCTAAGTGTATTGATTGGCCAATTCCGGCGGCGCCCAACGCTCTTTCTCTTCACGCTCAAGCTTGCCGCGAAAATCGTCTATATCCACGCGGATCGTCTCACCGCTCAGGATTTGCCCCGGCTCGGTGATCATCTTCACGACAGCCTGGATAAAGTTGACGAGCGGACCTTGCCGTTGTCCTCCGGGGCGCCCGTCTGAGTATGTTGTATAGGTCAGAGGGCGACCGGCATCTTTCCAGATGTAACAGCAGCTCTCGACGATGTACTGACGGCGTTTGTCGCGCGAGAACCGCTTGTCTCGGGGCGACATCTCTGCAACTGCGCCGGGGGTCACAAGGATGTGCCGAATGTCATCTATGACATCCTGAGTAAGTGTCGTTGCGGTCTCAAGCTTGTCGAGGACTTGGTCAAGAAGGTCTCCATCTTCTGGCGTCGCCGCGAAATAAGTCGAAAGCGAGCCCAATGCGTTCCGGAGTTCTTGGGGACCAATGGAACTCTGTTTTGCTTTCCGCAAAAGTTGCTTGAGGTGCTTTTGACCTCGTTCAATCGCTTGCGAGCGTCGGACCTCAGTCAGATTGATTGCGATGTCGTCGTCGTTATTGAGGCAGTTCCCAAGAAACACAGAGAGTTCGCGTACGAGCTTAGTCGGCAGGTCAAACTGTTCAGCCAAGCTCCCGATCATGTCCTTGGAAAGAGCGCCGCGTTCTCCATAACAGCCAAGCTTCCACGACATCGAGCTTTTGATCCCATCCATGTGCGGATAGATGGAATAGTCACCTTCAGTATCTGTAACGTCTCGATTGCCCTTCAGACCGCTGTCCGCGTTAGCGCTCATGTTGTTCTCCGTTTGGCACATTCTAGGGTCTGGTCGCACATCCAAAAGCTTACGTGTATCAAGGCAGTACCGATTGCTGAGGAAGCTTGCCGGTTGAAGCAAGTCGACCCCTCCAAAAGTTGCACATAAACAATAGAACAGGAAGAGAACAGCTTGTGCTCCAGCTAATGCTTGATCGTCCAAGGCGGTTTTAACGCTATTTCGGTAGCAGACTGCACACCGCACTGTAGTGGATACATGCGCCTGCCGAGTGACCGGTCGCTTTGCCGCTAGAGCAGACATTGAACCCAATACACCGAATGACCGCACCGAGCCCTAAATAGACCTTAGGGACCAGCACAGCATTCGTCGTGAACGGGCGGAAAATGGACCTTCGCTGCAGGATGGACTAATGTCCGCTTGCGGCTACCTAAAGTGACCTGCAATTGCAGGTCTGTGTGCTTTCACCACGCATTCCAAAGATCAAAGAGGAGCCGCAGCAACTGCAGACACAGACTTCGATGAATTAATCGCTATGCCGCAGCTTAGCTGAATGCGCGAGAACGGTACTGTGTCGGCGATTGTCCAAACCAGGTGCGGAACGCGCGCCGGAAGCTGTTGACCTCGGAGAAACCAAGATAAAAGGCGATTTGAGACAGGTTCAGGTCGTTTTCACTCAAGAGCATCTTTGCCCGACTAACTTGTTCGGACAGCGCGATCTCCTTGAACGTCACATCTTCGATCCGAAGCTGACGCTGCAATGTCCGAACCCCGACCCCAAGCGCCGCCGCGACATCGTCGACCGCGGCGCTGCCGTTGTTGAGTTGCATGCGAAGCGCTTGGCGTACCGTTTCGGCATGTGTGCGGGGCGGGCGGTTCAACCGCAACCTCTCTATGCCTGCAGCCGTCATTTGCACGCGTCCGCCTTCGTCAAGGCGGGTCGGCGTCTGAAGTTGCGACATCGGAATTGCGATCCCCGGAAAATCTGCATTGGCCCGGACTTCTGTGCCGAGCAATCGTGCAAATGCAACTTTCTGAAGCCTGTGCTCAGCCGGAAGTTCGACCCAATCTGGCACCCAGCTTGTCCCAAGGTAGGGACGCACAAGAGCGATTAGGATCGAAGGAATTTCCTGCTCAAGCAATTGAGCCCCGATGCTCTTTTCAAATTGCACCCCGAAACTGAATACCAGACAATTTCCGTCGGTTCGTGTGCGAATTTGGGTCCCTCGTTGGAGAAAGGGCAGCGCCCGGGCGGCCCGTTGAAGGGCGATGTCCAACCGAGAAGCCCCAAGTGCATAGCTCGAAAACGGATCAGGCCGGTTGAGAGAAGAGTAGGCAAAGTCTTTCGCCATGATCGCCCCGAGATGGCGCTCTCCAATTTTGCCGGAAACCGTTTCCAGAAGCTGTGCATGATACCGTATCGGCAGCGGAACCGGAGGGCCTTCAAGCACCGTGCGGGTTAACCCAACATCTTTGAGCGCACGTTCAACGAGCCTTGGGGACGCCATCTGGTCCAGGGCGTCGAGTGTCGGGAGTAAACCCCTTGAGTTCTGCATCGGGTCGCGCACGCGCTCACTATGTCGTCGATTGATCACTTTGAGAAGTGTTTGGCCCATCCCAACGCCATTCTTGGCCGCCTACCTGAGGAATGAGCCAAACAAAGCGGCCGAAATTGGAACGGTCGCGCTCTGACCCCAAAGGAGATTGAAATGAAAACGGTATCCTCTTTCCTTGCCATCGTTGCCGCCGCAGGCCTTGCCGTGCCTGCTTTTGCGGAGGCCCCGGTGACGGTGAATGTGACCAATTTTGTGCGAGCTGAGACCGACATGTATCATCAGCGCATTGTTGATCTGGGTGGCTTTGGTGGGTTGATGCATATCCGCGAACCGGTACCACTGGATGCGCAGGATGTGATCCGCATGAACCGCGATACACTTTATTCCGGCGTCGTGATCGATCTGACCGAGCCCGCTTCGATTGTGCTGCCAGACTCCGAAGGACGCTTTATGTCCATGCTGATCCTCAACCAGGATCACTATGTGGTAGGCGTTGTACATGACGCGGGCACCTATCATTTCACTGAAAAGGAGGTTGGCACGCGTTATATGTCTGTCCTGTTCAGGACGTTCGCGGACGAGAATGACCCATCAGACATTGCCGAGGCCAACGCGCTTCAGGACGCCATTGAAGTATATCAGTCTAACGCCGGACACTTTGAGGTTCCAAACTGGGATGCCGCCTCCCGCGATGTGACGCGCGAACTGCTGCTTCCTTTGGCGCAAGGACTCAGTGGTAACACGTTTGAGTTGTTTGGGACGGCCGACGAGGTAGATCCGATTTTGCACTTGATCGGAACGGCAGCAGGATGGGGCGGCAACCCGGTCACAGCGGCGGTTTATGACATCCAGTTCCCGGATCGGAACGATGGCAGCATTCCCCACACCATCACAGTTGGCGACGTCCCTGTAGACGGTTTCTGGTCGGTCACAGTCTATGATGCGAGGGGTTACATGGTGCCCAACGACGCAGGGGCCTATTCGGTCAACAACGTGACTTCCGTTCCCAATGAGGACGGCACCGTGACCATACATTTCGGGGATTGTGAGGATGGTCGGGTGAACTGTTTGCCGATCATGGACGGGTGGAACTACGTCGTGCGCCTGTATCAGCCGGGTCCAGAGATCCTTGAAGATGGCTGGGCCTTCCCGCTTGCCCTGCCGATTGATCAGACATCCTGATCAACGCTTCGCGTTTATTGCCTCGGTCGGCGATTGTCCGACCGGGGCTTTGTTTTGCCACCTGCCTCCCTTGGTTTGCACATCACAGGTCTGCTTCAAGACAAAAGCCCCAAGCAGACGCCGTTTTGTCGCCAAATGATCACTTTCGGCGGTCGCAAGGTGCAAGGCGCGAAATTACCTCAGTTTCATCAAAGACAAACACGGACACCTAAAACGTAGGAGATTGAAATGAAACGTCGTTCCGTTCTGAAAACTGCCCTGACCACTGCTCTTGTTGCAGCGCTTTCGGTACCGGCCTTTGCCGCTGAACCCCCTGTGAAAACCACGGCCGATGGCTTGCCGTTGGCAGAGCGCACGGTGCCTGTCCCAGTGGGCGTATCCCCAGAATTGGCCGAGTTGATTGGCTCGCGCGAGATCGTAGGAATGCCGGCGGTTCCGGAGACACTGGAAGAGTGGCTGTCTTTCCAAGCCCAATTTGATGCAGCGTCTGCGCAAGGGGCCGAGGCGATGATGGCCAAAACCGGAGCCAATTTCAGTGTTGGTCAGATCGCGGGTGTTACGACATATCTCGTCACGCCTGAGGAAATCGACCCGCGTTGGGCCGACACCGTTTTTGTTCATGTGCATGGCGGCGCTTTCGTGTTCAACGGCGGCAAAGCGGCAATCATGGAGGCCGCTTGGTTGGCAAATGGGCTGGGTGTAGAGGTGATCTCTGTAGATTACCGTCGCCCGCCCCTACACCCGTTTCCGGCAGCAACCGATGACGTGATTGCGGTTTGGGGCGAGATCACTCAGAACTATGATCCAGCCAAAATCGCCATGTTTGGGACATCGGCGGGCGGCAACCTGACGCTTTCTACAACTCTGCAACTGCGGGACGCAGGTCTGCCGGTGCCGGGTGCGATCATGGCTGGCACGCCCGCCACCGATCTTGCCAATGTGTCTGACAGCTGGACAACCCTCGAAGGTCTTGATCCGCTTGGCCAGCATGAGGGCGTAATCGCGGGCACTTTTGAGTTGTATGCGGGCGGCAAAAACGCCGACGATCCGTATCTCTCTCCGGTCTATGGCGACCTTGAGGGGATGCCGCCTGCAATCTTCCTTAGTGGCACGCGGGATCTGTTGCTCAGCGATACAGTGCGGATGCACCGCGCCATGCGGGATGCGGATGTAGCCGCCGAACTGCACGTCTATGACGGTCAGGCGCACGGCGACTACATCGCAGGTTTCATGGTCGATGCCCCGGAATCGCAGGATGCTTTGCGCGAGCTGAACGCCTTCTTTGACCTTCATCTGAAGTAAGCCCACGGCCCAAGGCAATCGACACAGTTGCCTTGGGCGTCCAACCCCGAATTTTTCTCAAAGGTGCGCATATGCCCAGTTTCAGCGCTCAAATTCACACTCTCAAATATCTCTTCATTGCTGTTGCCGCGATCCAACTGGTGACCGCGGCGTCCGGCACAATTGTCGCCCTGTATTTCGCGGAAACCGGTGCTTCGCAGGAAATCGCCGCGCTTGCACCGGCGGCCTACTCGCTGGGGTTCCTGATTGGCTGCTTTTACATTGCTGGTTGGATCACCAGTATTGGCCACATCCGCGCCTTTTCGGCGGCCGCCGCTATTTGTACGGCTGCGGCTTTGCTCTTTTCGGTCACAGATCACGAACCCACCCTTTTGTTTGTGCGGCTTATGACAGGCATCGCCACAGCCGGGCTGTTTGCCATCGGCGACGCTTGGATCAGCGAAACTGTGGATGGGACGTCGCGCGGGCGCCTGCTTGCGGTGTTTGCCATCATCCTGGGCCTGATGTCAGTGTTGAGCCAGGTTATCGTGACCGTGACTCCAGACGATTTGAACCAGTCTTTTGTGTTGGTGTCTTTGCTGTACTGTCTCGCCATCGTCGTGATTGCAGCCGCGCCAAGCACGCCACCGGAAGGCAAAGAGCGGGCCAATGTGCGTGTAAAAGCCCTTTTCATAGATGCCCCCACAGCTGCCTTTGGCGCGCTCGCTGTTGGCATAGTCTCCACGGTTTTCATGAATGTTGTGCCATATCGGGCGGCGACCATGGGCGTCGACGCCGTGGACGTAGCGATCGCAATGGGCGCGGTCTACGTCGGGCGTATCCTGTTTCTCTACCCGCTGGGGCTTGCCTCTGACCGGATGGACCGCCGGAAGGTCATTCTGGTCGCCTCCGCAGTGGCAACTTTCGCGCTTTTTATTTTCGCGTTCTTTTCCACCGGGGATGGTGTTCGCCATGCGAGCTTGGTGGGAACACCCCTCTACCGTCTCCTATTTGTCGGTCTGGTTCTGCTCGGTGGATCGATGCTCACGCTTTATGCGCTTTTGCTGGCGCATGCGATGGACCGGACCGTGCCCGTTTATGTAGCATCGAGTGCTGTAACCATGCTTTTTGTTTTCACCATTGGCGGCATTATCGGACCACTCCTGACAAGCGTTGTCTCGGCTGTGTTTGGCGACCTGGCCATGAACTGGATGCTCGCCATCGTGATGGCCGCTTTCACAGCCTTGGTTGTTGTGCGGATCAAAACGGTCGCACCTGCAGCAAAAGCTGAACAAACCAACTTTAAGGCGGCAGAGACCACCAGTCTCAAATCTGCACCAACCCAGAAACGCTAAGGCAGGAGACCCAAAATGACTTTTCCTACTTCAAACATCCTGCGCGCGGAGAAAGCGACGGTACTGATCTGGTTGGTGTTTGTCGCATTGACCTTCGCCGGTGATCTGATCAAGCCCGCCGCCATGGGCTCTGGCATGTCCTGGCTGCTGCTGGGCGGTATCTTTGGCGTGATGTTGGCTGCGGTGTTTCGTGTGGTGCATCACGCGGAATGTCTGGCCGTCATCTTCGGTGAGCCTTATGGCACACTGATCCTGACGCTCTCGGTGATCGGCATCGAGGTGGCGCTTATCACAGCGGTTATGTTGACCGGGGACAACAACCCGACACTGGCGCGGGACACTATGTTCTCGGTGCTGATGATCGTGATGAACGGACTGGTTGGATTGAGCCTCCTGGTTGGCGGCCTGCGCCATGGGCTGCAAGTGTTCAACCTCTCGGGAGCCAATGCCTATCTCGTGGTCCTGCTTCCCGTCGCCATCGTAAGCCTTGTGCTGCCAAGCTTCACCACATCTGCACCCGGCGGTGGCCTCTCTGCCCTGCAAACAGTGTTTATGATCGGGATGTCGGTTGTGCTCTATGGCATTTTCCTCGTCTATCAGACCGCCGGCAAACCAGAAATCTTCCGCCAGCCCGCAGATGAACTGCCAACCACAGCAGGATCGGACGCGCACCATCTCGAAACCAAAAGTGTTGGCTTTCACGTGGTCTGGCTGGTTCTGGCAATGCTGCCACTGGTTCTGATGTCCAAAAAGCTCGCGCTGTTTGTCGACTTCAAACTTCTGGAATTTGGCGCGCCCGTTGCGCTTGGCGGTTTCCTCGTGGCTGCCATGATCCTGACCCCCGAAGCGCTGGCTGCTCTGGACGCAGCGCGCGCCAACAAGCTGCAACGGGCCGTCAACATCTGCCTTGGCTCAGCACTGGCCACAATCGGCCTGACAGTGCCCGCAGTTCTGATCGCTGCGCATTTTGTCGGCCTTCCGATTGAGCTCGGCTTGGGAGGCGCTGAGATCGTGCTACTGGCTCTGACCCTTGGGATCAGCATTCTGACCTTCGTAGGAACCCGCACAAATGCGCTTCAGGGCGTCGTGCATCTGGCCGCCTTTATGGCCTACGTGTTCCTGATTTTCGACGGGTCGTGACGGGGCCAAAACCTCTCTATCCATTTGGGAAGCCACGTTTCAGTGGCTTTCCAATCTCCTTCCCGCGAGCGACGCAAAAGCCGACATTGTCATTGGGTTGTGTCAACGACGGCTTTAGGCCGTATTCAACAGATTCCGGCAATCGGAATAAATTTGTAGCCTGTCAACTTCCCACGACTAAGTTTGCTTTGATGCCAGGTATCGCGTGGCAGCGGAAAACAACTCGGCCTGTGAACTTACGCCGAGCTTGGAATACGCATTGTGGCGGTGCACTTTGACAGTACCTTCGGTGATCCCGAGAAACGCTGAGGCAGAACCGGCTGAGTGGCCTTGCAAAATAAGGCGTACGACTTCGGCTTCTCTTGGGCTTAACCTGTCGGCTCCAAAGGTGGCCAACCGTTCCTCGACGTGATTTAGGGCTTCTTGTTGTTCTACGGCACCCCTCAGGTTCCAGTTTCGGATCACTGCGGCAGACAAGGTCTTTCGGATGGAATTGATCTTCGCGACATCTTCAGAGGTGAACCGGGGCTGACGTGCGCCTCGCGACAGGGATATTACTACCCAGTCTACGGTGTTTCGCCTGATCAAAACTCCCAACTCGTCGCTGATCCGAACCTTGCGATAAAAGGTCCGGTAGTACTCCGAGCGAAAGAACGCCTCATTAACCAAATCGGCCAGACGATAGGCGCCGGGTTCTTTTCCGGACCGACAGGCCTGCGAAAACGGGTCCAGCAGGTATGGGCCGGTTGCATAAAACTGAATTGATATGGCCGCCTGCACGTCATCGAGATCGTGATAGAGCGAAATAGGTGGTGCTTGATCCTGATAGCGCGTGAGGATCATCGATTCAAAGCGGACATGCAGTTCCAGCATTTTTCTTAGAGCTGTTGGGAAGAAGTCTGTTTCCAACCGTTCCAACAAGTTTGCATAGGCCTCATCCCACTTGGCTATTGAGATGTCGTTGCTGTTTGGATCCATCACCAAGTCCTATATCGAAAGATATATATCATGCCGTAAATTTACAGGAATGGCCATTGGAATCCATTGTTGATGTCAGTGCGCTCGTCCGGGGTGCTGACTGTGCCTCATCACCAAAGTCTCTCCGGACGGCGAAAATTCAGGGCGAGATCCTGCAACAAGGAGGACATACAATGAAACTGCATACTGGCGTTACGGTTGTTGCCATTGCCTCACATATCGCAATTGCTTTTCCAGCTTCAGCCGAGGAACTCTCAATCTACAATTGGGCTGATTACTTCGGTGAAACGACGGTTTCTGATTATGAAAAGGAAACCGGCACGAATGTCAGCTTGGATTACTACGATTCAAACGAGGTTCTGGAAACCAAGTTGCTAACCGGCGCGTCAGGTTACGATGTAGTATTCCCCGCCGCGTCCAACGCGCAGCGTGAGTTTCAAGCAGGGGCGTTGCATCCGATCGACCCTTCACGTCTGATTAACTATGACAACCTTAACCCGGAAATCCTGGCTTCGCTCGACAATATACCCGGTGCCCGGCAATTGGGCGTACCATACACTTGGGGCACGGTTGGGCTTGCCTACAATCCGGCCATGATCAAAGAGCGGCTGGGCACGGAAGTCATCAAATCCTGGGATGTTCTATTTGATCCCCAGATCGCTGCCAAGCTTGCCGACTGTGGGATCGCCGTACTGGATTTACCAGTAGAAATGGTCTCGGTGGCGCTGAACTATCTCGGGGCAGATCCATACTCCGATGACCGAGCTGATCTCGACAAGGTTCAAGATCTCTTCGAAGCCGTCACGCCGTCCATTCGTTATTTTCACAACCAGAAAGCATCTACAGATTTGCCTGGTGGAGATGCTTGTTTGGCAGTGATGTACAGTGGTGACGCCGGTATCGCACAGGCCCGCGCCATGGAGACGGATAACGGTATCGAAATCCTGTATTCAATTCCAACCGAGGGCACACTGATGTGGATTGATCTCATGTCCATTCCAGTGGATTCAACGCGGGCGGATGAGGCATATCGATTTATTGACTACATGCTACGACCCGAGGTCATCGCCGGGGTGTCCAACTACGTTTACTTTGCGAATGCTAATTCTGCGGCAGATACGTTCGTAGATGAAGCCGTTCTGGCCGACCCAGGGATCTACCCCGATGAGGCGACGCTCCAAAGGCTATTCCCCGATCTAAGTGTCGGCGCGAAAACGCTGCGCAATCGCAACCGTCTTTGGACAAATGTGAAATCCGGCACCTGAACCGTGCCAAGTCCGTCAAGGGCGGGAAAGCGATACAATTTCCCGCTACTCGGCAGCAATCTTCAAAATCAACGGAGCCAACAATGGTGACTTCAACCGACCGCGCCTTTCTTGCGCAAAACGAAATGGGCATGGGATACGAGCCGACCTTTAGCGGAGCGACAAGCCTGTTCCGGCGGCAATATTCCCGCAATCTGGAAGGGGTGGATATGGTTGCATGGGGCGTTCCCTACGATCTCTCCGTAACCAATCGCCCGGGGTGCAGGTTCGGGCCGCGTGCCATCCGTGCTGTCTCGACCAACCTCGCTTGGGACGGTGGGCCGTGGCCCTGGGGGCTTGATCCCTTCGAAATCCTGAACATGGTTGATTTTGGTGATTGCGACATCGACCCGGGCTTTCCAGAGCAGATCGCGCAGCAAATTCAGGACCAAGCGCGGGAGATCCTTAAATCCGGTGCCTTTCTCTTGACGATGGGCGGAGATCACTCTGTCACCTATCCGATCCTGAAGGCACAGGCAGAACGCCATGGCCCTATCTCGCTAATCCAGATTGATGCCCATTCTGATACATGGGAAGAACACCCAAAGCGGATCGACCATGGCTCAATGTTCTACCATGCCACTGTCGAGGGGATCATATCCGCTGAGACGTCAGTGCAGGTAGGCATGCGCACGCTAAATGAAAAAACTCACGGGTTCACCGTGCTCGATGCAAACTGGGTTCACGAGAACGGGGTTGATGCAACGGTTGCGCGTATCAAAGAGGTAGTAGGAGACCAGCCTGCATATCTGACCTTCGACATTGACGCGCTTGATCCGGCCTTCGCGCCTGGAACCGGAACGCCAGTATGCGGAGGGTTGTCTACCTATCAAGGACAGTCTTTAGTGCGCAAACTCGGAGGTATCAACCTTATTGGGGCCGATCTCGTCGAGGTCTCACCACCGTATGATCATGCCGAGATTACAGCTTTGGCCGGGGCATCGCTCTTGCTTGATATGGTTTGCTTAATAGCAAAGGCGCGCAAATAGAAAATAGTGAGATGGCTTGTGAGCGAAACCGCCGTTCATAATTCCTACGTTTACAGACCGGACCATTGAAAAATGGTAGAAGACGTAAACAGATAGTCGAAACTTTGACTGCGCTGCGGTAAATCGGTTTCTTTTTGGGAGGCGATAGATTTCGTGCACGTCTAATCCCGCTACAGGGAACTGCGGCGCAGCGCCGGTAGGCGGAGGCTGCAGATCTCTTGGGCAAAGGCGAAAGAACAGATGGATAGATAAAACCGAGAAAAGTGCGATGCGCATATTTGATGACTTTCGCTCCAGATTTGCATCAAAGCGCGGGAGCGATCCTTCGCCAAAGCGCCATGCTTCTTGCGATCGCAAAAACTTGGTATCTCAATGCCAGGACTTCACAAAACTCGGGCGGTTTTGGTGAGTGGATGTACGCGCCGATGACCTCGTAACGCGTACACCCATGGACTTGATTACTCGCCCAGTTGTTGCCTCAACACTTTGAGCAACTCTTCGTCAAACCCCTCATTTTGTTGCTTCCTTGGCTCGCCTTTGAATTCCCAATCGCGATCAAACCTATCTATCTCGATGACCATCGCCACCGCTTCGCCGTTTTTGAAGATCGGCACCAGCCAATGCTCCGCCTTTTCGAGCAGTATTTCCCCGATATCGCCCAGATCTTCGACATTCACTTTCTGTCTACGAAGAAAATCGCGTCTTGCATTGTCCATTTGGCTTCCTTTCTTTGAACACACCCGTCCCTCGTCCGACAACATGTCGGGCTGGTTGGTGTGAGAAGCGGGAGCATCATCAGGACATTGGAAGGGCCACGAACTTGAAGGGTTGATCTACAGCGTACGATGCTGGATGCGGTTTTCCAAGAGTAGACCAAGTGCACAACCCTGAGCTGCCTTCTCGGACCATACCGAACCGCGAACATCGTTGAACAGGTGTTATGTGAAGCGATCTCGGTTGAGTGGTCAGCTCAACTGCTGGTCAAACGCACCATCACCGACTCCGAAGCCGCCGTTCGCGCGGACCGCGGAAAACGACGGCACTGAGCCCAGAGTGCAAATTGCTGCGGTCGGCCCAAATACGTGCGAAGCGTGCGTCGCTGCCGTTGGTCGTACAATGGACGGCCCATTCCGGACGTTGACCGCCACTCGAAGTGCTGCAACGCAGAGTTCTTCACAATCATACTTGATCCTATTGCATGTTCTTTCTGCTCACTCAGACGCGACGGGCTGTTAACGGCCCATGGACACATCTCTTTTCCGTTGTGCGTCTCGGACCAGCGCCACAAGCCGATAGAAGCCGTGTGCCATTTTTGTGTAGGGCGTAAGGAGGAAAAACGTAAGGACCGATCCGAGATGGATGGCCAGCAGTGCGGCCATCAGAGGCGTTGAACCGAGGGCATAGAGAACCAGCCCGCTGAGCCCTACAAACCCGAGCAACAGGATGAAGCCGATATCCCCTCCCCAGGCCAACGGATCGCCGAGGTCTCGGTCTGACTTTTGCTTGAGCAGCGCCATCGCACCACATCCCACTGTCAGCAGCAGCCCCCCGGAAATCCCGAATAGTTTCGGCAACGACCAGAACCCGTAAGGCGCGTGCATTCCGAAGACATAGTGCATGACCGTCGCCACCGAGGTCGACGCAAAGCACAGCAGGAAGCCATACATGATGGCGTGGTGGATGTGGCGTCGGCCCTGACTGAACCGGTCTTCGTCCTCGAAGTTACAACCCTCGCCATGGCCTGCGGCCAGATCCTGCATCTTGCCCGCGCGTTTGAGCGCAGCCGTCAGATCAGAAATCTGGATCGGTTTGCCGCCAACCTCTGCCCAATAGCGCCTCAGGCTGAAGGCGATGCTGAACAAAGGCAGCAGGAATGCAGGCGCAAAGATCGCGACCATCGCGTTGTGGGACAGGACGGCATAAAACCCTTCGCCTCCACTGGAACCGATGGCGCGGGTCGCCCAGAACAACAGGGCAAATCCGACCACAAGCGCCAGAGCGATGGCCCCGCCATGGGTGTGGAACCGGCGCGCCAGCGGCCGCGGCCAGGCGAAGCTTTCCCAACTGTCGCGCCGCACTTCGGCCAGCGCCTTGGGCAAGTTCAGATCGAACGCGTGCGGGGCGGTGTACTGACAGGCGTAGTAACAGCCCCGGCAGTTGTGGCACAGGTTGGCCAATTGCGTGATGTCCCCATCCGAGAACGCGCGCTCTGCGTGCAGCGACGGGAAGACCGAGCAATAGCCCTCGCAATAGCGGCAGGCGTTACAGATCTCGGCCTGGCGGCGGGCTTCCTGAATAAGATCAGTTTGCATAAGCGGCGGCCTCTCGTCCTGCGATGCGTCCAAAAACAGTTCCGATGGTCATGCCAAAGCCCGCCAGATAGCCTTGCCCAAGGATCGACCCGGCCATCGTTTCCCCGGCCGCCCACAGGTTTTTGATCTTACCGCTGGGCGTCGAGCACTGGGCCGTCTCGTCAACCTTCAACCCAAGATAGGTAAAGGTCACACCGGTCCGCAGCGAGTAGCCGTAAAACGGCGGTTCGGTAATTGGGCGCGCCCAGTTGGTCTTGGGCGGGATCAGGCCCGAGGTCGCCACCCCGTCCAGTTCGGTCGGATGAAACCCGTTGGTGTCGCCGCAGGCGGCGTTGAATGCGCTGACGGTTGCTTTCAATTTCTCTGCGGGCAGGTCCATCATCCCGGCCAATTCGTCCAACGTGTTCGCCTTTAGCGGCGGGAACACGGACGGCATGAACAGGTTCAGCGACTTGGCGTCGATGATGGCATATCCCACCTGATCCGGCTGCGCCGCCACCAAACGGCCCCAGATCGCGTAGCGCTTGGGCCAGACGTCTTCGCCCTCGTCATAAAATCGTTCGGCATGTTTGTTCACGACGATGGAAAACGGAACGCAGTCCAGACGGGTGACGATACCGCCGTCGAATTTCGGCGCGCGCCCGTCGATGGCAACGGCATGGCATTGGGTCGGGTCACCGACGCTTTCTGCTCCTTGGTCCAGCAGATCAGACAGGACTACGCCTCGGTTGTACGGCGTTCCCCGGATCAGGAAGTTCTTCGCAGGCTCACCCCAGGCGCGGGTGAGCCAATCTGTGTCTGCCTGAAAGCCGCCGGAAGCAACGATGACCGCCTTGGGCGCGATGCGATGAGACTGGCCTTCATAGCTATAGTCGACCCACTCGATCCGATCACCATTCAGTTCCAAGTGCGTGACGGCGGCTTCGTACAGCACATCTACACCCAAACCTGCCGCCGTCCTGTAATAGGCATTCACCAGAGATTTGCCGCCCCCCATGAAAAACGCATTGGTCCGTGCCAATGACAATGTGCCGGAAAGCGACGGCTGAAACCGGACCCCGTGTTCTTGCATCCAGGGAAGGCATTCTTCCGACGTTCGGATCGCCAACCGGGCAAGATGTTCATCGGTTTTTCCACCGGTGACTTTCAGTAGATCCGAGAGGTATTCGTCTTCGCTATACGCCTCGACGAGCGGGCCCAACGGGCCCGAATGCATGCAGCGAAAATTGCGCGTATGGCGGGAGTTTCCGCCGCGATAAGGTTTTGGCGCCGTTTCAAGGATCAGAACACGGGCGCCTGCCTCAGCGGCAGTCATCGCAGCGCAGAGAGCCGCATTGCCGCCACCGATCACAGCGATATCGTAAGCTTCCTTTGGGGTGACCATATCCTGTCTACCTACTGGCTTTCGTCGATTGAGCGGTCGCGGTCCTGCAACGCGCGGATGCGCATCCGTTGTGCCGCCTGAATATGCGCGCGCATCTCTGTCTCGGCCGCTGCGCCATCGCGGGCCTTCAAAGCCGCCATGATGCGCCGATGCTCGGCCACTGCAGCCTCGGCGCGGTCGCTATCCAGCAGTTGAGACGGCCCAAGGATCAACAGCGCCTTTTGCAAGGACAACATGGATTTTGCCAAAAACCGGTTCTTGGCCGCATCCAGCAGGGTCGCGTGAAAGACCTTGTTGATTTGGGCCGCATCGGGGCCAGTACCCGCCTCGGCCAACCGGTCGTTCAGAACTTCAAGCTCGTCCAGTTCGACATCAGACGCCGCGCGGGCTGCCAGACGGGCCGCTGTCCCTTCAAGCACCGCGCGCATCTCATAGAGTTCCATGACCTCGGCGTAGTCCAGACTGCGCACGGTGGCACCTTGCCGTGGCACATGTGTGACCAGCCCATCGGCCTCCAACTGCCTTATCGCCTCGCGCACCGGGGTACGGCTGACGCCCAACCGTTCCGACAGCTCAATCTCTCGTAGCCGGTCGCCGGGCAGAAGAGTGCCGTCGCGAATCTCGTCCAGCAGGCGCTGATACGCAGAATTGCCTTGTGGGCCAGGCTGTAACGGGTCGTCCTGAAGGGTCATCGCAGGCTCTCTTGTCATCTTGCGTCCATATGTATACAATTGGATACATAATAAGTCAACGAAGCTGGAACGCTTACCTTGCACAGCCAAACCGATACCCCCTCTCTTCTGAAGAAACGGGCCGTCACGCTCGGCCTGGCGGTGTTGGGCACTGGGGTATTTTGGGCGCTAAACCTGCCGCTACCTTTTCTGTTCGGGCCAATGAGCGCATGTTTGATTGCAGCTCTTGCGCACGCACCGATGGAAGGCTTTGGACAGGTCTCGGTTGCCGCCCGCACTATACTGGGCGTAGCGGTAGGGGCATCGATTACGCCAGCTCTGTTTGCTGAATTGCCGAAAATGGCCGCGTCGATTGCGCTGGTCCCGTTCTTCATCTTGCTGATCGCTTTGGCAGGCGTGCCATTCTTTCGCAAGATCTGGGGCTTTGACTCCACAACGGCTTTCTACGCAGCCATGCCGGGCGGTTTGCAAGACATGATCATCTTTGGCACTGAGGCCGGGGCCAATCCGCGTACTTTGTCCTTGATCCACGGTACGCGCGTGCTGATCATCGTGACGTTGGCCCCCTTGTTCCTCACCGTGTTCTATGATGCCCAACTCACCAATCCGATTGGCGAGCCCGCGCACAACCTGCCAATACATGAATTGGCGCTGATGGTTCTGGCCGCCATTATCGGCTGGAAAGGCGGGGAGCGGATCGGCCTGTTCGGGGCGTCAATCCTGGGGCCAATGATCCTTACGGCCGCCTTGTCACTGGGCGACGTCATTCATACCCGACCGCCTCGCGAGGCCATCCTTGCAGCGCAGTTTTTCATTGGCTGCGGAATTGGTGTGAAATTCGTAGGTGTCACATGGGTCGAACTACGCCGGGTAGTGGCAGCGGGCTTCGCCTATGTCATTGTCCTTGCCGTCCTGGCAGCCGCTTTCACCGCCGTTGTCACCACCTTGGGACTGGGCCAACCTGTCGAGGCGTTTCTGGCATTCGCGCCCGGTGGGCAGGCAGAGATGACGGTGCTGGCCATCGTCTCGGGCGCGGATCTGGGCTTTGTGATCACGCACCATCTGACAAGGATCGTATTGGTGATCATCGGCGCGCCCATCGCCGCAAATCTTATTCTGCGCCGGTCCAGACCCCGGGGTTGATCATGTGGATCGGAACGCCCTCGGCAAAGGCGTTCACCTGATCGAAAATATCCGCGAATTGCAGGTCGAACTCATCCTCGGTGACAAAGCCGATATGCGGGGTCGCAATCAGGTTGGGATGTGACAGTAGCGGATCGCTCGGGTCGGTCAGTGGCTCGGTATCGAACACATCAATTGCCGCTTTACCGGGGCGACCGGCGTTCAATGCCTCAAGCAAAGCGCCCGGAGCGATCAGCCCGGCCCGCGAGGTGTTCACAAACAGCGCTCCCGGCTGCATCTGCGCGAAATCCGATGCGGTGATGATCCCGCGCGTATCCGGTTTCAAGCGCACATGGACCGAGACAACATCGCTGCTGCCAAAGAACGCTTCACGGCTGGGCGCGACCTGCGCGCCATCCGCCTGCGCACGCGTCCGGCCTTCTACGGATGACCACCAGACCACATTCATCCCAAAGGCCTCGGCATAACTTGCAATGACGCGAGCAATGCGGCCATAGCCATAGAGCCCCAACTGACGCCCCCGCAGCGTCTTGCCCACGCCCGCCTGCCAGTGCCCTGCTTTGACCGAGGCCATTTGTGCGGGCAAATCCCGCATCCCGGCCATGATTAACGCCCAAGTAAGTTCGGCTGCAGCATAAGACGGCGTCCCGCCATGCATGTTTGAGCACAGCAGCACGTCGTGATCTGTGCAGGCCACAACATCGACATGAGGATAAACGCTGCGCTGGCTGATCAGTTTCAGGTTTGGTAATTTCTCCAGCAAGACGCGGGTGACTTTGGTACGTTCGCGGAACAGCACCAGCACCTCTGCGTCCTGCAATCTCTCGGCCAGAGTGTCAGTGTCTTCGACATGATCCGTCCATACCGTCACCTCATGACCCGTGAGTCTCTCAAAGCAAGGCAGGCCACGCAGCGTGTCAAACCAGTCATCCAGAATATGTACGTTCATCGGCTTTCGATACCCTTCCCGATGGTCAGCTTTCTTGGGGTTGGCACAAAATGCGGCGCGTCTAGAGCGGCCAGCGCGTTTCGGACGCGTTCGATTTGGTCCAGCAGGTGGTTGAACTGCTCATCGCAGCCGGCGATCGGCGTCGGGTACTCTGCCATGTCCCGCCGCAGGGCCGCTTGTGCCAGCTTGAGTTCCTGACGCGCGATATCGAGGCATTCCACGTAGTCGTCCATCGTGACCTCCAATATTGTATACTATAGTATACTTAACATGGATTGCCCGATCAACTCCCCTTCCACACCGATTTCGGCACATAGACATGCCCGTCCGCCAGCTTGCGCGCGGTTCGCACCAAGCCCGCCGCTTTCACCGTGAATCCTTCATCGGTTGAAAAATCCACCAACACGTCAATCTTGCCTGAGGCGTGCTCCAGCACGACTTCAGCCGGGCTTGCCGTGAGGCGATCCAGCAGACCGTCCGCAACGGTCCCGGGCGTCAAAGCGCAAGACGCCATGCATTGCGCCCCGGTGACGGCCATGGTCGGGTGCGTTTTCCAGGGCATGAAATACCGCACCGCAAGCGTTCCGCCGTCTCTGGCAGGCGCGACAAGGCCGAATTTGGGTGTCACTGACTTCGACACGTCTCCCATACCCATCCGTTCCCCGGCTTCGATCCGCACCGCCTCCATCCGGTTAAAAAAGGCCCGGTTGCCGTCTAGCTCCTCGGCGCTTTCGTAGCCGGTCAAACCGAAGTCGGCGGCACGGGCAATGGCCATCGGCATGGCGACATCCATGCAAGTCAGTTCAATACCTTGAACGGTATCGCGCAGTTTGCCCGTGGGCATAAAAGCTCCGGTTGCCGAGCCCACCACGCCCATGAAACTCAGCTGCACCGGCGCGGAATGACCGGGAACGCCTGCAATTTCCGCATCGCCCTCATAGGTCAATTCGCCCCCGGGTGTATTCACCTTTGCCACGACACGAGCCCCAGTGTTGACGGCCCGAATGCGAATTTCGGTTTCATCGCCCTGCGGTTTGAACAGGCCCATCTCGATAGCCGCAGGGGCAACCCCGGACAGGATGTTGCCGCAAGTCGGTTTGAAATCGACCAGCTTGTCCTCGACCGAGACCTGCGCAAAGAAATAGTCGATATCGGCCCAGTCATCCTCGCTGACCGACAGCATCGCGACCTTTGTGGTCACCGCCGCGCCGCCGCCGATGCCGTCGATGTTCAGCGACTGCCCGGACCCAAGAGCGGCGATCAGCACCTCGGCCAGCGCGTCCAGATCCTCAGGCAAATCCGAGCGGCGGAAATACGGGCCTTTCGACGTGCCGCCACGCATCAAGATATAAGGGATTGCGGTTTGAGTCATTTTGAACCCCTCACTTCAACGGCCAGGGCAGGCTGACCATGTCCTGCAACAGACCTGGCGGGAAATCGCGGTTCAGAGCGCCCGCCATCAGGCACATGAACCCGATGCCGCAGGCGGTCAGGATCAGAGTCATCTGCCAGCTGGACCCGGCGCGGATACGGAGAAAGGCGATCAGGAACCCTATCAGGGCGAGGATGAAGCCCACCACCCACGTGGCCGCGATCAAACTGGCGAACCACGCCAGAGTGGACCACAGACCGTGGGGTGCGCTGGCGTCTTCACCGGCGATTTCCTTGTCGGCAAAGATCACGTCGCCTTCGGGACGTCGCATCATCTGGATCAGAAGGATCACGCAACAGAATAGCGAGACGCTGCCGATAACCAGCGGGATGATCTTGTCGGTCATATTGTAGTCGGGGATCATGTTGGCGTTGACCAAAGCGACGATCAAATAGGCCATGATCACCAGCAGAAAGATAAGCGGCGCGCGTTTGGTACCGGCCTGAACATCACCCTCGGCCAAAATCATCTTGGCCTGCCGAATACCCAGAATGACCGAAACAACCGTGACCACGATCAGCACGATGACGATAGGGCTGAAGACATATTCCATCCCCTCGCCAAAGCTCTTGCGGAACCGGAATGAGGCGATCTGGAACGCCTGATTGGTGAACTTCTCAACCGGGTTCGACAGAACGAAACCGATCAGGAAGGCCGGGCGCGACCAGTCGAAACGGCGCAGGAAGATGCCGATCAAGCCAATCACGAACAAGGCCAGCAGGTCTTCGAAGTTCTGACCGGACTGGAAGGCAGCAAAGCTGATCAGCATGAACAGGAACGGCGCCAGATAGGTAAAGCGGATAGTCGTCAGCTTGGCGATCCCGCCCGATGCCGCGATGCACAGGATGGTGCCCACGACGTTGGCCAGCGCCAGCAACCAGACGATGGAATAGGTGATGTCGAGATTGTCCTTGAGCATGCTCGGACCGACCTCGATATCGCCTGACCCCAGCAGCGCCACTGCGCCGATGAAGATCGCCATCGAGCCGGAACCGGGAATGCCGAACAGCAGGGTCGGCACCAGCCCGCCACCCTCTTTGGCGTTGTTTGAGCTTTCCGGGCCGATGACCCCGCGCACTTCGCCTTTGCCGAAGTTGCTTTTGTCTTTTGTGGATTGAACAGAATGGCCGTAGGCGATCCAGTCGACCACTGAGCCCCCGAGGCCCGGAATGACGCCGACAACCACGCCGATGATCGAACAGCGGACCGACAGCCATATATTGGCAAACCAGTCTTTGACACCGTCCAGCCAACCAGCACCCAGTGAGGCCCCTTTGGCAATCGACCGATCCTGCCGCAGCAGCGAAACGATCTCGGGCACGGCAAAGATGCCCAGACCAACGATGACCAGCTTCAGACCGTCCGTCAGATAAGGAATGTCATAAGTTGCCATGCGCAGCGAACCGCCTGCATCCGCCTCACCAATCGTGCCGACCATCAGGCCCAGACCGGCGGCGGCGACGCCTTTCAGCGGGATCCGCCCGGCCAAAATGGCGACCATCGACAGGCCGAGAATTGTGATCATCAACATCTCGGGCAGGCCGAAGGCCAGAACGATGGGCCGCGCGATCAGAATGAACATGGTCAGGAAGGTCGCGCCGACCAGCCCGCCGAAGAGGGACGAGGAAAAAGCCGCCGACAGCGCCCTTGCCGCTTCGCCCTTTTTCGCCATGGGGAAGCCGTCCAGCACGGTCGCCTGCGAGGCGGAGCTGCCGGGGATGCCCATCAGGACGGACGCAAAAGTGTCCGACGTCGGCACCACCGCGACCATACCGATCATCAGCGCCAGTCCAAGGATCGGGTCCATACCGAACATGAAGGGCAGCAACAGGGACAGACCGGCGATGCCTCCCAGCCCCGGAAAGACGCCCACGGCCAGCCCCATAACGACGCCGAGAATGAGATACCCCAGAACGATAGGTTGCAGGATCAGACCCCACGCGTCACCGAGCGCAGGAAGAGCGGTGGCGAAAACCTCCATTGCGGCCGCCTTTCATAAAATGTCTTGGATGTAGAGAAACGCGCGCCCTTCGTTGGGCGCGCGACGACGTGTCAACTTAGTTCAGTTCGACGCCGTAGGCCTCTTTCAGCCAGTTCAGGACGTATTGCTTGGCGTTGTCGTCCACATTAGTCGCCGTTTGCAGCGCGGCTTTTGAGCCGTCGCCGACGAACACCGGATACTTGCCGACGCGCTTCGAGGAGATATCAGCAAAATCACCCCGCTCGGTCACAGCTTGGAACGCTGCGGTATAGGCGTCGACGACCTCTTGCGGTGTGTCACCGGGCAGGAAGGCCAGCTTCTGAACCGGGAAACCTGCCACGAAGAAGGCTCTCCATGCGTCCCATGCCTCACCACTGGGTTCGCAGCCATCGGTGGCCTCGCAGACCTCCTTGAAAGTCGGAATGTCCGGGAAGGTCGGATCGCGCACGATGTTGCCATCGGTGTCCAGTGCACCCCATGTCATCATCGGTACGGCCTGACCAGCCTCGACCAGTGGGGCCGACCCGCCCAGATAGCCCGAGGATGTCTGGTAGTCGATATTGGCCTCACCGCGTTCGAACATCAGGCGGCCATCACCGCGGCCCTTGATACCAAAGACAGGCTCAACATTCATGCCCAGCATCTGCCAGGCCAGCAGCGGCACAAGGTCTAAACGGGTCGCGCCCTGCGAGCCGTAGATGAAATTGGTGTCTTTCAGCGCATTGGCAGAACCATCAAACTTGGCCCCATCTTCGGCGTTCAGATAGGCGACACCGCCGGTGCCCGACGCCATAACCGGAATCCAATCGTTGTATTCATAGCGCACGCGCGGGTCGCTCAACAGATACGGGAACTGTGTTGAACCCGACGTGCCAAACAGCAGCGTGCCGTCATCATGATTCTGCTCCTGAAACCAGTTCGCACCTTTGGTTGAACCTGCGCCCGGCATGAATTTGACCACCACAGTCGGTTGGCCCGGCAGTGCCTCGGACAGAAGCGGAGCAAAGAAGTTGGCCCATTTGGCCGACCCGCCCGTTTCCGAGAAAGGAATGACCCATTCGATGGTCTTGCCCGAGAAATCGACCTCTGCAGCGGCAGGTGCGGCGAGTCCGGCGGCGGCGATCAGCCCCACGACGGCGCGACGGGTGAAGTTGGAAATGGCCATTGGTTCCTCCCTGTTGACCAGACAACCACGTCAGCGCCCTCCGCACCACCGTGATTGCAAATAGAACTGTGGGGTTGATTCCCCCTCCCATCTGGCAATCATGGAGCGCCAACCTTGCGCGAAACTTGCAGGAGCTCGAATGCGGATTGTCATCGTCGAGGATAATGAAACCCTCGCCAACGCCATTGCTTATCGTCTGCGGGATCGGGGTCATGCCGCCGACGTACTGACAGATGGCGATGCCGCCGATCTGTATCTGGAACAGGAAGGTGCAGACCTGATCGTTCTGGACATCAACCTGCCGGGTCGGTCAGGTCTTGAGATCTTGCGGTCGCTGCGCCATCGGGGCGACAGTGCGCCTGTCATCCTGCTGACCGCGCGCACCGAGACCAGCGATCGCGTATCGGGCCTGGATATGGGCGCAGACGATTACCTTGTGAAGCCCTTCGAGATGGATGAGCTTGAGGCCCGCATCCGCGCGCTTTCCCGTCGCAAACAATTGGATTATGGCGCGCGCGAGACCATCGGAGATCTTGAGTTCGACCGCACCGCCCGGCAGGTGAGCGCAAAGGGCCAAGTTCTCGATGTGCCGCGTCGGGAAATGGCTGTGCTTGAATGCCTGCTGGAACGGCGCGGCAGGATCGTCCCCAAAAGTCAGTTGACCGACTACGTCTACGGCGTGGGAGCCGATGTCGACGATTCAGCCGTCGAGCCGCATGTGTCACGACTGCGCAAGCGCCTTCAGAACCTTGGCATCCGGATCAAGACCGCCCGTGGCCTTGGATATCTGCTTGAGGTCCAGAAGTGATCCGGCACGGCTCACTCAGGCTCAGGCTTTTCATTCTGATCCTGACGCCCTTGGTGCTGCTCGCAATATTGCTTGGATACTGGCGCTACACGGTGGCTCAGCAAACGGCGCAGGAGCTTTTTGATGACAGCCTGTTGTCCGCCGGTCTGGCTATATCGCGCGATGTTGCGGTGTCAGAAGGCGATGCCTTGTCGCCCACCACGCGCAGCTTGATCCGCGATGCGTCAGGCGGAGAGATTTTTTATCACGTGACCGGACCCGGTGGCATCTACGTCACAGGGTATGCATATCCTCCTGCCGCTGCAAAACCGTCTGTACAGGACGCGTACCAACCACGGTTTTTCGAGGCGATCTATCGGGATGAGCCGGTGCGTGTGTTGAAAATGACCGAGCGGGTCACGCTGGATAACCTGGTGGGCGATGCGACAGTTACGGCCTGGCAACGCGTCGCGGACCGCAACGCCTTTGCCAATGAGTTGTCGATCCGTGCGGCGATTCTGATGGGTATCCTGTTGGCCACCCTTGCGTTTGTTGTCTGGTTCGGCGTCGCGCGAGGGCTGCGGCCCTTGCTGGATTTGCAGGATGCGATCGATCTACGCTCACCTGACGACCTGAGCAAAATCAAGCGCCCGGTCCCGGTCGAGGTTCATGGAATTGTTCAGACCCTGAATCGGCTGTTTGGGCAGGTCGAGCGTAGTATTAACGCCCATCAGGTTTTTATCTCAGAAGCCGCGCATCAATTGCGAAATCCAGCGGCTGCGGTCCAGTCCATGGCTGAGGCATTGCGCGATGCAAAAACAGATGAGGACAAAGACAATCGGATAATCGAGCTGGTGGCAGCGGCTAAGAATTCGGCTACAGTGGCGGAACAGTTATTGTCACTGGAACGACTGCGGCAACCTACGCATCATGATCAGATGGACAAGATCGATTTCCGTGCGGTTGTCGAAGAAGCCTGCGCTGACATGGGTGTACAGATCCTCGCAAAAGGGATCGAGTTTGATGTTACAATGCCGGACTCGACAATTACGGTTTCAGGAGATCAGGTCTTTTTGACTGAGGCCATCAAAAACCTGCTGGACAACGCAGTTAAGCACGGTGGGACTAAGTTGAGCCAAATTTCAGTCGCGCTGCGCTCTGATGGCGAGAACGTAGAGCTTACCGTATCCGATGACGGAACCGGCCTTTCACCCGAACAAAGCGAAGCCGTTTTCAGTCGATTCTCGCAGCTGGAATATTCCGAAGGTAGCGGTTTAGGGTTGTCGATTGTCTCAGCTGTAGCGAAGCGCCACGGAGGAGTGGCCGCGATCAACCAAGTCGAAAAAGGAGCAAGCGTTACGCTTCAGCTTCCCATAGCCCTGTAGTTTGTTTCAATTTCTGCTCGGAACCCGAAACCTGTCACAATCAAAGAGAGTTTTTTCGATTACAGCGAATGACCGGTTTCCACCCCAAGTGCCGGGCACGGCGGTCTTGATACGTCTTCACCGGACTTTGAAGCCTTTTGCAGCAAAATGGCGCTTGGTCCGCGTTCCAGGCACTAACGGAGTTGCATCAATCGTCCGCTTTTTTAGAATTATTATCTGCTACAGCCGCGCGCTGATTGATCAGCTCGGAACTAATCGTCGTCCGACATTTCGTTACGAAACTTCTTGAAATCGAAATTCTCATCTAGCTCACCAAGAGCCTCAACTTTCTTTTGGATCAGTTGTACGCGCTCACGAAGGCTCTGTTTGTCACTCAGGCTGGCGAGGTGAAACTCTAGTGCGTCGCGAACGATAGCGTCGTCATCGAGAACGCCTGTCACTTCCCGCAGTTGTTGGACCAAGTCGTGAATTTGGTTTGCAATCTTCTGTTCGATTACCAACGCCTTGTTAAAACTCATGCAGCAGTAGGCTTGAACGGTCTGGCGCCAACGACTCTTCTCCAATCGAGGCCTTCAAAAAGCGCTTCGAATTGTGCTTTGCTCATGGTCATCATACCGTTTCGAAGTCTTGGCCATACAAAGCCTTTGCTTTCTATGCGTTTGTACGTCATCACGAGCCCAGTTCCGTCCCACACAATGAGTTTTAGTCGGTCCGCACGTTTTGATCGAAAAATGAATACTGCGCCGCTAAAAGGGTCGAGGTCAAATTCGTTCAGCACAATAGACGCTAGACCATCCATACCTTTGCGAAAGTCCACAGGTTCGGTCGCTACGTAGAACTTAAAATTCCCGGACGGAGTAATCATACTTCACCCTCAAATGCTCGGATCAGTGTCGCCAGTTTCCCAAGTGGGTAACTGGCGGGAAATAGGACCTCGCAGCTACCACGCTTGAAGATGATGTTTTCTGACGCGACCGGGGTAGTTTGCTCACGAGAGCTGACTTTAATCTCAGCAAACGACGGCTTGGATTTGGGTTTTAACGTGGAATGCGGACCTGACGCCTTTTTCTCGGACGTTTTCTTCCACCTGGCTGCAGTCTCCTGCTTTACACCACAGGTCTTTGCAACTTCGCCAACAGATAAACGACCAGCCCTCATACGCTGTCCCATTTCATCTTTGAATTTATGGGTCCACAGACGTCGGCCGTCTTTTCCAACGGGAATTGAGTAACCGTAGGCATGGAAGACGTTTTCGATTTTTTGGTCACTGGCGAGCTCACCTAAAGCTTGAGAATTCATGATGCCTGTATCCTTTTAGAGGCATCATAAACTGATCTCGTTGACCTAATCAGGTGCCAAAGATGGGGCTACATGCAACGCTTACCTTAGAAGTGCTGAATGTCTGTTTGTGAATGATTGGTGCCAACTAAATCACCTTCTACGGTTGACTAGTTGGGGCGAAGCAAATCTATTTTGGTGCAATTGCATGATTTGGAGGCGAAACCCGCTTCCATCCAGAGGTGAATGTCGTTTTGAAGTACCAAAATCTACATGACTACTAATTCGGATCGCTGGCGCCAACTGAATGCGGCTCTTGGTTCGGATCGCATGCCGCTGATCGCAGATATCGGGGCAAACCCGCTTAATGTCCCGGTATACAAACCGCTGATGGACAGTGGTCTTTGTGCGGTCGTCGGTTTCGAGCCACAAAAAGAAGCCTACCAAAAACTGCTGGCGTCGGAAAACCCAAGGGAGCATTATATGAATTTTGCCCTTGGTGATGGAGCTAAACACCGTCTGAATGTTTATCGAGAATCTGGTCTTTCCTCTGTCTATGACATTGATCCGATGTCAACTGAGGTATTGAGCCGAAACGCGCGTCGTGCAGAGCGCCTTTCTTCCCAGGAATTTGAAACTATCCGTTTGGATGACGTGCCCAATCTGCCAAAGATCGATTTGGTAAAAATTGATGTTCAAGGTGCAGAGACCATGGTCCTTTCTAATGGTGTCCGGACGTTGTCACACGCAGTATGTGTGATTGCAGAAGTACGCTTTTTTCCTTTGTACGAAGAAGAGCCTGCATTGGACCAGCTGCTGAGAGTTTTGCGAGAAAACGGTTTTTTGCTCCATCGTTTTCTTCACCTGAAGTCGCAGACCATTCAAAACTCCAGTTCAGGCAAGATAAACAGGAGGCGCAACTCGAGCCAGCTTCTAGATGGGGATGCTGTATTTCTACCTGATATTCGAAGACTGAACGAACGCCCATCTGAGGATTTGAAATCACTGGCTCTAATCGCTGACGCTGTCCTGCATAGCCACGATTTGTGCCTGCATTGCTTAGATCTTCTTTTATTACGCGAGGAAATCTCGACGCAGACAATATCAGAATACCTCCAACTGCTTCCTCAGAAATCCAGGCTTTAGTGTCCAATCAAAACACGACTTTCAAAATTTTCTCATTTCGATGATCATATGTTGAATAGCATTCGCGGGTATAGGAGCACGGAAGTATCGACATACTGGCGTCGAGCTTCTGCGTTGCGAAAAACAAATGACGCAAATAGTCAAAAAGCAACAACGCACTTCTATGTCGTGGAAAGGCGCGGTAAAAACGACGTGGGAACCTAACATTGACAGAAATTGACCTCAGTTATGCGGTTCTTGCCAAGGAGGGCAGCGTCCTACGTGACCTGCCCAGCGATGAAGGTGAGCTTGGTCCCGACTTTCTGGAGGCCTACGACAGGAGGACCCTGTTCTATGATGTGTTTTTTGTTCCAGAGGGAAACAGAGTTGTTATCGTTTGCCCTAACTTAAAAAAGACACTAACTCGAATAATCAAGCATGCAGTATTCGAGATTGATCATACGAAATCCACGCACGGCGTCACTCATCCGGGTGGAAGAACATCTCAGATATCAATTTCTTGCGATGGGAGCTTTCCGAAGGAGATCAAAATACATCACCCTCGTCTTCCTGACCTCGGACCAGTAAAGATCAATCGCACAGAATGGTCACGTTTCGAGGGTATGAATGCGCTGGTTGCGGTATCAAAGAACAACAAACTGGATTGGATCCGCGATTGGCTTGTCTATCACGTTAGCGTTCATGGCGCCAATGCGGTAGTTCTCTTCGATAACGGCAGCGACCTCTACACGTCCTCGCAGCTTCAGGACGTGATATCAACGGTTCAAGGTATAGCAGAGTCCGCCGTGATTTCGGCTCCATTACCTTTTGGTCCAAGAGGGCACTCACGAATTCATCACAATGCTCGGTTTTTTCAGCTCTCCATGCTGCACATTGCTCAAGAGCGATTCTTAAAAAAAGCAAATGCTGTATTGTCCGTAGATATCGATGAGTTGGTACTCTCCCCAAATGGTAAGTCAGTTTTTGATGCGGTTAAAATGGCTAATAATGGTTTTATTTCGATGTCCGGAAAGTGGGTTTATGCATTGCAGCCTGGTGACGAAAATACAGTTCGACATTTTGATCATGCGTTTCAAATGAAGAAAACAGACTCGGTGATGAGCCCCAAGTGGTGTGTGGATCCGCAAGGTCCACTGGAAGGCGAATATTGGCGCTTGCATGGTGTATACGGCGCTGAAAGAGATTTTAGTCTGGGGTACCGGTTTTTGCATTGCCGCCAAATAACCACCAGTTGGGACTATGAGCGCGACTATGTCGCCAAAGAAGACTTGGAGCGTTCGTCAGAGGCAGACTTTCTTGAAAGAGCTTTTTTGCGACAACCGATCCATCAGGGTTAGGAGCGTCTGAATTCAATGCGCCGGTTGTTTGAGGTGGCTGGGTGTATATGGACCAGCCAGCTGTTACGAGCTACTTAAGCGGGTTTGACAAAGTGCTTGATCGTTCAGTTCCCTCTCTGCAATGATTTGTGAGGTCTTTTTATCCAAACCGGCGCTGGATGCTGCTTACACATTTGCACTTTGGACAGGCCAGTTTGTAGCAATTTACCTCTTGGAAAATCCGCTCATCTGTCCTAAGTAGACCTGCGGAATAAAGCGTGCGATTCGTCGTGCGCTTTATTTTGTTTCGTCCAAGACGGTGGGTGGTGCCATGCGGCCCCTTAATTCCCTGCCTGAGACGGGTAAGACCAAAGAATTCTGAGGGTCACGATCCTCGGGCGAGTTTTGGCCCATCCCGTAACAACGGACCTAAACGCCGGAGCGTAAGCTGCGGCAAATATGAGCCGGGGTGAGATATCGCCCCTAACTTGGAGAGAACTGTGGATAGAGCCCAGAAAGAGAAAGTGGTTGAGGAACTCGGCCAAATCTTCGAAAGCTCTGGCGTCGTAGTGGTTTCGCACTACGCCGGTCTGACAGTTGCCGAGATGCAGGACCTTCGCGCACGTGCTCGTGACGCGGGTGGTGCCGTGCGTGTTGCCAAGAACAGGCTCGCCAAAATCGCCCTTGAGGGTAAGCCGTGTGAAAGCATGGCCGACCTGCTGACAGGGATGACCGTTCTGACCTATTCCGAGGACCCCGTGGCAGCAGCCAAGGTGGCCGAGGACTTCGCCAAGGATAACAAGAATTTTGAGATCCTCGGCGGTGCTATGGGCGAGAACGCTCTGGACCGCAAAGGCGTCGAAACAGTTTCGAAAATGCCGTCTCGTGAAGAGCTTATTGCTTCGATCGTTGGCTGCATTGGCGCACCTGCTTCGAACATCGCCGGCGCGATTGGCGCACCTGCAAGCAACATCGCAAGCATCCTTTCCACCATCGAAGAGAAGGCGGAAGCTGCGTAAGCGGTTGGCACTGAATGATCTGCGTAGGGAAATATCCCTGACGTTGGAACACACACTGTAAACGGAAAGAGCTGATAAAATGGCTGATCTGAAAGCACTCGCAGAAAGCATCGTGGGTCTGACCCTGCTGGAAGCACAAGAACTGAAAACCATCCTCAAAGACGAATACGGCATCGAGCCTGCAGCTGGCGGCGCCGTAATGGTCGCAGCTGGTGGCGACGCCGGTGGCGCAGCTGAGGAAGAAAAAACCGAATTCGACGTCGTTCTGAAGAACGCCGGCGCTTCGAAAATCAACGTGATCAAAGAAGTTCGCGGCATCACCGGTCTGGGCCTGAAAGAAGCCAAGGAACTGGTCGAAGCTGGCGGCAAGATCAAAGAAGGCGTGTCGAAAGACGAAGCCGAAGAAGTCAAAGGCAAGCTGGAAGCAGCTGGCGCCGAAGTCGAGCTGGCCTAAGCCAACCGACAGGTGCATCGCTGATGCGCCGCAAATTTTGGCTGGGCCCGGAGAAATCCGGGTCCAGCCGAACCTGTCTTAGAAAGGGCCTCATTATCTGGGGCGTTTTCTAAGACACGGTTTTCGGATCGGGAGGCCACCTTCGGGACGGTGGCCACGAATTGATCCGGACGTGTCGTCTCGAATGTGCAAGATGCCGGGGCCCGACGGTGTCTTTGCCCGCTGAGAACATCGAAAGGTGACATCTGACATGGCTCAAACGTTCCTTGGCCAGAAACGTCTTCGTAAATATTACGGCAAAATCCGCGAAGTGCTGGAGATGCCAAACCTCATTGAGGTCCAGAAATCTTCTTATGATCTTTTCCTGCGCTCCGGCGATGTAGAACAGCCCACAGACGGCGAAGGCATCAAAGGTGTGTTCCAGTCGGTTTTTCCGATCAAGGATTTCAACGAAACCTCCGTTCTGGAGTTCGTGAAATACGATCTGGAAAAACCCAAATACGACGTCGAAGAGTGCATGCAGCGCGATATGACCTACAGCGCGCCGCTGAAGGTCACCCTGCGTCTGATCGTGTTTGATGTTGATGAGGACACCGGCGCCAAATCGGTCAAAGACATCAAAGAACAGGACGTGTTCATGGGCGACATGCCCCTGATGACACCGAACGGGACGTTCATCGTGAACGGCACCGAGCGTGTGATCGTGTCCCAGATGCACCGCTCCCCCGGTGTGTTCTTCGACCACGACAAGGGCAAGACCCATTCCTCGGGCAAGCTGCTGTTTGCCTGCCGCATCATCCCGTATCGCGGCAGCTGGCTGGACTTTGAGTTCGACGCCAAGGACATCGTGTTCGCCCGTATCGACCGCCGCCGTAAGCTGCCTGTGACAACCCTGCTCTATGCGCTGGGTCTGGATCAGGAAGCGATCATGGACGCGTATTACAACACCGTGTCCTACAAACTGGATAAGAAGAAGGGTTGGGTCACACCGTTCTTCCCCGAGCGCGTGCGCGGCACCCGTCCGACTTACGATCTGGTTGACGCCAAATCTGGTGAAGTGATTGCCGAAGCGGGCAAAAAAGTCACACCGCGCGCGGTCAAGAAACTTATCGACGAAGGCAGCGTCACCGACCTGTTGGTTCCCTTCGATAACATCGTCGGAAAGTACGTCGCCAAGGACATCATCAACGAAGAAAACGGCGCGATCTATGTCGAAGCCGGTGATGAGCTGACGCTGGAGTACGACAAGGACGGCGACCTGATCGGCGGCACCGTCAAGGACCTGATGGATGCAGGTATCACCGACATCCCGGTTCTGGACATCGACAACGTCAACGTAGGCCCCTACATGCGCAACACCATGGCTCAGGATAAGAACCTGAACCGTGAAAGCGCGCTGATGGACATCTATCGCGTTATGCGTCCGGGCGAGCCGCCCACCGTCGAAGCTGCGTCGGCCCTGTTTGACACCCTGTTCTTCGACAGCGAGCGTTATGACCTGTCCGCTGTTGGTCGCGTGAAGATGAACATGCGTCTGGCTCTGGACGCGCCTGACACCCTGCGCACCCTGCGCCGCGAAGACATCGTGGCCTGCATCAAGGCGCTGGTTGAGCTGCGCGATGGCAAAGGCGACGTGGACGATATCGACCACCTCGGCAACCGTCGTGTGCGTTCGGTCGGCGAACTGATGGAAAACCAGTACCGCGTCGGTCTGCTGCGCATGGAGCGCGCGATCAAAGAGCGTATGTCGTCTGTCGAGATCGACACCGTCATGCCGCAAGACCTGATCAACGCGAAACCGGCTGCGGCTGCTGTCCGCGAATTCTTCGGCTCGTCGCAGCTGTCGCAGTTCATGGACCAGACCAACCCGCTGTCGGAAGTCACCCACAAACGCCGTCTCTCGGCGCTTGGTCCCGGTGGTCTGACACGTGAGCGAGCGGGCTTTGAGGTGCGCGACGTGCACCCGACCCACTATGGCCGGATGTGCCCGATTGAAACGCCAGAAGGTCCGAACATCGGTCTGATCAACAGCCTTGCTACCTTTGCCCGCGTGAACAAGTATGGCTTCATCGAAACACCGTATCGCGTTGTTAAAGACGCTGAGGTGACCGATGAGGTTCACTACATGTCCGCGACCGAGGAAATGCGTCACACCGTGGCGCAGGCGAACGCGACGTTGGATGCGGATGGCAAGTTCATCAACGATCTGGTTTCGACCCGTCAGGCCGGTGACTACACGCTTGCCCCGCGCGAGAATGTAGACCTGATCGACGTGTCGCCGAAACAGCTGGTCTCGGTTGCTGCATCGCTGATCCCGTTCCTTGAGAATGACGACGCCAACCGCGCTCTGATGGGCTCGAACATGCAACGTCAGGCGGTTCCGCTGCTGCGCGCCGAAGCGCCGCTGGTCGGTACCGGGATCGAGGAAAAGGTTGCGATCGACTCGGGCGCTGCGATTCAGGCGAAACGCGCCGGTATCATCGACCAGGTCGATGCCCAGCGTATCGTTATCCGCGCCACCGAAGATTTGGAACTGGGCGACGCTGGCGTCGACATCTATCGTCTGCGCAAATTCCAGCGTTCGAACCAGAACACCTGCATCAACCAGCGTCCGCTGATCAAGGTGGGTGACACCGTCCAGAAGGGCGAGGTCATTGCCGATGGTCCGTCGACCGATATGGGTGAACTGGCCCTTGGTAAGAACGTGGTCGTCGCGTTCATGCCGTGGAACGGTTACAACTACGAAGACTCGATCCTGATCTCGGAACGTATCGCGCGTGACGACGTCTTTACCTCGGTTCATATCGAGGAATTCGAAGTCGCCGCCCGTGACACCAAGCTGGGCCCGGAAGAGATCACCCGCGACATCCCGAACGTCGGTGAAGAAGCGCTGCGCAACCTCGACGAGGCGGGCATCGTTTACATCGGTGCGGATGTTGAGCCGGGCGATATTCTGGTCGGCAAGATCACTCCGAAGGGCGAAAGCCCGATGACCCCGGAAGAAAAGCTGCTGCGCGCCATCTTTGGTGAGAAAGCATCTGACGTTCGCGACACCTCGCTGCGCGTGAAGCCGGGCGATTACGGTACGGTCGTTGAGGTTCGCGTCTTCAACCGTCACGGCGTCGAGAAAGACGAGCGGGCGCTGCAGATCGAGCGTGAGGAAGTCGAACGCTTGGCCCGTGACCGGGACGACGAGTTGACGATCCTTGACCGCAACATCTATGCGCGTCTACAAGGCCTGATCCTGGGTAAAACCGCTGTCAAAGGCCCGAAAGGCGTCAAGCCGGGGTCGGTGATCACCGAGGAACTGCTGGAAACCCTGACCCGTGGTCAGTGGTGGCAGCTGGCACTGGAAGGTGAGCAGGACGCACAGATCGTCGAAGCTCTGAACGAGCAGTACGAAGTGCAGAAACGCGCTCTGGACGCCCGTTTCGAAGACAAGGTCGAGAAGGTCCGCCGTGGCGACGACCTGCCGCCGGGTGTGATGAAGATGGTCAAAGTCTTCATCGCCGTGAAGCGCAAGCTGCAGCCGGGTGACAAGATGGCCGGTCGTCACGGGAACAAGGGTGTGATCTCCAAGGTTGTTCCGATGGAAGACATGCCGTTCCTGGCCGATGGTACTCCGGTAGACTTCTGTCTGAACCCACTGGGTGTGCCTTCGCGGATGAACGTCGGTCAGATCCTTGAAACCCACATGGGTTGGGCCGCACGCGGTCTGGGTCTGAACATCGATGACGCTCTGGGTGAATACCGCCGTTCCGGCGATCTGACCCCGGTTCGCGAAGCGATGAAGCTGGCCTATGGCGAAAATGTCTACGAAGAAGGCATCACCGGTCTGGACGAGGATGGCCTGATCGAGGCTGCGGGCAACGTGACCCGTGGTGTTCCGATCGCAACCCCGGTCTTTGACGGTGCCAAAGAGGCGGATGTCAACGACGCGCTGGTGCGTGCGGGCTTCTCGGAAAGCGGTCAGTCGGTTCTGTTTGACGGTCGTACCGGTGAGCAATTCGCGCGTCCGGTAACCGTGGGCATCAAGTACCTGCTGAAACTGCACCACCTGGTGGACGACAAGATCCACGCGCGTTCGACCGGGCCGTACAGCCTGGTGACCCAGCAGCCGCTGGGTGGTAAGGCGCAGTTCGGTGGTCAGCGCTTTGGTGAGATGGAGGTCTGGGCTCTTGAAGCTTACGGCGCCGCCTACACCCTGCAGGAAATGCTCACCGTGAAATCGGATGACGTCGCCGGCCGGACCAAGGTCTATGAGTCGATCGTCAAGGGCGAGGATAACTTTGAAGCGGGCGTACCGGAATCGTTCAACGTTCTGGTGAAAGAAGTCCGTGGCCTCGGCCTGAATATGGAACTCCTGGATGCGGAGGTTGAGGAGTAAGGGCCTTGCCCTTTCTCCCGTCCCCCCTTCCGCAAGATTTGAGGTAACAAATGAACCAGGAAATCACCAACAACCCGTTCAACCCGCTGACGCCCCCGAAAGTATTCGACGAGATCAAGGTCTCGTTGGCGTCGCCCGAGCGGATCCTGTCTTGGTCCTATGGCGAGATCAAGAAACCCGAAACCATCAACTACCGGACGTTCAAACCCGAGCGTGACGGTCTGTTCTGCGCGCGTATCTTTGGCCCGATCAAAGACTACGAATGTCTGTGCGGCAAATATAAGCGGATGAAGTATCGCGGCGTTGTCTGCGAGAAATGCGGCGTGGAAGTCACCCTGCAGAAAGTCCGCCGAGAGCGTATGGGCCA
This sequence comes from Ruegeria sp. AA3, assembly GCF_056542905.1. Lineage (NCBI taxonomy): Bacteria > Pseudomonadati > Pseudomonadota > Alphaproteobacteria > Rhodobacterales > Roseobacteraceae > Ruegeria > Ruegeria sp. AA3. The sequence goes on along the minus strand of NZ_JBQGAQ010000020.1, from coordinate 9,765 downwards.
CATCGAACTGGCCGCGCCTGTCGCGCATATTTGGTTCCTGAAGTCGCTGCCGTCCCGCATCGGTCTGATGCTGGACATGACGCTGCGCGATCTGGAACGCGTTCTGTACTTTGAAAACTACGTTGTCATCGAGCCCGGTCTGACCGACCTGACCTACGGCCAGATGCTGACCGAAGAAGAGTACATGGACGCGCAGGATGCCTATGGCATGGACGCGTTCACCGCCAATATCGGTGCTGAAGCCATCCGCGAGATGCTGGCTCAGATCGATCTGGAAGCCGAAGCCGAGCAACTGCGCGCTGATCTGGCCGAAGCCACCGGCGAGCTGAAGCCCAAGAAAATCATCAAGCGTCTGAAGGTTGTTGAATCCTTCCTCGAGTCGGGCAACCGGCCTGAGTGGATGGTGATGACCGTGATCCCGGTCATTCCGCCGGAACTGCGTCCGCTGGTTCCGCTGGATGGTGGTCGTTTCGCGACCTCGGATCTGAACGATCTGTATCGCCGCGTCATCAACCGGAACAACCGTCTGAAGCGTCTGATTGAGCTGCGCGCGCCTGACATCATCGTCCGCAACGAAAAGCGGATGCTGCAGGAATCCGTTGACGCTTTGTTCGACAATGGCCGTCGTGGCCGCGTGATCACCGGCGCCAACAAGCGTCCGCTGAAATCGCTGTCGGACATGCTGAAAGGTAAGCAGGGTCGCTTCCGTCAGAACCTTCTGGGTAAGCGCGTCGACTTCTCGGGCCGTTCGGTCATTGTGACCGGTCCGGAACTCAAGCTGCATCAGTGTGGTCTGCCCAAGAAGATGGCGCTGGAGCTGTTCAAGCCGTTCATCTACTCGCGCCTTGAAGCCAAGGGTCTGTCTTCGACTGTTAAGCAGGCGAAGAAACTGGTCGAAAAAGAGCGTCCCGAAGTGTGGGATATCCTCGACGAGGTGATCCGCGAACACCCTGTCATGTTGAACCGTGCGCCGACGCTGCACCGTCTTGGCATTCAGGCGTTCGAGCCGGTCCTGATCGAAGGTAAAGCCATCCAGCTGCACCCGCTGGTCTGTTCGGCCTTTAACGCCGACTTTGACGGTGACCAGATGGCCGTTCACGTGCCGCTGAGCCTTGAGGCCCAGTTGGAAGCCCGTGTTCTGATGATGTCGACGAATAACGTTCTGTCGCCTGCAAACGGTGCGCCGATCATCGTTCCGTCGCAGGATATGATCTTGGGTCTGTACTACGTGACCCTGGAACGCGAAGGCATGCCGGGCGAAGGCAAGGTCTTTGGGTCTATCGAAGAAGTTCAGCACGCGCTGGACGCGGGTGAAGTGCATCTGCACTCGAAAATCACCGCGCGGATCACGCAGATCGACGACGAAGGCAACGAAGTTCAGAAGCGCTACGAAACCACTCCGGGCCGTCTACGTCTGGGTGCGTTGCTGCCGATGAACAACAAAGCGCCGTTCGATCTGGTCAACCGCCTGCTGCGGAAGAAAGAAGTGCAGCAGGTGATCGACACCGTCTACCGTTACTGCGGTCAGAAAGAGTCGGTTATCTTCTGTGATCAGATCATGTCGATGGGCTTCAAAGAAGCGTTCAAAGCGGGCATCTCGTTCGGTAAGGACGACATGGTTATTCCCGATGACAAGTGGGGCATCGTCGATGACACCCGCGGTCAGGTGAAAGACTTTGAACAGCAGTACATGGACGGCCTGATCACTCAGGGCGAAAAGTACAACAAAGTTGTCGATGCCTGGTCGAAGTGTAACGACCGCGTCACCGAGGCGATGATGAGCACCATCTCGGACGTTGCCAAAGCCGAAGACGGGTCGGATCAGGAACCGAACTCGGTCTACATGATGGCCCACTCCGGTGCGCGTGGCTCGGTTACTCAGATGAAACAGCTGGGCGGTATGCGCGGCCTGATGGCCAAGCCGAACGGTGACATCATCGAGACGCCGATCATCTCGAACTTTAAGGAAGGTCTGACCGTTCTCGAGTACTTCAACTCGACCCACGGTGCCCGTAAGGGTCTGTCGGATACCGCTCTGAAGACGGCGAACTCGGGTTACCTGACCCGTCGTCTGGTAGACGTGGCACAAGACTGTATCGTTCGTGAGATCGATTGTGGCACCGAGCGTGCGATCACTGCCGAAGCAGCCGTGAACGATGGTGAGGTTGTCGCCTCGCTGGCCGAACGTGTGCTGGGCCGTGTCTCTGCCGATGACGTTCTGCGTCCGGGTACGGACGAGGTTCTGGTCGCTGCAGGTCAGTTGATCGACGAACGCATGGCGGACACCATTGACGAAGCCGGTGTTGCTTCGATGCGTATCCGCTCGCCTCTGACCTGTGAGTCCGAGGAAGGCGTCTGCGCCACCTGCTACGGTCGTGACCTTGCACGCGGTACCATGGTGAACACAGGTGAGGCTGTCGGCATCATCGCCGCGCAGTCCATCGGTGAACCCGGTACACAGCTTACCATGCGGACCTTCCACATCGGTGGTGTTGCGCAAGGTGGTCAGCAGTCGTTCCAGGAAGCCAGCCAGGAAGGTGTCGTTTCCTTCGAGAACCCGCAGATTCTGGTCAATGCCGCAGGCGAAAGCCTCGTTATGGGCCGGAACATGAAGCTGGTGATCAGCGATGAACACGGCGAAGAGCGTGCCAGCCACAAGCTGGGCTACGGCTCTAAGCTGTTCGTCAAGGACGGCACTAAGGTTGCGCGTGGCGATAAGCTGTTCGAATGGGATCCGTACACCCTGCCAATCATCGCTGAGAAAGCTGGTACGGCGAAATATGTCGACCTTGTTTCGGGCATCGCTGTCCGCGATGAGACCGACGATGCAACTGGTATGACCCAGAAGATTGTGATCGATTGGCGCGCTGCCCCCAAAGGTAGCGACCTCAAGCCCGAGATCATTCTGGTCGGCGAAGATGGCGAGCCGGTCCGCAACGACGCGGGCAACCCGGTTCACTATCCGATGTCGGTGGATGCGATCCTGTCGGTCGAAGATGGTCAGCAGATCGAAGCCGGTGACGTTGTCGCGCGTATCCCGCGTGAAGGTGCTAAGACCAAGGACATCACCGGTGGTCTGCCGCGTGTGGCCGAACTGTTCGAAGCCCGCCGTCCGAAAGATCACGCGATCATCGCAGAAGCCGATGGTTACGTGCGCTTTGGCCGCGACTATAAGAACAAGCGCCGCATCAGCATCGAACCGGCTGACGAGTCGATGGAGACCATCGAGTACATGGTGCCCAAGGGCAAGCACATCCCGGTTGCCGAAGGGGACTTCATCCAGAAGGGTGAATACCTGATGGATGGTAACCCGGCTCCGCATGACATCCTGTCCATTATGGGCGTCGAAGCGCTGGCGGATTACATGATCGACGAAGTGCAGGACGTCTATCGTCTGCAGGGCGTTAAGATCAACGACAAGCACATCGAGGTCATCGTGCGCCAGATGCTGCAGAAGTGGGAGATCCTGGATTCAGGCGACACCACCCTGCTGAAAGGCGAGCATGTCGACAAGCAAGAGTTCGACGCAGCCAACGAGAAAACCATCTCGCGCGGCGGCCGTCCGGCTCAGGGCGAACCGATCCTTCTGGGGATCACCAAAGCCTCGCTGCAGACGCGTTCGTTCATCTCGGCGGCGTCGTTCCAGGAAACCACTCGCGTTCTGACCGAAGCCTCGGTTCAGGGTAAGAAAGACAAGTTGGTTGGCCTCAAAGAGAACGTCATCGTTGGTCGCCTGATCCCTGCCGGTACCGGTGGGGCCACTCAGGCCGTCCGCCACATCGCGCAGTCGCGTGACAACGTGGTTATCGAAGCCCGCCGGGAAGAGGCCGAAGCGGCCGCTGCTTTGGCCGCTCCGACATTCGACGACGACATGGTCGGTGATGAGCTGGACGTTCTGGTGGAAACACCGGAAAGCCGCGAATAAGCACCGCAGCATAAAACAAATGAGGCCCTGCAAAATTGCGGGGCCTTTTTAATTTAGCCCGCGGCGTACCGTTTTAATCGTTCCTCCAGCGTACCGGTGTGCAGTTCAAACATATGGTTGTCGTAGTCATAAAAATAGATTGATTGCCCTTCCCCGGGTACGCGGGATCGACCCTCCCGGATTTCAAGGCCCAGCGACCGGATGCGTTGCAACCTGTCGTCATATTCATCTACGCTCATCTTGAACGCGACGTGATTGTAGGTTTTTTCGGACAGCGGATCGCCCTCCATAATCGCGACCCAAACACCCCCGATATCGAAAAACCGCTCTTTTGAAAGCGAGAAAGTCCGATCGCCGCTATCGTAGATTTTTTTGGCATTCAGAATTGTTGTCAGTACCTCTTCCATCTTGTCCAGATTTCGGGTGATGAAGGTAATATGGCTCAGGCCCTCAATCACAGTGCACCTCTTCAGTTTGACCGGACTTCAAAATAACAATGTACCGGTCAAAGTCAGCCTCTAGGTCCCTCCTGACTCACCTGCGATTGCTGATTATCCATTGCAGAGTTGACATTGGGTTTGCCTGATTGGCCAATGGGCACATTGTAGTGGGATCGGGCGAAACCAGAATGACACCAAATCTAAGGGGCGCCTTGCTGATGATGGGCAGCATGGCTGCCTTTACTGTCAACGATACGCTCGTGAAGGTGGTGGGGCAGGATATGCCGCTGTTCCAGTTGGTCGCCACACGAGGGGCGTTGGCAACGATTCTCGTGTTCTTTCTTGCACGCCATCTTGGGGCGCTTCATTTGGATTTTTCCCGCCACGATAAGTGGTTGGTAGTGTTTCGATGCCTTGCCGAATTGTCGGCGACATTCTTCTTCCTGACTGCGTTAATGCACATGCCGTTGGCCAATGTAACGGCGGTGTTGCAAGCGTTACCCTTGACCGTGACCCTGGGGGCTGCGTTGTTTTTTCAGGAAAAAATCGGGTGGCGGAGGATTGTCGCGATTGCAATGGGATTTGTTGGCATGTTGTTGATCGTTCGGCCCGGCCCCGATGGCTTCAGCATTTACGCCATTTATGCACTGATCGCGGTTGCATCGGTTACGGCCCGTGATCTGATCACGCGACGCATGTCCGCAGAAGTGCCATCCATGGTTGTGACGTTGGCAACATCGCTTTCTATCACCACTGTCGCTGCAATCGTGTCAGTTTTTGAGGGGTGGGTGCCGGTTTCGACCGCATCAGGTGCGATGGTCGCCAGTGCCGCGGTCTTTGTTTTGATGGGGTATCTGTTCAGCGTCATGGTGATGCGCGTGGGGGAGGTCGGTTTTATTGCGCCATTCCGCTATTCCAGTCTGCTTTGGGCACTGGTGCTTGGATGGGCGGTATTTGGAGACTGGCCCGACACGATTACCCTTTTGGGTGCGGCATTGGTCGTCGGGGCAGGGATGTTCACACTGTTCCGCGAGCGGTCGCGTCAGGAGGAGGACTGATGCAACCGCACGAACCGCGGATTTATCGCGAAACGTGTGGCAAATTCGGATTCGATCTCCGGTGTTATCGGAGCAAGTTGCGCCTTCTGTTTCCCTGCGCGTGGCGAGTCGTTGGAATTGTTCAGTGACCTGATCCACATCGGGTGATCAGGATAGCTGATAACCGGCATGAAACGTCCGATCCGGTTATGGGTGAAGCTTATGATTGTGTGAGTGCATCCGCCCGAGACCAGCATGCCCAGTCCAACCCCGAGCAAAGACTTGTAGACCTGCGCTGCCTGTGTGCCTGCGGGTCTAAAACTGGCCTGATACCCGTTATTGAAATCTATCCCGATCGCTTGATTTTTCTTGATCAAACCCGCGCCGTCATCTGCTGCTTCTCGGAGTTTTTCCACGAAATCTATGGAAACGCTGTCGTCGTCGTCATGACGGAACTGAAGACAAGGCCGGTCTGGATGCGAGCGCGCGATTTGAAGGATTTGTTTCATGACTTGCCGGTGTTTCTGATCTGGATTGACTGCTCTTTGGATGATCTGAACCTGCTTGATGTCAGTGGTTAGATCTTTGAGCCGGTCAAACGCCGCCTTCGGAAGACACTCTCCGACGGCGATCAGAAGCTGGAAATCCTCATCGGTTTGTGCGCGAAAGCTGGGCAAGGTTAGGGATTCAAACAGGCGAAACCGCTCTTCCAGACGGGCAGGGTGGTATAGATGGCGGCGCCGCTCTTCGACCGTGTCGTGTTCGATTTGGAAATCGCCTAGGGCAGGGAATGAAAATCGGCACAGGCCAATGACTTGCATAGATCATCCAATGGATAGCGGGACGCGCCCACTATGCACGCGGTGGGTATAAGCCGCAATGCGGGCGAACAGTGGAATTCGCAGCCCGATCCTGATAAATGGCTGATTTCTTGATGCGCAATACGCCTTTGTTGCATGGCTGTTGACACTCGGGCCGACTCCCCCTATTACGCGCGACATCTCGGTACCGGGGGCCGCCCCGTAACCGATTTCAGTAATGAACTGGTCAAGGCCCGGACACTTTTATCGTTCGCGCCCTCTGATAACAAACCGCGACGTTCACCTCGGAATGGGAACGCTCGCGGGTTTTGCGCTTGTGGACGCATAAGTGCAGCGAATTTAACCGCACGCAGCCGCGTGCATGTCATGTGTGTTGCAAAACGGGGAAGAAACCGGAATGCCAACTATTCAACAGCTGATCCGCAAGCCGCGGCAGCCCAAAGTAAAACGCTCAAAGTCCATGCACCTGGAGCAGTGCCCGCAGAAACGCGGCGTCTGCACACGTGTTTACACCACCACACCAAAAAAGCCGAACTCGGCGATGCGTAAGGTTGCCAAAGTGCGCCTGACCAACGGGTTTGAGGTCATCTCGTACATCCCCGGTGAAAGCCACAACCTGCAGGAACACTCGGTTGTTCTGATCCGTGGCGGCCGTGTAAAAGACCTTCCCGGTGTGCGTTACCACATCCTGCGCGGTGTTCTGGATACTCAGGGCGTCAAAGATCGTAAGCAACGTCGTTCGAAATACGGCGCGAAGCGTCCCAAGTAAGAAGGAGAGGCTGATATGTCACGTCGTCACGCCGCCGAAAAACGCGAAGTCCTGCCTGACGCCAAATTTGGCGACAAGGTACTGACCAAATTCATGAACAACCTGATGATCGACGGCAAGAAGTCGGTCGCAGAGCGCATCGTTTACAACGCGTTTGACCGCGTTGAGAACAAAGTAAAGCGCGCTCCTGTCGAAGTGTTCCACGAAGCGCTCGACAACATCAAACCGTCGGTTGAGGTTCGCTCGCGCCGGGTTGGTGGTGCAACCTACCAGGTTCCGGTCGAAGTGCGCCCCGAGCGCCGCGAAGCACTGGCCATCCGCTGGCTGATCACTGCTGCGCGCGGCCGCAACGAAAACACCATGGAAGAGCGCCTTGCAGGTGAGCTGTTGGACGCTGTTCAGTCCCGCGGTACTGCCGTCAAGAAACGCGAAGACACCCACAAGATGGCCGAGGCGAACAAAGCCTTTAGCCATTACCGTTGGTAATCCCAGAGGCTTAGACAAATGTCACGCGAATATCCTCTCGAACTGTACCGTAACTTCGGTATCATGGCGCACATCGACGCAGGTAAGACCACCTGCTCGGAGCGTATCCTGTATTACACTGGCAAATCCCACAACATCGGTGAGGTGCACGATGGTGCAGCTACCATGGACTGGATGGAGCAGGAGCAGGAACGCGGCATCACCATCACTTCGGCTGCGACCACCACTTTCTGGGAGCGCACCGAGGACGGTCAGACCGCCGATACCCCCAAGCACCGCCTGAACATCATCGACACCCCCGGCCACGTTGACTTCACCATCGAAGTCGAACGTTCGCTGGCGGTTCTCGACGGTGCCGTCTGCGTTCTGGACGCAAACGCCGGTGTTGAGCCCCAGACCGAAACCGTGTGGCGTCAGGCTGACCGCTACAAGGTTCCGCGTATGGTTTTCGTCAACAAGATGGACAAGATCGGCGCAGACTTCTTCAACTGCGTTCGCATGATTGAAGACCGTACCGGCGCACGCGCTGTTCCGGTTGGTATTCCGATCGGCGCCGAGTCCGAGCTGGAAGGTCTGATCGACTTGGTCACCATGGAAGAGTGGCTGTGGCAGGGTGAAGATCTGGGCGCAAGCTGGATCAAAGCTCCGATTCGCGACAGCCTAAAAGACATGGCTGACGAGTGGCGCGGTAAGATGATCGAAGCGGCCGTCGAAATGGACGACGACGCGATGATGGAATACCTGGAAGGCAATGAGCCCGACGTTCCGACACTACGCGCCCTGCTGCGCAAAGGCACCCTGGACATCGCGTTTGTGCCGGTTCTGGGCGGTTCGGCGTTCAAGAACAAAGGCGTTCAGCCGCTGCTCAACGCTGTGATCGACTATCTGCCCAGCCCGCTGGACGTTGTCGATTACATGGGCTTCAAACCCGGCGACGAAGAAGAAGTTCGTGACATCGCGCGTCGTGCCGATGACGACATGGCTTTCTCGGGTCTGGCGTTCAAAATCATGAACGACCCCTTCGTTGGCTCGCTGACCTTCACCCGAATCTACTCGGGCACCATGAACAAGGGTGACTCAATCCTGAACTCGACCAAAGGTAAGAAAGAGCGCATCGGTCGTATGATGATGATGCACTCGAACAACCGGGAAGAGATCGAAGAAGCGTTTGCAGGCGACATCATCGCGCTGGCGGGTCTGAAAGATACCACCACCGGTGACACTTTGTGTGATGCGAAGGATCCGGTGGTTCTGGAAACCATGACCTTCCCCGATCCGGTGATCGAGATCGCGGTTGAGCCCAAGACCAAGGGCGACCAAGAGAAGATGTCCCAGGGTCTGGCCCGTCTGGCCGCCGAAGACCCGTCCTTCCGTGTGGAAACTGATCTGGAATCGGGTCAGACCATCATGAAGGGCATGGGCGAACTTCACCTGGACATCCTGGTGGACCGTCTGAAGCGTGAGTTCAAGGTTGAGGCCAACATCGGTGCACCGCAGGTGGCCTATCGTGAGACCATCGGTCACGAAGTCGAACATACCTACACCCACAAGAAACAGTCGGGTGGTTCGGGTCAGTTCGCCGAAGTGAAGATGATCATCTCGCCGACGGAACCTGCCGAGGGTTATTCATTCGAAAGCCGCATCGTTGGTGGCGCGGTACCGAAGGAATACATTCCGGGCGTTGAAAAGGGCATCAACTCGGTCATGGATAGCGGCCCGCTGGCTGGCTTCCCCGTGATCGACTTCAAGGTTGCCTTGATCGACGGTAAGTTCCACGACGTTGACTCGAGCGTTCTGGCGTTCGAAATCGCGGCCCGTATGTGTATGCGTGAAGGCATGCGCAAAGCTGGCGCGAAACTGCTGGAACCGATCATGAAGGTCGAAGTGATCACCCCGGAAGAATATACCGGCGGTATCATCGGCGACCTGACCTCGCGTCGTGGCCAGGTTTCTGGACAAGAGCCGCGCGGCAACGCAATCGCGATCGACGCGTTTGTTCCGCTGGCGAACATGTTCGGCTACATCAACACTCTGCGTTCGATGTCGTCGGGCCGTGCCCAGTTCACCATGCAGTTCGACCACTACGATCCGGTTCCGCAGAACATCTCGGACGAGATCCAGGCGAAATACGCATAAGCGAAGATTTGAGGGAGCTCGGTTAACGGGCTCCCTTCATTACCGAAAAAGGAGGCCATCATGGCAAAGGAAAAGTTTGAGCGTAATAAGCCGCACGTCAACATCGGCACGATTGGCCACGTTGACCACGGCAAGACCACGCTGACCGCAG
>NZ_JBQGAQ010000019.1:0-57426 GCF_056542905.1 Ruegeria sp. AA3 | reverse complement strand
CGGATTGCAAATCCGTGTACACCGGTTCGATTCCGGTACTCGCCTCCATTTAAAAACAATCACTTACATCACTCCTTGCCGTGTTTGAGGCCCCGCGTTTACAGGGGCGTTTACATTTTTGTGTCTTGAGACAGTGATTTTGCTCGATTGAGCTTGCGCAAAACCGCATCGCTTTCGTCCGGGCTAACCTGCGCATAATGCTCGATTACCTGCGCCGCGTAGCGAACCGACCACCCCATCAGCACCGCAATCTGGCGCAAAGACAGATCGGCATTCAGCAATCTTGTCGCCGCCGTCCCGCGTGTATCAGACAGAGTCTTCTCCCTGCCGTCGATCCAAGGGGGGATCTGAGCTTCGCGCCGCCACTTGGTGATCTGGTTCGATGCCCAACGGGCCGTCAAAGGCCTGCCAAGCTCTGACACCAGCAACACCTCTTGGCCTTCCGGCGTCTCTGCGATCAATTTCTCAAGTGCCGATGTGGCAGGGATATATGCGATCTGGCCGCGCTTACTGGTCCTGAAACGAAGGCGCTTGCCGTGCGGCGTGTCTTCGAATTGGTCCATTTTGACCTGAACCAGATCGGCCGCTCGCAAACCGGTTTCGCATCCGGCGGTCAGGATCCTCTGCACCCATTTCGGTGCGTGCTTATTGAACTGAGCGATATCGCCGCTCGTCCAGATAATTTCTGTGCGGTTCGATTGGTAGAGTTTCTTGAGCTTGTGGCAGTGGTGCTCTTTCAGCTTCCCCTCTTCCACCGCCCAATTGAGGACGCGCGTCGCATGGGTGCCTGCCATATCGTGCTGCTTGGGCGAATGAAGCCACTTCTTGCGCCAATTGTTAACCTCGCCCCTTGAGGCGCGCTCTTCGAACATCGCGACAGGATCCGCACCGAACTCCTCGCGGAACAGTTCCAGCCATTTGCGGATATCAGCCTTTGAACGCTCAGCCTTGGGCAAGGACGCACTGGACAGAAAATCGTCGACCAAGTGAGTCGTCAGATATTCAGCCGGGCTCACGGGCGTACCGCACTGCGAAAACGCATGGAAGAATTCGGGCTCTTTGGGGTTCGGGTCCGTCCCCTCCCAAAATTTGGGGCCGCCCCGCCAGGCATAGAAATGGTAGCGAACACCAGACACAACTTTGCGCCGGACACGGTGGACGCCCTTGGGAAGGTTACTTCTGGGCACGGCGCGCTCTCCGCTGTGCAACGAGGCTCGGTTGCGAAGTGGCCTCGCGTTCTGCCGCGCTGATGCCCTGAACAGCATCCAATCGCGCGCGAATGAGTTTCGGGTCATACCACCCGCGCCGCCCTGGCACCGGAGCGATACCCGTCCTACGGCAGAAGTCATAGAAGGACGCGCTCGGCTCACTGTAGCCGAAGAGAAGCGCAAGCTCTGGGGTCGGAATCAGCTGAATATGGCTTGGGCTCATTTTTCAGCCCTCTCACCCACGGCTTCTTGCCGCGACATGGCTGCCCGCAAACAAGACACCACCTGAGCGCCCTGTGAGCGTAAGTTGCGCACAGCCTCCTCTTCGAGCCAGGCTTTCACGTCCGCTGGAAGGTTAAGTTTGAACTGGGTTGTCTTCATATTTACACCTCAACAAAAGGACATAAAATGTCCATACCATTGAGGACAAATATTGTCCATCATGCAATCATGAAAGAAGAAGCCTTGGTCCAATTCAAACTCTTGCTTCCTGCCGCGCTCAAGAAGCGTCTGGAAACGCATGCCACACTGAACCGGCGCAGCCTGTCTCAGGAAATCGTCGTCGCCCTAGAGGAGAAGTATCCGGCCGCAGAACCGGATGCGACATCCGATCCAGCGGCCCGTATGCTGTTCTGGCTCGCCAAACGCATCCGTCGAAGAAACCCAAAGCCTGGGACGCCAAGGGACAAACAAGCCGCGCTATATGAACGCATTGCGGGCGATATCGCGGAACGCATGAAAGACATCGGCGAATAACCCTAGTAGGCCACCCACTCATATCCGTGGTTGCCCTCGTGATCTTCCCATTCAACACCGACGCCACGCCGCCAACTCGATGACGAACAGCGCCGCGACGGCAGTACCCATTGCGGGGCGGCGGCTGGTGTCGTGCGGTGCCAGCCGAATTCGCCCTGCGTGCCATAGGTCCCGAGGCGCATGTTGTAGCTCTCAGAACAATCATCATCGCGACCACGTTCACGATGACTGTAGTGTCGAACATCCCAGACACGGATCGAGCGCACGAAATCGAATTCCAGACCGCTGATGTCGATATCGGCACTGCCTTCGACCACCTGAGCCAGGATGACTTGGCCAAGCGTCTGACTTGATTGGTTGCTGGCCTCCCAGACTTTAGGGGCAATACTTTGCAACGGCGCGCGCTCAGAAACCCCCATCGGGCAGCGCCAGATTTGCAACGGCGGCTCAATCGGCCAGGGCGTGATCCGGCGGATAAACACTGCTCGGGCGTGGGCACATTCTGCTGACGCGGGCCAACCACCGGCCAGGCAAAGCAGAATGGCGCAATCGACCTGATAGGCCTTTGCCGCCTGCGGGGCCACGGTTGAAAGAAGAGCCACGACAGCTCCGGCGCTCAAATTTCTGATAAGTCTGCACCACATATCAATAAATGCCTTCTGACTACATTACTGCATTATTGATACACTAGCTCCAATCTCAATCTCCACACCATATGCGAGCATAGTGTTTATGATGTTCGCGCGCGCTTTGTGGAATATATTCCGTAGAGCGGTTCTTGTGATCTGGCCGAATAGAGGCCATGAAATTACGGGAACGAGTAGGGTTAAATGTCCGGAATCTAAGAAGTTCCAGAGGATTGAGCCAAGAACAGCTAGCTTTGGCTGCGGATGTAGATCGCAGCTATATCAGCGAGATCGAACTCGCCAAAAATTCAGCATCAATCGATGTTCTGGAGCGGATCGCACTTGCTCTCGAAATCGACCCACAAGAGTTATTAAACAAGAGGGGCTGATATTGCCCGAAATTACGAGTGTTCGCTCAACGGCCGAAGCCATCGGCCGTATTTCATGCATCAAAACAGGTGAACAAATCGGCCTTCTGTATCGCTGGGACAACGGCGAGACGCAGGCTGCGTTGCACAATGACGGCGAGCCTATAGCGCAACACAACTCAGAGCTTTCCACTGAACCAGACATTGGTGGAAAACGCAGCTAACGGCCGGTTTGAGCCCATCTTTCCGATTTTCTGCGTTGCGGCCAATGGCGGCTTCATTTTCGGGCCGCAGCGGTCGCAAATCAAATGCTGATCTGCTCACGCATCAAGTAACGCGTCGATCACCGCACATTCTGGGACAGCATCGCCGGTGCATCGCGCAACTGTGTCCGACAAGACATGCTCGATGCGCTGCAGGTCCGCGATCTTGGCTCGAACGTCAGTCAGATGATCTTCCGCGATGATCTGAACCTCGGCGCAGGTCCGGGATTGCTCATCGACCAGCCCGAGCAGCCCGCGAACCTCTTCGAGAGAAAAACCGAGATCTCGGGACCGCATGACGAATTTCAGCCGTCTGACATGGGCGTTATCGTAGCTGCGATAGCCTTTCGTGCTGCGCGGCGGGTCCGGCATGATGCCGATCTTTTCGTAATAGCGGATGGTTTCAAGATTGCAGCCCGTTGCTCGTGCCAAATCACCCCGCCGAATTGATCTCACGCTTGTGTTACTCATTTCGCAAAAAAACCCCTTGAGCCTGTATCAACTACAGACCTTAGAACGGTGGAAACATCTGTTCAAGGAAGATTCGATGGAACAAAATTTGGCGGAACTTCCGCAATCTCGGTCGCAGAAAATTGGCGACGAAACCACCAAGGGATGGGGCGTGACCGGCCTCGGCGTCCTCGGTGCGCTGGCGATGACTTCTTGCTGCATCCTTCCATTGGTGCTGGTCAGTTTTGGCGTGACAGGCGTGTTCATCGCGCAGCTCGGAGCGCTCTATGCCTACAAATGGTACACCTTCGCGCTGAGCGCCGCGTTTTTGGGATACGGCTTCTACAAGGCTTACAAGCCTGTAGATGCCGAGGCCTGTGCCGATGGCACCTGCGCCCGCCCCATCGACCGCCGCATTATGCGCGCAACCCTCTGGGCCGCTTCCGCGATTGTCGCTGTCGCCATGATCTTTCCCTACATCACCCCCTTCATCCTGAAATTCTGAACGAGGACCAAGACCATGAAGCATCTTCTACTATCCGCCCTGACCATCGCCGCACTCTCGACTCCGGTCCTCGCTGAAGAGCGCGAGGTCGAGATCGCCGTCAGTGAACTGACATGCCCGTCCTGTTCATTCATCGTCGCCAGCTCGATGCGCGGTGTTCCGTCGGTCGAGATCGCCGCATTCGAGGACGGCCCCGAATACGGACAGGGTGTTTACAGCGTGACCTACGATGACGCCGAGACTTCAATCGAAAGCATCATTGGCGCGGTGACAGCCAATGGCTATCCGGCGCAGGTGCTGCCCGACACAGCCTCCTGAGCCGCCTGCAATGCGTGACAATCTGATGGGTGGCCTGCTGGCCTTCGGAATAGCAGCTCCGGTCGTGGTGGTCTGCTGCGGCGGCGGAACTGCCGTGCTTGCAGCGTTGTTCGGCGGCGTTGGGGCTTGGCTCTCTGGAATGAGTGGCATTGCCATGCTGGTTTTGGCGGGTCTGACCTACCTGATCCTCCGCGCACTGCGTCGTTCACACATGAAACGGGCCTCCAGCACCGAACCATCACGAAGAAAGACGGCCCATTGACTGACACACCAGAAAATCCCGACCGACTGCTGAAATGGGGGCTTGGCGGTGCGCTGTTCGCCGCGCTCTGCTGCTTTACGCCGTTTCTGGTCGTCATCATCGCTGGCGTCGGATTGTCGGCCCTATCGGGTTGGCTCGATTACGCCCTGTTCCCGCTGCTGTTTTTCAGCCTCGCCGTGGTGGCACAGGCCTTTTGGCTGCGCGCTGGCAAACCGGGACCGGCCCCGAAACTTTGGGCCACCGGCCTCGCGGTGGCCCTGTCGATCCTGATCATTCTTCTCGAATTCAGGTTCGCAATACGGATCACAATCGGCGTTTTCGCCGCCACAGCACTCTACGCGGTTCTGCTGAACCGTGCGCAAAAGAAAGGAACGCTCTAATGATGATGGGATGTTGCACCGCCACCGGTATGTTCTTCGGTCTTCTCGGCATGCTCACACCGCTGATCGCAATCGGCGCGGTCATTTATCTGTTCGCTGCCAAATCGAACAACCCCGAGTATGGTGAGGCGCGCTGAGATGAAAGACCTGAACAAAAACGACGATGGACAGGGCGGCTATGACCTGATCGTCCTCGGGGCGGGGTCGGCGGGTTTCTCCGCCGCAATTACCGGCGCGGATGCCGGAAAGCGCGTCGCTCTCGTGGGACATGGCACCATCGGCGGAACCTGCGTCAACGTGGGATGCGTGCCGTCCAAGGCGATGATCCGCGCGGCAGAGGCCGTGCACGGTGCGGGAGCTGCCAAACGGTTCCCCGGTCTATCAGGCCACGCGCAAGTCGATGACTGGCAGACGCTCGTTCAGTCCAAGGACGATCTGGTCGAGACCCTGCGCCAGAAGAAATACGCAGACCTTCTGCCGGAATATGAGGGTGTCGATTACATCGACGCCGGTCCCGCACGGCTGATCGAATGTGGCGTGACAGTCGGTGAGCGAACCCTGAAAGCACCGAGGACCATCATCGCCACGGGCGGGCGTCCCGTCCTGCCGACCATCGACGGCATCGAGGAAATCGGCGCGCTCGACAGCACCAGTCTTCTGGAGCTCGAAGTACTGCCGAAAAGCCTGATCTTCATCGGCGCGGGTTACATCGGCGCGGAACTGGCCCAGATGATGAGCCGCATGGGCGTGAAGGTCACGCTTGTCGCCCGTTCGCATCTGTTGCCCGGCGCGGAACCAGAGGTCTCGGAGGCATTGGCGGCGGCGTTCGAGGCCGAAGGCATCACCCTTCTGACCGGGTTAAGCTACGACACTGTGCGCCGCGACGACGCAGGCGTGACGCTACGCGTGATCCAGAACGGAAAGCCTGTCGAAGTGACAGCGGATCACCTCGTTTCGACCGCTGGCAGGCGGGCCAATACCGAAGATATGGGCCTGGACGCAATCGGCGTTAAAACAGACGCGCGTGGGTCCATCGTCGTCGGCGAGGACATGCAGACATCGGTGCGAGGCATCTATGCGGCGGGCGATGTGACCGACCGTGACCAGTTTGTCTATATGGCGGCCTACGGTGCAAAGCTCGCCGCCAAAAACGCGGTTCTCGGCGAAGACCATCGCTACGACAACGCCGCGATGCCCTGGGTGGTGTTTTCCGACCCTCAAGTTGCGGGCGTCGGTCTCGGTGAAGCCCAGGCTCGGGACGCGGGCTTCGACGTAAAGACGTCCATCGTGCCGCTCGATCAGGTGCCGCGCGCGCTGGCCGCACGCGACACGCGCGGATTGATCAAGCTGGTGGCGGACAGAAAGTCCGACCGACTGCTTGGCGGCCAGATCATCGCGCCCGAGGGGTCCGATACGATCCAGACCCTCGTTATGGCGCTGAAGTTCGGCATGACCACCAAGGCACTTGGCGAGACGGTCTTCCCCTATCTGACAACGGTAGAAGGGTTGAAGCTGGCGGCGCAAACCTTCGATATGGACGTGGCAAAGTTGAGCTGCTGCGCCGGATGAAGATCAGGACAAGGACCGGAGAATGAGCGAAGACTACGACCTGATCGTCATAGGGGCTGGCATGGCAGGCGTGGCCGCGGCGAACAAGTGTGGCGCAGCAGGATGGCGTGTGGCCATTGTCGATGCGCTGCCCTACGGCGGCACCTGCGCATTGCGCGGCTGCGATCCAAAGAAAATCCTGCGGCGCGGTGCGGAAATCATGGACGCGGCACGGCTCATGCAGGGCAAGGGGATCGATCCCGGTGATCTGTCGATCAACTGGGCCGATCTGATGGCACACAAGCGTGGCTTCACCGATCCCGTGCCGGACAAGATGGAAAAGGGCCTGTCGGGCAACGGCGTCGAAACCCTGCATGGAGCTGCCCGCTTCACGGGAGACAACACGCTGGAGGTCGATGGAACGGCATATCAGTCGGAACGGTTCCTCGTGGCCGCCGGTGCCATGCCCAGGCCGCTGAGCTTCACAGGGGCCGATCTCGTGATCGACAGCACGGATTTCCTCAACCTGGAGGCCCTTCCCAAACGGGTTCTTTTTATCGGCGGCGGCTTCGTGTCCTTCGAGTTTGCGCATATCGCCGCACGGGCCGGAGCCAACCCGATCATCGTGGATCGTGGCGCCCGGCCCTTACGCGGCTTCGATCCCGATCTGGTCGAAATGCTGATCGAGCGCGGCGCCGGTATCGGCGTGGACCTGATGCGCGAGACCGAAATCGTCTCGGTCGCGGAAACCAGTGGAGCATTCACTGTCGAGGTTGCGTCGGGCGATCAGACCCGGACAATCGAAACCGATTTGGTCGTGCATGGCGCGGGCCGGGTTGCAGCCCTGGCCGACCTGAATCTTGAGGCGGCTGGTGTTGACTACAGTGACAAGGGCATCGTTGTAGCCCCCCATCTGCAAAGCACGACAAACAGCGCGGTCTATGCCGCAGGAGATTCCGCCGACACCGATGGCATGCCGCTGACGCCGGTCGCAGTGATCGAAGGGAAGGTCGCGGCCTCCAACATGCTCAAAGACGCGCAAACCGCACCGGATTATGCCGGTATTCCGACGGCCGTCTTCACCGTTCCGGAAGTGGCGCGTGTCGGCATGTTGGAAGACGAGGCAAGGGACGCCGGGCATGACATAGATGTCCGGTTCACCGACACTGGCGGTTGGTATTCGAACTATCGGATCGGCGAAACCTCCGCCGCCGCGAAGATCCTCGTCGATAGGTCGAATGGCAAGATTCTCGGCGCGCACCTGTTCGGCCCGGAATACGGCGAGCTGATCAATTTCTTCGGGTTGGCGATCAAGCTGGGCCTGACGGCCAAGCAGCTTCAGTCGATGACGGCGGCCTATCCAAGTGTCGGATCGGACTTGGGGTCACTTCTTTAACGCAAGCGCCCCCTACTCGTCCTTCAGATCATTCCGCGCGTCGCGGATGATCATCCACGACGAATGCAGGAACAGCCCTGCGATGGCGAACGCGACGATCAGGTCGGGCCAGGCGCTGCCAAGCCATGCGACCAGCCCGGCCGCGATGACCACGGCAAGGTTGCCGATGGCGTCGTTGCGCGAAAACAGCCAGACGGCCCGCATGTTGGCATCGCCCTTGCGGTGCTTCAGCAGCGGCAGGACCGCGAGGACGTTCACGATCAGCGCACCCACCGCGAAGGCTCCCATCAACCCGGCTTCGGGTGTCGTTTGGTTGAGGACACGCCAGAGCGTGCTGCCGACGACGCCGAGGCCCAGAAGCCCCAGAAACACGCCCTGGATCATCGCTGACCGCGCACGCCATGTCAGGCTCCAACCGATGGCGAGCAGGCCCAGAAACGTGATCGCGCCGTCGCCGAGGAAATCGAGCGCGTCCGCCTTCAAAGCCTGCGACCCGGACAGGAACCCGCCGAACATCTCGACCACGCCGTAGCCGAGATTGAGCAGGACCACGATCCAGAGGGCGCGGCGATAACTCGGGTCCTTGTAGGCCGGATCGGAGGATGTATCGCCGTCCTCGATCTTCTCAAAGCCGTAGCCGGTCGCATCGAGCGCGGGCCGCACCTTCGACAAGTCACCCTCCGCGATCCGTAATGTCATGACGTGGGTTGCGGCAGACACCTTCACATCGCCTTCGGCCACGCCCGCAGACCGGGCCGCGCGCTCGATCTCGGCCGCGTCCTTGGCGCAGTCCATGCCCTGCACCCGCATTCGGATCGGCGTGGAGGCCGTCGGCAACGTGCTGTTCTCGGCCTGGTTCATGTGCGATCCTCTTCAAAGTGGCGGGCAAAAGTGCCGCCGCTAACGTATCAGTGGATAATGATATGACGACGCAAGACGTTCAAGACGATCTTTTGGCACCCGACGCCCTAGAACTGCGGGCAAAGCTCTTTCGGGGCCTCGGCGATCCCAGCCGTCTGGCGATCCTCGATGCGCTGGTGGCGGGCGAACGCAGCGTTCAGGAGATTGTCGCTCATACTGGGTTGGGGCAACCCAATGTCTCGAACCATCTGCGCTGCCTTCTGCATTGCGGGCTGGTCAGCCGCCGCAGCGAAGGTCGATTTGTCCGGTATCGCCTGGCGGACAGGCGGGTTGCCGAGCTGATCCGTGCCGCGGATCGGCTCCTTGCCTCAACCGCGACCGGGCTCGGCGACTGCGAACGCTACACAGAGTAGTCAGCGTTCTGTCGGCTTGGAAACCCGAAAAACCGCGGCGTCCGTTTCCGATACGTGCGGTAGGGCGCGCCATAGATCTCTTCCAGCCATGGCTCTTCGGCAAAAGGGGCGAGAGCAAAGGCGACCACACCGCCCGTCGCGATGATCAACGCAGCGGGATTGGCGGACAGGATTGCCCATCCGACCAGGATGCCCATGTCTGCCACGTATTGCGGGTTGCGCGACCAACGATAGAAACCATCGGTTTTCAGCTCGGCTTCCGCGCCGCTGGTCGCGTCGAGGCCGATGCCCAAGGCAGCAGGCCAGACCACGGCATTGCCCGCCATGATCAGCGGCAGGCCTACGCTCCAACGAAGCCAGAGCGGCCAATCCAGAGCATTCCATCCGGCGGAGCCCACAAGGATCGCGCTACTGAAGACCGCGAGGGTCGGGAGCCAGACCATGAGTTGGCTGAGCCAGTTCACCCGTTGCGGGGGCCAGAGACGGCGGGATGGGACAAGGATCGACCAAAGCAGCATCGCAATAAGAACTGTTTCACAGACAAGCGCGACGGTCAGCGCCACGGAAGCAAAGTCGGTCATCCGTGCCGCTCCTCGCCATGCCCGCGCCCGCCGAACTCGGACGGGTCGTCGCAGGCGTGGCGCGCGCATTCCAGCTCCAGCGTTGTGTGCTCGATGTCGAAGCGGTCTGCCAGCGCTGTTTTGATCCGCTCCTTCACCGCGTCTGCGTCGGACCAACGGCCCTCGGTTATTACGATATGTGCGTCGAGGGCCGCTCGGTGTTCGTCCATCTGCCAGAAATGCGCGTGGTGGATGCCGGTCACCCCGTCGGTTCCGCGCACGGTCTCCAGCACCGCTTGCGTCTCGATTTCCGGTGGTGAGCCGAGCATCAGGATACGGATCACCGGGCCAATTTCCCGGAACGACTGCCAAAGTATGTAGCCTGCGATCAGCACCGTCACGAGCGGGTCGATCAGCCGCCAGTCGTAAAGCAGGATCAGCGTGCCAGCGACAATCACCGCGACGGAGCCGAGCGCGTCGGCGACGTTGTGCAGGAACGCCGCGCGGATGTTCACACTGGATTTGGACATGGCGTAGGTCAGCGCAGCCGTCACGGCGTCCACGATAAGCGCAATTCCGGCGATGATGACGATCAGCCAGCCCTCGACCGGCTGCGGATCGGCAAAGCGCATTGCGGCTTCGTAGAGCAGGTAGAGGCCGATCACGATCAGCGTGGTGTAGTTGATGAGCGCGGCCACGACCTCGACCCGACCGTAGCCGAACGTCATGTCGGCATCGCGAGGTCGCCGCGCGATTTTCCGGGCGGCGAAAGCGATGATGAGCGAGATTGCATCGGAAAAGTTGTGCAGCGCATCGGCGATCAGCGCCAGCGAACCGGAAACGATGCCGCCGACGATCTGAGCAACCGTCAGGCCCATATTGACTGCGATGGCGGCGAAGACCCGGCGGTCGCCCGCTTCCGGATCGACGTGATGATGATGGCCGTGCCCCATAGTAGCTCCTTTCGATTCGTATCACTTCAGTGTAGATACGATCTACAGCGACTGGAGGTTCAAGAGGCGACATGAAAGAATATTCCATCGGGCAGATGTCGCGCCGGACGGGTGTGAAGGTGACGACGATCCGCTACTACGAAAGCCGGGGCCTGATACCGGCACCGGCGCGGACGACAGGCGGGCAGAGGCGCTATGATGCAGCGGCGTTCGAACGCCTCGCTTTCCTCCGTCACGCGCGGGAACTGGGCTTCGGGCTCGATGACATCGCCGATCTGATGGCCTTGGCAGAAGCCCCGTCAGAGGATTGCGCACCTGCCCATGAGATCGCACGCAAGCAGCTCGCGGCGGTGGACCGGCGCATGACCATTCTCGCGCAGCTTCGGGAAGAACTGGTGCGGATGGCCAGTGCGGACGATCCAGGCCACGTCGGAGAGTGTCGCGTCATCGAGGTTCTGGGGGATCACCGGCTCTGTATCGGTGCGCATGATCTGCCGGACGGTAGCGCAGACTTATCCGGACGCTAGGCGAAATTCAGTTGCTTGTGACAACATCGACGGTTTCGTCGAAGGACCGAAAGCCGCCGTTGGCGCAGCCGCAGCGAATGCACGCTTTGTCCCGCGTTGGCGACCTTCGCTGCAGCTTTATTGAACGGCAGCTTTCTCTACGTGAGGACGGCTATCATTTCCTCATGTCGTCCAGGAACTCCAGAACGCGCGCATAGTCTCCACTGACCTCGCGCGCTTGCACCAAGGTCTGCAATAGAGAAACCGGCCACATTTGCGCGGCCGGTCTTTCGATTTTACCGATTTCAGAAGAGATTTTCCGGTCGGTTCCGCTTCTTCGGCGGGTTGGGACGTTCAGCCGGTTTCACCAAAACCTTTCGGTACTGGCAGATCAGGCAAGGTCGCCGCTCGTTTTTGCAGGGCCCGCCCGATAACTACACGGCTGATTTCGGTTGTCCCGTCCACGATCCGCAGCATTTGTGCAAGACGGGACAAACGATCCAGTCCATAAGGCTGCAATAGCCCCATGCCGCCCAACACTTGCGTGCAGGTGTTCGCAGCCTTCACTGCGGCATCTGGCACAAACCGTTTGGCATGAGCGGCCATCAGTGGGCCTTCGGGCGTGCCAAGGGATTCTGCCGCCTTTCGATAAAGCAGCTTGGAGGCTTCAAGATCGGTCGCGACTTCGCCCAGCATCCACTGGATCCCGTCCAGATCGAGGTTCTTGCCGCCAAACATCTTGCGGTTCTTGGAATAGGACAGCGCCGTATCCAATGCAGCTTGCATCAATCCACAGCATCCTGACGCGATTGAGACGCGGGCGATGTCGATCGCCATGAGTGAACCTTGCAGGCCCTGACCAATGGGCAGGATGATGTTGTCTTCACTCACCACCACCTTGTCCATGTACATCTCGGCCAGAGGCAGGAAGGTGTAGGATGGGGTATCGTAGAGCGGACCAAAGCTGAGGCCCGGGGTGTCGGCCGGGATGGCGATCATCGCCATATCCTTGTGGCCGGGTGCGTCACTGGTTTTAACCACGGTGAAATAGATATCAGCCTCACCCGCCAAGCTGACCCATGCCTTCGCACCGCTGATCGTCCAAGTGCCGTCATCATTGATCACGGCCCGCGAATACATGTTTGTTGCGTCCGACCCCGATTGCGGTTCGGTCAGTGCAAAGTTCGCCAGCTTGCGGCCCGACGTCAGATCCCGCGCCCATTTTTCCTTGAAGGTATCTGTGCCATAGCCGCAGCCCGCGAAGGTACAGATGTTATGCATCGACAGGGCAAAGGCATAAGCGCCGTCCCCCAGCCCCAGTTGTTCATAGACCTGAATGCCCTCTGCCAGCGGCAAGCCCTGACCACCAAACTCCTCGGGGGCGTAGAGCCCCGTCAGGCCAGCGGCCCCGGCCTTGTCAGACGCATCACGGGGCCACTTCTTTGCGGCGTTCCAGGCGTCCACATTGGGCAGGATGACCTGCTCGGCGTGGTCGCGTGCGGCTTGGAGTATGGTGGCGAGTTTGTCTGACATTGGTCGGTCCTTTTGTGAGCGGCTCTTTTCACATGACGCCACACTTCAGCACCTGCTGAGCAGGCAGCGGGTCAAGCTTCTAGAGGAGAACCAGGTGAGAACGCCATGTATTGCGCAAGATTTAGCAGGAGAAACTTCTTCGCTCTATCTCGCGTGGTGACAGGGTATTGTCCAAAGGTGACAAAAAGCGCGTCTCAGATATTCGTCCTGCGATACGAACTGGGGGTGCTGCTGGTCCAGCGTTGAAAGGCCCGGTGAAAATTGGCAGCAGAGGAAAAGCCGACATCATGTGCGATGGCCTCGACGCTTTTGCGTCCCGCCTGCAGGTCGCGGATCGCGATGTCGCGCCGCAGGGCATCCTTGATCGCCTGAAACGAGGTCCCATCCGCCTGCAACCTGCGGATCAGGGTGCGCGGGGTCATGTGCATCGCGGATGCTGTCTGGGTCAGGGTCGCCGCGTCCCATCCCGTTTGGCCCAGATAAGTGCGCACCCGCAGCGATTGGGTGTGCTCGCGCGAAGAGGTGAAAATCCAGTCCCGGGGCGCGTTTTGCAGAAACCGGTCCAGATCAGCGGTGCTGCGCGTCTGCACGGGACCCAGTGCGTTCGGATCGAACGAGATCGCGGTGGCGGGTTGGCCAAACCGTAGCGGTGCGGGAAAGATGATCGCGTAATCCTGATCAAAGTCCGGGCGGTCAAATGCGAAATCAACGCCCCTCACCGGAACCTCATGCCCCGCCAGCCAGGACATGAGCCCGTGGGCAAGTTTGAGGATCAGCATATGCCCAAACCGCCGAACCTGTGCGTCACCTTGTGGTTTCAGCGTCAGCACCAACGCGCTGTCAGTATCATCCAGATCAAACTGATAGTCATCCAGCAGCAAGTTCCAGAACGTCGAAAACCGGTAGAGTGCAGATGCAAGAGACGTGGCTTCCCTGACAGTCGTCAGAAGATGTTGCAGGGCCCTTGGTCTGACGGGTCTGCTCCAAAGCCCCATCATCTCATCACCGGTCTCAACTGCGGCAAGTTGATAGAGGCAAACGATCTGATCCAGCGTAACGCGACCATTCGGTGCGCGTGTATCCGCGTTCAGACCGGACCGGCTCAGCAGTGATGCCATCTGCGCCTCCGGGCACAGGGCACGCAGCGCCGCCAGCCAGTCATCGACAAACTGGCTGGAAACCGTGGAAAGGATCGTTGGTGTGACATTGGTCATAACGCCTCAGGAGGTATCACCAATTCCGGTCGACATGAAACGCAGGCTTGCAGATGGCGACCGTCGCAGATGACAGAATACCAATGTCTCAACCAGATAACGCTCTGCTTGAACCCGTTTCAGTGGGGTCAGGCGACTTCAAACAACGCTGCGGCCCCCATGCCTCCGCCAACACACATGGAGGTCACCACGTATTTTGCGCCACGACGCCTCCCCTCAAGCAGAACGTGCCCGACTTGTCTCGCGCCCGTCATGCCGTAGGGGTGGCCAATCGAAATGGCGCCGCCATTCACGTTGTAGATTTCGGGATCGATCCCAAGATGGTCGCGGCAATACAGAACCTGGCAGGCGAAGGCTTCGTTGAGCTCCCAAAGGCCAATGTCGCTCATGCGAAGACCTGCAGTCTTCAGCAGCTTTGGAATGGCATAGATCGGGCCGACACCCATCTCTTCCGGTGCGTTTCCTGCAACAGCCATGCCGCGATAGATACCTAGCGGTGTGAGACCCTGCTGCTCAGCCATTTTGCCTTCCATGAGCACACAAGCCGAGGCCCCGTCAGAAAGCTGGCTTGCGTTTCCGGCAGTGATCAGGCCTCCTTCGACAACCGGGTTCAATGCCCCGAGTGTTTTGGCCGTCGAACCCGGCCGATTGCCTTCGTCTTTTGACAAGGTCACCTCTTCCAGGGTTTCCTCCCCAGTTTCGCGGTTCTTGACCCGCTTTATCGCAGTGATCGGGACGATCTCGTCATCAAAGGCGCCAACTGCCTGTGCATCTGCAGTTCGTTCCTGCGACAGTGCTGCATATTCATCCTGGGCGTCACGGCTTATCCCATAGGTCCGCGCCACATTTTCCGCCGTCATCAGCATCGGCATGTAGGCATGCTCGGACCTCGCGATAACGTTTGGATCTTTCTCATCGCCCGCCCATTTCAGATAGGCATTCTGCAGGGTGGAGATATTTTCCTGCCCGCCAGCCACGGCAACGTTCTGACCATCCACGATGATCTGCTTTGCAGCCGTCGCAATGGCCATCAACCCGGAGGAACATTGCCTGTCGATCGTCTGTCCTGCCACCGTATTGGGAAGGCCCGCCGCCAGCGCCGACAAACGGGCGACATTCATGCCTGCTGTCCCCGCCGTAAGGACCGATCCGATGACGACATCTTCGATCGTACCGGGGTCCACGCCTGCACGTTCAACCGCGTGCTGAATGGCGTGCCCCATCATGGTAGGGGATTTGATGTTGTTCAGCGCACCTTTGAAGGCCACCCCAATAGGGGTTCGTGCGGTTGAGACGATAACGGCTTCTCTCATGATTTTTCCTTTTTGGCATCAAAATGCGCGGCAAGTGTCACGCCCGAGGTTGCGAGTTCTTCCAACAAAGGCGCAGGCGTGAACCACATCTCGCCATAGGCGCCAAGCGACTGCCGATAGTGGTTCATGCGTTCCAGAATCTGGCTTAATCCAATCTCGTCGGCATAGTGCATTGGGCCGCCGCGCCAGTTCGGAAAGCCATAGCCATTGACCCAGATCAGGTCGCAATCACCCGGGCGCGTCGCAATGCCCTCTTCAAGGATCAGAAAGCCCTCGTTGATTAGGGGGAACAGACATCGCTCAAGGATTTCCTGATCGTCGATGCCCCTGCGCTTCACACCATGCAGGTCCGCCAGTTCGGAACTGATTTGAACTATCTCAGGGTCTTCGACCCGTGTCCGTCCCTCGTAGACATAGCTTCCACGCCCGGTTTTCTGACCCAGTCGGCCCAGTTCAAACAACCTGTCCTGCACAGCCTGGTATGTCGGGTCATGCGCGATTTCACTACGCCGTTCCTGACGCACGCGTGCGCCCACATCGACTCCGGCCAGATCTGCCATCGCATGAATGCCCATGGCCATACCGAAGCCTTCAAGGACGTTATCCACCTGTTTCGGCGTTGCCCCCTCTAGAAGCAGACGGGATCCTTCGCGGAAGTATGGTTCCAGCATCCGGTTTCCAACAAAGCCGTAGCACACGCCAACCGTGACAGGGAGCTTCCGGATCTTCTTTGCGACCGTGATTGCCGTTGCAATGACATCGGGAGCGGTCTTGGCGCCCCGCACCACCTCCAGCAAGCGCATGACATTGGCCGGGCTAAAGAAATGGAGACCAATCACATCCTCCGGACGGGACGTGACCGCAGCTATTTCATCAAGATCCAACGTCGATGTGTTTGAGGCCAGTATCGCGCCAGGTTTTGCGTGCCGGTCTAACGCTTCGAAAATCTGGCGTTTGACATTCATGCTTTCAAACGCCGCTTCAATAATCAGGTCGGCCTTCGCAAGGTCTGCATAGCTGAGCGTCCCAGTGGCGTTGGCGGCGATTGCCTCTGCCCGATTGGCACTAAGCCGCCCTTTTTGGGCCGCACGCTGGAAATGCTCCCAGACCTTTTCCAGCCCCTGTTCGAGCGCGCCTTGCGTAGTTTCAAGAAGCGTGACCGGATACCCCGCCTGCAGAAAGGCGATAGCAATGCCGCGCCCCATTGTTCCCGCGCCGATCACGGCGACCGATGCAATGTCACGTGGTTGGTCAGCACGGGTAACGCCGGGAACCTTGGTGCATTCACGCTCTGCAAAGAACAGATGCCGCCCGGCGCGCGATTGAGGTGTGTCGAGCAGTTCAGCGAAACCTGCCTTCTCTTGTGCCAACCCCTCGGCCAGCGGCAATTCGCACGCGGCCTCGATGGATACCAAGCAGCGTTCAGGGGCGACAAGGTTTTTGGACGTGTGCGCTATCTGGTCTCGGAAACTCGTCAGATATCCCTTTGGATCAGGGTGTGTGACGGTCATATCCGCGCAACTGCGTTTCGGATCGCCCTCATGGCTGACACGGGTGGCGAAACCCAAAACATGCGCGCGAAAATCCTGGTCGTTCTCAAATAGTGCGTCGACCAGCCCACAAGACAGGGCATATTCGCCTTTCACGGGATCACCCGAGAGGATCATTTGCGTTGCCGCTTCCAGCCCGGCAATCCGGGGTAGTCGCTGGGTGCCTCCGGCACCAGGCAGCAGCCCCAGTTTGATCTCAGGTAGGCCCATCACGGCATCCGGCGTGGCGACACGGTAATCACAGGCAAGCGCGATCTCCAGCGCACCACCCATAGCGGGACCTGCTATCGCGGCGATAATGGGTTTTTTGCTGGTTTCAATCGTTACACACATGTCTGGCAGGTCCGGCTTGTCCCAAACTGCCCCGGTACGGAACTCGACGATGTCAGCGCCGCCGCAAAAGAGCGGCAGAGCCGAGCATAGAACGATAGCTTTGACCTGTTCATCGGCGTCCAACTCGTGGATGGCCGAGGAAAGCGCCTGCCGCATCTTCAGGCCAAGAGCGTTCACTGGCGGGGCATTCAGCTCAATGAAAGCGACACCCTCGGTGTGTTTAATGGAAATCATGTTTGGAAACCTCAATTGGACTGTTTGGCAAGATCTTGTTCGATCTCTGCCCAATCGTCGAAGTGGATTACATTGCAGGGTGAATTCACGTTCTCGAGCCAGACAAAGACGGAGATGAATGGCTGGTCATAGACCCGGGTGGCGTGGGGATCGCCCGCCGCGTTCCAGATAAGTGATCCAGCCGGATAATCCTGCCAGTCACGGGTGCCAAACCGCCAACCAGATTTCTCGGACAGGTTCAGGTACAGCTCTGGCGCGTCGTGGTTGTGGTCGCGATACAGCGTCCTTGGGCCCAGCATGAAAATGCCAAGGTTGAAATCGGGATGGTGATATCCACATGCGTCTGGCCCAATCAGCAGAGTATGTAGGTTACACTTTGTGTATCCCTCGCCCAATTCGGCACCAGGGGGATAGAATTGGGCGTTGTCTTCGCGCCAGATCAGATCATCCTTGGCCGCTTTCAGACAACGTGCGATTTCTTGCAATTCGGGGGCGACAATCCCGGCGATGGCGTTCTTCAGAACCTCATCGTGCCGGGTTCCTTGGGGAGGTAAATCAAAGAGCCTCTCACCCTTCAGGTCCATGGCTGCCAGCTTGTCCAACGTCAGATCAACGCCGCGCGTGGCAGCTCTGTGAGCCTGCAGATAGGTGACAATGGATTGAATAAGCGCCTGAATACGGCGTTGCTTGTCTGTCATGATTTAAAGTCCGAGCGCGTTGAAATATCTTTCCGCACGAGTTTCTTGTCGAGCTTGCCGACGCTGGTTTTAGGTAGGCGGGCGACAAAGATTATCTCGTCTGGAACTGCCCATTTTGAGATCTCGCCTGCGTCAACCCGCGAATGGATTTCTTCCATGACTCTCAAGCGCACAAGATCCGGGTCGGCATCTTTTGCGGCTTGAGCAACCAAGACCGGCCTTTCGCCCCATTTCGC
The DNA here is from genome assembly GCF_056542905.1 of Ruegeria sp. AA3. Taxonomy (NCBI): domain Bacteria; kingdom Pseudomonadati; phylum Pseudomonadota; class Alphaproteobacteria; order Rhodobacterales; family Roseobacteraceae; genus Ruegeria; species Ruegeria sp. AA3. The sequence continues at coordinate 38,942 of NZ_JBQGAQ010000019.1, read as the reverse complement.
GTGCGGCAACCCGATTGCCGCGACGTCCTTAACGCCGCTACAAGACGATGCTATGTTTTCCAGTGCCAGAGAGGAAATCCACTCGCCGCCAGTCTTGATCACGTCCTTGAGGCGGTCAGTAATCTGCAACGATCCATTCTCGCGGATATACCCAACATCCCCGGTATGCAGATATCCACCGCACCAAAGCTCACCCGAGGCTTGCGCGTTATCCAGATAGCCTTGTGTCAGCCAGGGAGCCCGAGCAACAACTTCGCCGGTTGTTTCGCCGTCATGTGGGACGTCCTGCATATCCGGTGTCACAACACGAAGGTCGACAAGCGGGCCGGGAAAGCCGGTTTGTGCCTGCACCTCTGGATCGCCGCTGGACAAATCGGCCACCGTCAGAAACGGACAGGTTTCGGACATCCCATATGCCGCATGCAAGGATATGCCCGCCGCCGCCGCCCGGTCCTGCAGACTGCGCGGCAAAGCCGCCCCGCCAATGATCACTTTCCATCTGTGCAGCTCAATTTGTGGGCAGTCCGGATGGTCGAGCACCATGGACAGAACCGTGGGAACGCAATGGGAAAAGGTGACGCCTTCGGCTGCAATCAATCGCAAAATAGTGTCAGGGTCATATCGACCGGGATAGACCTGACGCAGCCCCAGCATCGTTGCGGCATACGGAAAACCCCAACCGTGGACGTGAAACAAGGGCGTCAGCGGCATGTAAACGTCGCCGCGATGAAATCCGGCGTTTCCGGGCCACGCACCAAAGCCGGCGATCAGGCCCAACGTGTGAAGGACCAACTGCCGATGTGAATAGCTCACCCCCTTGGGATTGCCGGTGGTCCCGGTTGTGTAAAACAAGGTTGCGGTTTGGTTTTCATCGAAGTCCGGGAAGTCAAAGCTGTCTGGGGCATCGCCTATCCACTCTTCATACCCTTCACCGTCGCCAATCGGCACGATGATGATGTCTCGATTGAAGCCCGATTTGATATCATCAATAAGCGGCATGAAGTCCTGATGCACGATGATCAGATCAGGCTGCCCATGGTTGATCGTATAAAGAACCTGGGCAGGAGATAGGCGGACGTTGATCGTGAAAAGGGTCGCGCCCATCATCGGGACCGCAAAAAAACATTCAAGATAGCGGTGTGTGTCCCAATCCATGACGCCGACGCGCATGCCCTCACGAATCCCGCTGGCCTTTAAAGAATTGGCAAGTTGGCGCACGCGTTTGCCCAAGTCCGCATAGCTCAGCCGCATTTCGGTGGCACTGACGATCTCTTGGCTGGCAGACGCAATATTCGATCGGGTTAACAAGTGTTTGATCAGCAACGGATAGCCATATGCATTAGAGAGCGGTGACAATGGTGGCATGAAGGTGGAATCCTTGAGCTTCTTTATCTGCTAATCTGGCATTTCTCACTCGGCTGAAGAATTGAAAGAAATTTCCGTTCATCAAGAAATTCTAACCGATCATATCGCACCGCGAATTGCGTTTCGCCCCCTGACAAGCTAAGAAAAAAGTATCAAAACCCTGCTGCATTCGCGCCCGTCGTCGGATAACTCTGCTTGAGGGTAAACAGAGCTGGTTTCTTCAAGGAGATGCAGTAATGACCACCCACATGCCCACGCTGGTTTCACTGCGCGCTTTTGAGGCGGTGGCGCGTCACAAGAGTTTCCGAAAGGCCGCTGACGAGATTTGTGTGACGCATGCGGCAGTCAGCCACCAAGTCAAAGCACTGGAAACATCAATCGGCGTTAAACTACTGGAACGCACAAGCCGTTCGGTCGAGCTAACACCGGCTGGCGAGCAGTATTACCCGCCAGTACGCGAACACATTCAGGGAATCATCAAAGCCACACGGCGCATCCAGACACCTGAGGAACCGGACGTGTTGCTCGTTCAGTCCTACGCAAGTTTCAATACAATGTGGTTACAGCCCAGATTGGCTGAATTTCTTCAGGATAATCCGGACACGCGCGTGCGCATAGTCTCTACCTTTGAAGACGGTGATTACGACATGCACCGGTTCGATGTGGGCGTGTTCAATGCACCACCATTTGACAAACGGTTTGACTATAGCCCGTTGTTCGAAGCCGATATCTACCCGGTATGTGCTCCGGAGGCCTTGAAAACCGCAAGCGGTGAAATGCCGCTGGAAGAGCTAAAAAATTTCCTGTTGCTGAGTGTCCCAAACACATGGAATGAGCCGGACGACTGGGACTGCTGGTTGGATGCGGCGGGCTTAGATCGCGAAACGATGAAATTTGGCTCTGTTTTCGACAATTACCCGCTTGTCCGTGAGGCTGTTCTAAATAATCACGGTATCAGCGTCGCAAGGGCACCGTTTTGCGCGCGTGATCTTGAGAGGGGGCGTCTGGTTAGACCCTTCGACATTTCAGTACCCGAGCCAGGCCGCTGGTATCTGGCGACGCAAAAAGAGCGTGCACCCAACCCCAAGCTCGATACATTTATCGACTGGCTGTTCGAACAGATCGAGGCCGACCCAACCATGCGGCTATTTCGGGCCTGATCTGTTGAATTCCAGCTCTGCCGTCAGCGCGCGTCAGGACTGACGCGCACCGGCCTCGGATGCGACGCGAGGGACAAGAGCGCGAACCAGTTCGGTCATATCCAGTGTGCCGACCGTCTGCTCCCCATCTTTGACGATATAGGCGTGTGACGTATCCCCGCCGGACCGCGCGATCATGCTTTCGAGCGTGTCGTTCACGTCCACTTCGCCATGGGCATCCGCGGGCACTTTGTCACCCCCAAGTGGGGTCATAATCGAGCGCACCCGCAGAACCCGTGCGCGGTTGATGTCGCTCACGAAGTCTTCGATGTAGGGATCACTCGGGTTCAGCAGGATGTGCTGCGGCTCGCCCTGTTGCACGACATAGCCGTCTTTCAGGATCACAAGGTGATCGGCCAGCTTCAGCGCCTCATCAAGATCGTGAGTGATAAAGATGATGGTCTTGTGCAGCTCTTTTTGCAGCTCGAGCAGCAGGTCCTGCATGTCAGTCCGGATCAGCGGATCAAGGGCCGAGAAAGCCTCGTCCATCAGCATGATCGGTGTGTTTGCGGTCAGCGCTCGGGCAATGCCCACCCGCTGCTGCATCCCACCAGACAACTGCGCTGGATAATGGTTCTCGAACCCGGTCAGACCCACGCGATCCAGCCATTTCGCGGCTTCGCGGTCGCAAGTGGCCTCGCCCTCGCCACGTACCGATAGCGGCATGCCTGCGTTCTTCAGCACGGTCTTGTGAGGCAATAGTGCGAACTTCTGGAACACCATCGACATCTTTTCCTGTCGGGCATGGCGCAACCCGTCCTCGGACAGTTGCATCACATCCTCTCCCTGCACGATGATCTCGCCCGCAGTGGGTTCGATCAATCGGTTCAGGTGGCGGATCAGCGTGGATTTGCCCGAGCCTGACAGGCCCATGACAACTGTGATTTCGCCCGCCTGCATATCGACGTTGATGTTGTTGAGACCCAATACGTGCCCGTGCCGTGCCAACAACTCTTCCTTGCCCATGCCTCCTTTGACATGCTGCAACACGTCCTTGTCGCGGGTGCCAAAGATTTTATAGAGCCCGGACAGGCTGACCATTGGTTGTGTCATCGAACAGGCTCCTTAGTGTTTGACTTGGGTTTTATCGACCCGTGTGAGAGCTGCTTTGGACACGCGATCAAGGATCACTGCGAGCAGCACGATGCCGATGCCAGCGACGATGCCCACACCCAGTTCAAGGTTCCGGATGCCGCGCAACACGTTCACGCCCAGACCGGGTGCCGACACCAGGGAGGCGATCACGACCATGGCAAGGCTCATCATGATGGTCTGGTTTATTCCGGCCATGATATTGGGCAACGCCAAAGGGAGTTGCACCCGCAACAGTTTCTGGCGATCTGTCATGCCAAAGGCATTGGCCGCCTCAATCACGTCCCTGTCGACAAGCCGGATGCCCAGATCGGTCAGGCGGATCACCGGGACAATCGCGTAAAGGATGATCGCAATCCCGTAGAGTTTGGACTCCGTGACCGAGAACAAGAAAATCAGAGGGATCAGGTACACGAAGGTCGGCAGGGTCTGCAGCAGATCGAGTAACGGAACGACGCTTTTTTGCAATCGGTCGGATTTCGACATGGCAATTCCAATGGGCACACCGAACAGCACCGATATCGTCGTACATACAAAGATGATCGACAGAGTCTGCATCGCCACATCGTAGTGGTCTACGACGGCCAGCAGCATAATCGAGACGGCGACGAAGATCGTCACAGGGCGCGAACGCGACGCGTACCAGGAAATCGCCACCAGAAGCGGGACCATGATGAACCATGGCGTCGCTTCAAACAGCCAAAGTGCGCCATCCAACATCCAGCTCAATGGCTGTGTGATCGGGTCCAGAACGGTTTTCAGGACCGGTTTGGCTGCCAGAAACCCTTCTTCGATCCCGTTGGTTACATCGCGCGACTGCCATATGCGGTTGCAGCTTTCGTGCAGATTATCAAATGAGGGAATTGGAACGAGCGGCCCAGAGGCCTCTTCTCCTCCTGCTTGCGCCGCAAGGTCCGCCAGCGAAAGAGGCGCTTTGTCATCTGACGTGCCACACCATTCGCTCAAACCCAATGCGCTGAATAACTTGTCATAGAAGGCCATTTATCCCACTTTCCGATCTACTTCAGTGCGTTAGGGGCATCGCTGAGGATGCCCCTGTCCATGCAGTTTACTGCAGCAATGCGGAAAGTTTGTCGCGCGCAGCATCGTTAAGCCACGCTCCCCAGACATCCTTGTAGGTCGTCAGAAAGTGCACCGCACCTTCATCGTAGGAGGCATTGTTGTCCTCGACCCATGCCAGCGTTTCGCCCATCTGTGCGTTGGTGAAGGACAGATTTGTCATCAGGTCAGACACTGCTGCGTTTTCGGCCATGAATTCTTTCGACAGAACTGTAACGACTTCACTGCGGGGGAAGGCGCTCATTTCTGGCGTCGCGCATTCCGCTGTGATGTTGCAGGCGTGCTTTTCAGGGTCATGGGGGCCCATATCGACCAGGGTCATCGGGTATTTGCCCAGTACCGATGTCGGTGCCCAATAAAAGCCGAACCACGGCTCTTTGTTTTCGTAGGCGGCAGCGATCGAAGCCGCAAGGGTTTCGCCTGATCCATGCACGAAGTTTTCAATGCCTGCATCAATCAGCCCGCCTGCCTTCATCAGGTTGGTGCTGACATTCAGACAGGTCCATCCCTCGGGGCAATTGTGAAAGCGATTTCCGACGAGTTCGGGGTTGGCTGCGATGCCTTCAATTGTTGCCAGTTCCGGATGCTCCTCCACAAGGTAGTTCGGAACAAAGAACCCTTCGACACCGCCATCTGACAGAACTTCGGTCACAGGAATGATTGCACCTGAGTCAACCAACCCTTGGTAAGCCGGCGCGCCGTTTGTCCAGATTTCAGTCAGAATATCGGGCTCTCCTGTCTCGGAAACGGATGCCAGCGCAGGGTTGCTCGAGAGCGGAACCGTGGTCACTTCGCAACCATAGCCTTGCTCCATCAGAAACTTCGAGACCGCGGTCACAATTTGCGCTGACCCCCAATCGGCCTGCATCAGTGATACTTCACCGCATTCGTTTGCCTGGGCCGCCGAAGCGGTGATTGCCGCAGCAAATACACACCCGAGACCCGCTGATATCTTGAACATTTCTTTCCTCCTTGTCATCGGCGAAACAGGGGCAGAGAAACGCTCCAAACCAAAATTCGCCTTGTTTGTAGCGATGATTTGTACCGACAGGCCTTTGAGCAAAAAACTGAAAAGAATTTTGAATCATGTACAATTGTTTACAGGTTGAGAGATGACTCCCAACTCAAAACAGCCAGAGCCGCCCATGTCTGTTTCAAAAGCCCCTTATTATCTTGGCTCAGCCACTCCGTTGCAGTAAATTTGTTTCAACGCATGAAGGGCGCAACAACGCAAATTGCACCTATTGATTGCAAGATTATAATATTGTATCGGTTCGGTAGTCCATGAGGGACTGCCGGGCCAATGCACAACTCTGCAAGGCTCGATCCTATGAATTTGATGCAAGACGCCCCCAATGTTGTCAGCGAAGAAGGGCTGCGCACGCTGCTTGCCGAGGGTCATTCGGCGGATGTTGTGTGTCGGGTTACGCCCAAACGTACAGGTGCTCAGTGGTCCGGAGTTTGGACCGTGCATTGCGTCTCGCCAGATGGCGAGACGCGTCGCCTGCTCGTCACCGCGCGCAACAACATGGCTGCCAGGGAATTCAAGACAATCAACGGCTTATCCAGCTTCCTTGCGAGCCTTGGTGTTTCGATCGTTTCGATCCCCATGTTCGAAGGCAAGATCGCCTCTCACAAACTGGACGTCGCGGGCTAAACTACTTGCCGCCCTCGCAGCATTCCTTGCTGCGCCCGCCTATTCTGAAGGCTTCGTGCTTTCCATGCGGGCCGATGGCCAGCTGGAGACCAAAACACCCCAATCAGGTTTTGCCCAAACCTATGTCGACGGGATTGGTGCAAACCCACCAGAGCTAATCGTTTTCTCAGCCCCTGAGCCCGAGGCATCTCCTCCGGAACCAACCCGCACAGTTCCCCGCCCCGATATCCTCGCAGCTCTTGAAAGCACCGCGCATCGCTATGGCGGACACCCCGCCCTGCGCCGCGCCGGTCTATCTGTGTCTGAATGGCGCGCGCTTTTCCAAGCCAATATCGAGATCGAAAGCGCCTATCGCCCGAATGCGCGCAGTTCCGCAGGTGCGATTGGCCTCGGGCAGTTGATGCCTGCGACAGCTGTGCAGCTTGGTGTCGATCCCCATAACTGGCAGGCCAACCTGGACGGCTCTGCCCGGTACCTTCTGATGATGTTGTCGCGCTTTGGCACGCCTGAACTGGCACTTGCCGCCTATAACGCCGGGCCAGACGCGGTCGCGCGCTATGGCGGCATTCCTCCCTACCAAGAAACCCAAAATCACGTGCGCCGCGTCATGGCCGTGCGTGATCGACTGACTGGAGCCTCCTGATGTACACACAATTCCTCACGATCCTGTCGCTGGCTCTGGCCAGCTTGATGATTGCCAATCCCGCATTTGCGCAAAGCATCGACCTCTCGCCGGTGCAGAACCTGTTGCAAGGTATCGTCGACACGATCACCGGCCCCTTGGGCATAGTCATCGGCACCTTGGCCTTGATCGGTGTGTTCCTCTCCTGGCTCTTTGGCATTCTGGATTTCCGCCAAGCCCTTTGGGTGCTGGTTGCCATTGCAGGCATCGCAGCTGCGCCGACCATCGTGACCGCCATCTGGGGTGCGTAAACCCGGCATGGCAACGCAAACCCGCCTCTTCCTCGGCCTGATCAGGCCGCCAAAGCTCATCGGCTTGCCGATCATGTATGCCATGGTTTGGCTCTTCGGGTTTGTGTTGCTGTTTCTTTGGGTTCAGAGCTGGCCGGTGATCATCATTGCCGCTCTGGCCTATCCTGCGCTGTGGAAAGCGGCGGATTGGGATCCGGCCTTTCTTGAGGTGATGGTCACTGCCCTGCAGGAAACGCCGCCCACCCCGAACCGCAAGATCCATTCGGGGGACAGCTATGCTCCGTGATCCTTCGGATGATCTTGCAACGCTGCCAGACTGGGCGCGCAAAGAGCGCCCGATGGCCAGCATGCTGCCCTATTGCGGCCTCGTGAATGACGTGACGATCCGCACGCGCGGCAATGCGCTGTTCCAGTGCATCCGCCTTGATGGCGTCAACAGCATGACCAGCGATGACGCGCATTTGGAGAAGATCCGCGCGCTCTTCGCGGCGATCATTGCGCAGATCGGGCCAGAGTACAGTTTCTACGTGCACAAGGTTTCAAAAGCGATCGGGACCGCCTTACCACCAGTGCCAAATGAAGGGTTTGCCCAAGCGCTGGATACCCGCTGGCAAATGGCAATGGCGCGGGCAGGTCTGCGGGACAAGACTCTCACGCTCACGGTACTGAAACGTCCGCCCCTCGGCGCGCGGCTGCGCCTGAAGCGCTCGGACTCAATCGCACACCTGAAAGACCAGACAGCGAAGCAGCTACGCAAGCTTGAGGAGGTCGTCGGGTTTCTGCTGTCGTCTTTTGCCGAGATGAACCCGCGCCTTCTTGGAGCGGAAAGCGGCGAACTGCTTGGTTTTCTTGGCGCACTCAACCTTGGCCAGGAACAGCCGCTTTTCGCAAAATCGCGATTTGGCGTCATTGCCGAAGATGTGGCCAACACCCGCGTCACGTTTCAGGGACGCGGCTTTACGCTCGACGATGGGACGGCGGGCAAGCGGTTTGGCACCAGCTTTGCGATCAAGACTTACCCAGCCAGAACCAGCTGCACCATGTTCGATGAGCTGAACCTGCCCGTCGACATGGTCGTCACACATTCCTTCACGCCGATCAACAGCAACATCATGGCCAGCCGGATCAAACGCCAACAGCGCCTTATGAAGGCCAGTGATGATGGTGCGATTTCTCTTGCTGAAGAGCTGGTAGACGCGCTGGACGATCTGGAGTCGAAGCGGCTGAGCTTTGGCGATCATCACATGACGGTGACGGTTTTCGCCGAGACTGAGGAAAAGCTGGAAGCAATCACTGCCGAAGTACGCAACATCGCCGCCAGTGAAGGCGTCAATCTGGTGAACGAGAGCTTTGCGGCGCGAGCCCATTATTTCGCGCAGCATCCTGGCAATGGGCAAATGCGCAGCCGCAAGGCCGCCATCACGAACACGAACTTTGCCGACCTCGCAGCACTGCATCGCGGTCAACTGGGCAAACCCGGACACAGAGTCCCATGGGGCAAGCCGATCACCCTGTTTCCAACGCCTGAACGCTCGGGCTTCCTGTTCAATTACCATGAGACCGGGCAGCCGGACAAAGAGCCGACCGGCGGGCATACCTTGATCCTCGGCCGACCTGGCTCTGGCAAGTCAGTGCTGTCGGCCTTCCTCATGACCCAAGCCCGTCGCTGCGACGCGCGCGTCTTCGTCTTCGACTATCGCGCGGGTATGGAAATGGCCGTGCGAGCCAATGGCGGGCGCTACAGCGCCATCAAGGCGGGTGAAGCCACAGGTCTCAACCCGCTCCGCACAGAAATCGACGGGCGCGGGCAAGCCTGGCTTTCTGATTGGTTGGCCACCCTTTTGCATCGCTCCGACAAGCCCCTAAGCCCGGTCCAGATCAACCGCATTCAGGAAGTGGTGCGCCAGAACGCCGGAGCCAGCGATGCCGCCCTTCGCAACTGGCAGGATTTGGCCTCGCTCTTTGTGGCGGGAGCTGACGAAGGGGATCTGTTCGAACGGATTCAGGAATGGACTGCTGATGGCCGCTATGGCTGGATCTTCGGTCAAAGCGCTGAGGATACCTTCTCTCTCGATGGTGATGTGGTCGGGTTCGACCTGACCGGCATTCTCGACAGCGAAAGCGAGAAGGAACGCATGGCGGTCCTGTCCTATCTGTTTCGGCGGGTCGAACGCGTGATCGAGGATCGCAAGCCGACGTTGATCATCATCGATGAGGCCTGGAAGGCGCTCGACAATCCGTATTTTGCGGATCGGCTGAGCAACTGGCTTGTGACCGCGCGCAAACAGAACGCGGTTGTCGTGATGATGACTCAATACGCAAGCCAGCTTGAGAAAACTCGCACCGGCAAGACGATTGTCGAGGCTGTGCCCACGCAGCTCCTGCTTCCCAACATCCGCGCCTCGGTCAGCGATTACACCATGCTGGGGCTCACTGACAAAGAGCTGAGCGTCTTGCTCGGCACCGGCAGCAATTCCCGCCTGGCGCTGGTGCGTGATGATCAAGGCTCGGTCGTGATCGATGCCGATCTGAGCGCCCTTGGCCCCTACCTCACGATCCTTGGCGGTATGGAAAAAGGCGAAGCGCTGGTCGGCGCGGATTACCGCCAGAACCCAGACTTTTGGAGACAGATTGATGCGTAGACTGTGCGTTCTAACCCTCACCCTTTTGAACCTGACAGCCTGCGCGGAATACCGGCCGTCCGAAGCGAAATGCTTCAACTCCTTTGCCGAGGTCAGCCGTAGCAACTGCAATTTCGAGCTGCTCGCGCCGATTGGTGGTCTCGGTGAGTAAGCACCGCCTGCATATCTTTGCGGGCTTGGTCTATTTCGCAGCGCCAATGGCCTATGCCCAAGGCGTGCCGACCTTTGATGCGGGCATGTTCCTGCAGCGCGAACGCGTGCTGCAGCAGGGCGAACAAGATCTGGCGCTGCAGCGGGAGCGGTTGACCAAAGAGGAAGAGCTTGAAGCGCTCGAGCAAGAACAACTCCAGGCGCTGGAAGACATCCTCGATGCCACGACGTTGGCCAGCGGAAATTCCGGCGCGCTGGTCGCGAGCTTGGAAGCTGGGTCATCACCTGAGAGCGCCGCAGACACGCTCTATGGTTCGGTCGACCCGAACCCAGGCGCAGCCCAGATGTTCGGTGATGCCTCGGGATCGATTGAAGAGCTGATCATTCGTGCCGCTCAAGAAACGCACCACATGTCCGGTGTGCACGCGGCGGGCTTATCGCCCAAGCAATGGCGCTGCCTATTGCAGGCGCTGATCTGGCAAGAAAGCCGTTTCACCATCGGGGCGCGTTCCCCGGTCGGCGCGTTTGGCCTCACCCAGATCATGCCCGGCACAGCACAGGATCTCGGGATTTACCCGGCCTATTATGAAAACCCCTACATCCAGGTCACCGGCGGCGCACGCTATCTGGCGCAGATGCTGGCTATGTTTGACGGCAACATCATTCACGGGCTGGCCGCCTACAATGCCGGTCCTGGCAATGTGCAGCGCTACGGCGGTGTGCCGCCCTTTGCCGAAACCCAGCACTACGTTCAGGTCATCCCCGAACGCTACAACCTCTACCTTGCACGCGTCGGCGGTGTTGATGCACTCGGCACGATTGATCCGGTTCTGCTCGCCAACTCGACCATGAGCCTGACTTCCTTCGGTGCCGGGGTCTATGGCGATTATTCTATGGTCTCGGTGCAAGCGGCCGCGCAGCGCGTTCAGGACATCATCACCCGCATTGGTGAGACCGACGACATTCACGCTGCCATGTCGCTCAACACCTATGCGCGGGCCGAACTCGCCCGCTTGATCGCCATCCGCACGCGCCTCAAGGCCGCCCACACCCGCCCGCTCAGCGCGGCAGAGCTGGCCATGGCGGCCGCGCAGGCGCGTGAACAAGACTTCATGCAATTCGATCTGGAGGTACTACGATGATCCGCTTTCTTTCTGCCGTAACCACCTGCGCGTTGCTGTTTGCCTCACCCCTATTTGCCCAAGGTGTCCCCACGGTCGACACGCGCAACATCGCGCAGGAAATTCGTCAGCTGCAGCAGATGCTTGAAGATTTCGGGATCCAGACCGACCAGCTCGACACGCTTCTCGAACAGCTCGATCTGGTGCAGCAGCAGCTAGACACGCTCAATGAGACCTATGCGGCCCTGACCGGCGCGACGGATATCATTGAAATGGCCATGGGCGGTGATCTCGACGGGCTGCTCGATCAAGAATTTGGCGATCTCCTTGGCACCATCCGGCAAATCCAGAGTGGCGATTTCACCGGCCTCATCGGCAACGCGGCCCCTCAGATGGAAGGCCGCATGACGCAAGCCCTGGAAGATGCAGGCTTCGACCAAGATACCCTCTCCGACATGGCCAGCAGCGGCAATCCTGGGGCGGAGCGCATTGCCAGCCAGGCAGGCACTGGGGCTGTGATGTCGGCGGCCGCTGAAAACAGCTATGAAGAGGCCGCGCAATCCCTTGAACGGGTCGAGCAGCTGGTCTCGCTGATCCCCGACATGGAAACGCTCAAAGAAGCCGTCGATCACAACACCCGTGTCACCGCTGAGCTGGCCATCGCCATGACACGCATGTGGGAGCTCGAAGCCATTCAGACTGTCGGCGCAGGTCAATCCGGCGTGGTGGATGCCGCCACGCTGGCCGAAGAGCGCCGCTACATGGACTTCACCCTGCCAGAGCTTCGCGCGGACTGACCCCATGAACAGCGAGGCCGAAATCATCGAAGAAGAGCTCGTCTACGGCGCAAGACGACGCGAGCTCATGTGGCAGAAATTGGGGCTGACAGGCATGGCGTTTGGCATGGCAGGTTGTCTCGCCGCTGCTCTTGTCGCTCTGTTCGACGTGGACCCGCCGCCCATGATCGTGCCCTTTGATAGCGAAACAGGCATGGCCCTCCCCAATGCCGTGGTTGAAGCGGTCTCACTCACGGAACGCCCCGCTATCATCGAGGCTCAGGTCTATCGCTATGTCATTGATCGAGAGACATACAATCAGCTCGACAATGATGTGCGCGTGCGGCGGGTCCTGGACCAGTCGGACGGCGCGGCCGCCGCAGGGCTGCGCGCGCTATGGACGAGCGGTCATGAGGCCTATCCTCCGGACAGCTACGGCACAGATGCGCGGCTTGAGGTCGAGGTGCTCTCGATAACCCATATCAGCACCAATCGTGCCCAGGTGCGTCTGCGCAAACACCTCAACTCACCGCGCGGCAGTCAAAACGGGCTCTTCACCGCAACGCTGATGTTTGAGTTTCGGCCCGAGAATAGCCGATCGATCGACGATGTCTGGCAGAACCCTTTCGGCTTCACCGTCACCGAATACGCGATCCGCTCGGATCGTTTGGAGTAACCTATGCGCCGCCTGTTCCTGATCCTCGCCCTCATTGTTCCGTTTGCTGGCACCGCCAATGCCGAGACGCAGCCGCGACAAGGCCCCTATGATGCCCGTATCCGGCTGGCCACCTATCAGGATGGGCAGGTCTACCGCATCCGCACCAGCCTTACCCATGTGACCAGCATCGAGTTTGGCCAAGGCGAGACCATCCGGTCGATCATCGCGGGCGACACTGAAGGCTTTCTTCTCGACGGCGTGCCCGGTGGTCAGGCCTTTGCGATCAAGCCCGTTACGCGCGGCGCGCATACAAACATCACCGTCTATACCAACCGGCGCAGTTATTATTTCAACGTGACCGAGGCGAGTTCGCCGACTTTCTATGTCATCCGCTTCACCTATCCGGAGTCCGCTCCCCAGCAATCGCGTGTGGCGGCAAGCCAACCTGCCAACCACGCCTATGGCGTCAGCGCGCGATCCGACATCACCCCGCGCGAAATCTGGGACGATGGCACCTTCACCTATTTCCGCTTTGCCGCAAACGCGCCGCTGCCCGCGATCTTTCGCTGGTCCGGTGGCAACGAACGCAGCGTGAATGCGCTCGCAAGGCCAGACGGCGTGATCCGTGTCTCGGGTGTAAGCGATCGATGGGTTCTCAGGCTCGGCGAGGACGAGATCTGCGTCCAAGAGATGAGCGAGGCAAGCCAGAATGAGTGAAACATCTGAGCTTAAGAAGCGCCTCGAAGCGCTTGAAGGCAAACCACAAAACCGCAAGGCACGTCCGTCTGTTGTCACTACTGCCTTGGGCATTGTGGCAATCGCGGCCCTTGGTAGTCTCATGCTGTTGCTCTCTGGCGGCTCTGAACCCGACAGCTTGGAAACCGCCTCACCGGACGAATTCCAAGCGGCGGGACCGGGCTTTGGTGCGCTCGAGCCCACGCCTGCACCGATTGACACAACCCCGCCGCCGGAACCGGAACCAAACAGCGAAACAGAAGAGCTGCGCGCGCAAATGGACGCCCTGCGGCGCGAGCTTGAAGCACTGCGCAACGCGCCAGCACCTGAGGCCCCTGCCGTCGACACGGAGGCGCTGGATACTTTGGGTGCAGAGATCGATGCCCTGCGCAGCGAGGCAGCAGCAACGCAAGCCGCCTTGCACGAGGAGTTGGAAGAACGCGCAAGGCAAATCCAGCGGCTGCAAAATGATCTGGAGCTTGCTCGCTTGGAAACGTCGCGCACGCCCGCACCAACCGGCCCCACGGCCGAAGAGCTGCGTCTTCAGGAGCTGGAGCGGCGGCGGCAAGCCGAACTTGAGGAGCTGCAAGCCCGTATCGCCAGCCCGATCATCGCCTTTGGCGGCACCGGAGGCGGCAACAATGAAACCGTCGCGCAGCAGCGGCGGCTTGATGGAGACACAGACTTTGTTCGCAACGGCGCTGAACCTGCTGAGGTGACGCAGGCCCAGGTGATCGTGAACCCGTCAAACACCGTCGTTCAGGGCACGATGATCCAGGCCGTGCTCGAGACAGCGATCGACAGCTCGCTCGCCGGTCAGGTCCGCGCGATGGTGTCTGAAGATGTCCACGCCTATGACGGCTCGCGGATCCTGATCCCGCGCGGCGCGCGTCTGATCGGGCGGTATCAATCCGGCCTCGACATTGCGCAACAACGCGTGACGATCGCCTGGGACCGGATCATTCTGCCCAGCAATCAGACTGTTGAAATCAGCGCCTTTGGTGGCGACGAACTGGGGCGCTCCGGCACAACCGGTTTCGTCGACAGCCGCTTTGGCACGCGGTTCGGGTCAGCCGCCCTGATATCACTGATCGGAGCCTTGCCTGCCGTCGCCGCCCAAAACACAGAAGATGAGATCGCCTCGGATGTGCTCGAGGGCATTGGCGAAGACCTGCAGGACAGCGCACAAAGCGTGATCGGCGAATATCTCTCCGTCTCACCCGTGATTTATGTCGATCAAGGTGCCCGCGTCACCGTGATGGTCGACCGCGATCTGGAGATTTTCTGATTATGGCGGCCAGCTATTTGCAAAGCTCGATGGACAAGATCCCCGAGGCGCGTGATCCAAAGCTGATCGAGCTTTGCATCAACCCCGACGGCACGCTGTGGGCTGAGTTTCAGGGGGATCACTTCATGCGATCCGTCAACCGGCGGCTCTCACCGAACGAGATCAAAGACTTGGGCAATCAGGTTGCTTCCGCCGCGAACACCACTCTGAGCCGGACCAAGCCGATTGTATCAGTCAGCATCACCTACCGTGACCGCCCGATCCGCGCGCAAGTCATCCAGCCTCCCGCCGTTGATGGCGGTTACGCGATTTCCCTGCGGTTCTTTGCGGACCTGCCATTGGAGCGGATCAAGCTGTCCTTTCTCTTCGGAAAAGAGCGCAGCAACGAGGGTGCACGCCGCAAACGCAATGCCGAGCTGCGCGATGTCGTGGCCACGGGCGACATCGACGCCGCGATCAAGTTCTGCGTCACGCACAAGCTCAACATGATCGTGTCCGGTGGCACCTCGACCGGCAAGACCGTCACGGCGCGCAAGATCCTCTCCTTCGTGCCCGCCGACGAACGCATCATCACGATCGAAGAGGCTCCGGAGCTACGCCCGACGCAGCCCAATGTCGTCACGCTGATGTCTGATCGCGATGAGGCCACGCGCAGCGCTGATGTTCTACTAACCTCCACCCTTCGCATGCGGCCGGACCGCATTGTCCTTGGCGAAGTGCGCGGCAAAGAGGCCATGACCTTCCTCGAGGCGATCAACACCGGCCATGGCGGCTCACTTACCACGCTGCATGCTGAAACGCCTCCGCTGGCGGTCCAGCGCCTCGCCATTGCCGCCCTGAAGACCGATGTGCCCATGACCTACCAAGACATGAACGATTACATCACGCGCTCGATCGATGTGATCATCCAGGCTGGTCGCCATGAAGGCGCACGCGGCATCACCGAATTCTACCTGCCGGTTGATCCGGCCCATTCAAAGGAAATAGCCCATGTTTGAATACAAAATTGAACAGATCAACACCGCCAAGATCAAGCCTCCGAAGATCGAAGCGCAGCTGACAACTCTTGGCCAAGACGGCTGGGAGTTGGTCTCGGTCGTGCCGGATTTTGACGGCGAACATATTCTGAAGGCCTTCATGAAACGTCGCACCGGCGCGAGCGCCTAAAGCAGACCGAGGAAGATCCGATGGGCGTCGTCACCTGGATGGTAGAAACAACCGACAACTTTCTGGACGACGCAGCCCAAACCACCTTTGGCAACGTCGCCGGTCAGCTTGGCGGTGTCATCGCCGTGGCCTCGACGCTCGCCGTGATCGGCGTTTTCCTCAACATGATGTTTCAGTACAAATCCATGGATGGGCGGACCGCCTTCTGGTTCGCCCTCAAACTCATGCTGATCTCACTCTTTGCGATGAACTGGGTCCAATTCAACGCAGTAGCCAGCGCGCTCATCAGCGGGCTCGACCAGCTCGCAGGCGGAATGGTGGCAGGACTTGGCGGCAGCGGTGCAGGTGCGTCCTACTTTGCCGAGGCCTTCGACGATCTCATTGAAGAGTTTGGCGACTACCTAAACGCAGCCGGTGACAACATGCATTGGATGGCCGGAGCCTTGATCGGCGCGATCGGCGCATTCCTTTTGGGCGTGATCGGCGCGCTCTGCGGCCTTGTCCTGATCTTCGCCAAGATCATGCTGGCTTTCATGATCGGCATCGCCCCAATCATGATCGCGCTTTCGCTGTTCGATGTCAGCAAGGACTATTTCCACCGATGGCTGTCCAGCACGGTATCCTACGCGCTCTACCCCCTCGTGATCGCAGGAGTGTTTTCAACGGTCGTCGGCATGTCACGTTCGCTGATGACCGAACTCGGAGATCCCTCCGGCGCAAGCAACATCGGCGCGCTGGTGCCCTTTTTCATGATGATGTTCCTCGCAGGCGGCATGATCATCGCCACCCCGCTGATCGTCCGCTCAATCTCAGGCAATTTCATGATGGCCGGACCGCCAAGCATTCCCAGCCCTGGTGGGTTCGCAAAGGGCTTGATCGGAACCAAGGGCTCACGGGCGCGGGCGCGGTTTGGGACGAGGTCAAATGCTGAGATCGCCGGGGCTGGACTACGCCAGGCGGGCGGTGCGACTGTCTCGATGGTTCAGCGGGTGGCAGATCGGGCGAAACGGTTGGAATAGAGATTTTGCCCAGAAACGACCTCCACTGACCGTTCGGATGCCGAGCCACGGCTTAACCAGAAAAGCCATTCGTGCAACGCGCAGCATTTTCAAGAAGCGCGCTTTTCTGACGTGCTATGTGGTTGGCAAATACTGAGATGCTGAGCACACCACTACTCTCTTCGCCCCTCGGGTGAGCGCAACATACAAGTTCTTGGCATTCATTTCATGTGTATCGACAATCACGACCTGATCGGCTTCCAGGCCCTTTACCAAAAGCGTGCTGCCGACAGATTTTTTTCCAAGGGCACGGCTATGAAAGCGCCGCTCCTCTCGAGCCTTGAGCACCATATCCGCAAAATCGTTTGCGCTTGCAGATGCGTGAAGTGCTTTCAGAAGGTTTCTAAACACTTCTCCTCTAAAGGCTGACACACCGGACTGATTGCTCAGAGCTGACAAGAGGGCCGCCGCCTTTTGAGGGGTCTTATCCGCGTCGAAACTCAGTGCCGCCATTTCTTGAGCTGTGGCTGGCTTTCGGTTCGTGCCTGCCTTGAGTGACACAATTCTCGTTATCATTTCGGTCGCGCTTATTCCGCGAAGAACGCTTGCGGCTTCATTGAGCAATTCTGCGGTGGCGTTGGTTGAAGAAAAATCGAAACGCCGAGCAAAAGAAACTAGGTCTGTAAGGTCCGCGTTCTCTACGACTGACGCACCTTTTGTAAACTGAGCAATTTGTTGTTGCCTCTGACGATTGCGGCTGCTGCAAATAATCAGCGAACTCTCGATGCCCTTTGGCATACCATGTGTTGCGGCAAGAATCTTTTCAAAATCCTGGTCGCCTGCAACGGGAACCCATTCCAACTCTGATGGAGCCGTAGAGAGGTCAATTTGGCCACCGCTCAGAAGTGTTGGTCGCAAGTCCAGCAGCCACTGGCCCAATGATCCCGCCCCGGCGAGGTTCCAGCGCCACGGTGTAGATAGCTCACTTACCAACGGAAAATCCTGAAGCACTTCAGCGTTCCAGTCTACCTGTGTGTCCCCAAAATCGAATATTCCTTGAAGGACATCGCCGAAAATGCAAGTCGGCAGCACTCTCGCAAGTTCACATATAATTCGGTGCTGGGCGCTCAGGCAGTCTTGGTATTCATCGACTAGTAGCCGAGAGTAGTTTGCTGCAAGAAGGTTGTCGATATGGCGCCCTTGCAGCAAACAGAGCGCAGCCTGCTTTATAGCTGGATAGTCAGTTCCTGGGCTGGACAGCTCCAAAATGGATGGGTCTGCGGCGCTTCTCAATGGAAACATGCCGACCAGTCTCATAGCCCACCCGTCAATGGTTGCGAGACGATAGCTAGATCGAGGAACTGCACCCTTGTCCAGCCTCTGCCGAAGCGCCGCAACCGCCGCATTCGTATGAGTCAAAACGAGGATTGGTTTCTCAGTAGTACAGCGCTTTAAACTTTCCGCAATTAGGTGGGTTTTTCCGCATCCAGCGGGAGCCTGTATGCATCCTCTTGATATCTGGAGAGGATCAGGTTCGGTCATTGTGACCCCAAGCCCAATTCATCAATGCTGTAGTGATGCCCGTCAGATCGGCATGTAGCGAGGAATAACTGGGAGCTAAAATGTTCTTTGCCACATGTTCATATGGCGCAATCCGCTTGAACCAACCGTCTCCACTACGCGCTGCCTGGCCCAGTATGCCGGCGGTTGCAGGCTGAAGCGTATTTGCTTCCGCCCAACTCTTTGCTTGAGCCAGATTGAATTGGTTTCTTGATGCCGTACAAATCTGCGCGTCGACCTTATCACCGTTTGGCAACGAAACGGCGTAGTCCAACAACGAAGCAATGACCGGCCCGGTAGCACACCGGAAAATCGCATCCTCGAGAGCACATTGGTTTGGCCACTTGAATACCGTGCCTCCTCCAGTAACAAAAGCCTCTTCATCAGCGGCCTCTAGAGGAACATCACTATCCATGAAAATTGATACATTGTACCCGAGGCGGAGGAGTTCGTTCGCTGGAGAAAGCAATTTTTTGGCTCCACCTCCGTCAACTAGCACGGTTCCAAGCGCTTCCATTGAGACGTTTCCACATCCGCTACTGTGCTGATCAAACCCCCTAATGAAGCCCATTTCAGATTTGCCTTCACAAACGATTACTCGCTTCGCCAGAAAAGCCTCTGGGTTACTTCTCAGCAATCCCTGAGCACTCTCAGAAGCGGAATGGGCCCGGTGCTTTCCGGTGGTTTTGTCAACACGCAGCAACGTCAACTGGGTGTGGTCTAGCTCTCTCAGAACAACTGGCGAATGGGTCGTTGCGTAAACCTGTTGGGAAGCCGACGTGTCCTTCGCACCCAGCGTGTTGAGCAGGCTTCGTATCCGATGCGGTTCCAGACCCGTTTCCAACTCATCAACCAAGGCGATGCTAGCGGATGTTGCGACTTTTCTTGCCAAGCCTGCCACCAGCAAGCGTTTTGATCCAGTACCCAAAGATGAAAGCGGTATGTTGTTCGCGTCATGCAGCGCAATCGCTCCCGTGCCAAACTTCACTGAGTTCGCATCGAGTAGCGCGTGTACCGCCCCAGCCGTCGGTACGCCCAACTCATCGGCAGACTTCTTCACCACATCGAGGCTGTCCGTCAGTTCCTTGTTTGCTGTACTGCCAAAGTCTGCTCGGGCTTTTCGAGCGGCATCGGACAAACCCTCCGTTAGAGCCAGCTTTTCATCCGTCAGCCTTTCAAACAGCGCACCACGTCGCCATGCGAGGTGCCAGTCGGGGTGATCCCCGAGTCGCAATGGGGAGGAAGTTTGGCGATCCTCCCACCGTAAATTTCGCTCGATGCCCTTAGCCTTCGCCCGCTTCGACAAAAGTGACCATTGTGGTTCTAGGTCTTTTTCAACCTTCAGTCGGAGCACTAAAACTGTCTCCAGTCCGTGGCCAGGCTCATCTTCAAATTTTCCCGTAGTGGGGTTGTAGCCGCAAAAATAGTCGCCATAGGCATCAATTGAGAGAAGTGACGGTTCAAGTGCACCGAGTGCGGCCAAGATCTTTATTGGCTCGCTGGTGTCCGTTTTATGAAAATCGTAGTCAGAAAACTGCGCGGAACGTCTCGCACCAAGACAGTAGTCAATTGCGTCCAACACAGTTGTCTTACCGCTGTCTCCGACCCCGATCAGACAATTTATGCCGTGGTTAGGCTTCCACGATAACTCTTTTATCGATCTGAAGTTTTGAACGTTTAAGTAGAAAATTTTTGGCAAAATACTGAGCTTCCCGAACCAGTTTCTTCACAACCTAGCGGAGAAGCCGAAGAAGCATAAGACCTTACTTGAATTCATGTACCGCCTAGCTGTGTCAATCGATTGAACGTCAGTTCAGTTCTATCCGGTGCGTGAATAGCTCTTGTGAAGCAAAAAGCATCTCTCAGCCTGTCATTCCCGAGCTGCCTCGTCCATAAACCTTTCCACCCTTTCAGTTCCGGCCTGATAGTCACCCAAACTGGCCTGGGCAGCTGACGGTGCATTTTGACTGCCGGACGCCAATTCTTCAATCTCATCGCGCCGTTTCCCGCCAACTTCAAAGGCGTCGACGGCAACCTCTCTTGGCACCTCCAACACGCCAATCTTAACCTCCAGCGCCTTGATCTGGCCCTGAAGCCCACGCATCTGGTCACCCGCTGAGGGATATGGCAGATCGCCGGTCTGCTTGTCGAAGATCTGCTTAAAGAACCGATCCTCATAGTACTTGATCCGCTTGGCGCGGACAGGCATTTGCGCGTCGACGACTAAGACGATGTCATCCAGATCCATGCGCCGCGCCTCATCCTCAGGTAACAAAGCCGTTTCTTCCGTCCGCTCGGACATGCTGCGCCCGGCAAAGGGGTTGCGGCCGACCGATCGCGAGCGGGTTACAACACGCTTGGTGGTTTTGCCGACGGCTTTGCTGAGCTCTTCGATGGTCTTTTCATCCGAGGGGGTCAGATAGAGCTTGATGCCCGCGTTGCCCTGCAAGGCACGCCGGGCATTTTCGCCGTAGATTTCATCTAGCGCCGGGATGGTCTGTGTGACGATCGCGAGATTGGCGCGGTAAGAGCGCAGAGTTTCGATGCTGTCCAGAACGATGGGCATTTTGCCGAGGCGGTTGAACTCATCGAGCATGATCATCACCGGCCAGGGTTCGTCCTTGCCGGGTTCATGATCCTGAAGCGATGCCAGCAAATCCGAGAAAAACAGGCGGATCAACGGCGCGAGCGGTTTTACCATCAGCGGTTCGACCACGAGATAAACCGAAAACGGCGATTTTCGGATATCACGAAAATCGAAGTCAGACGTTGCTGTTGCACGGTCGATGGCGGGGTTGGACCATTGCTTCAGGCCCGATGTCATCAGTAGCGACAGGTAGGAGGTCAGCGTGTCGTTGTTGGTTGAGGCCATGCGCATGAAGATCAGCTTGGCAGCTGGATTGACCACCTCGTCGGCGCGACGGCGGTACTCCTTTTGTTTGTCTCCGCCTGATGCGGTGATGCGGTAGATTTCGCCCAAGGTCGGCCGCTTGCGCTCGAACGCCAAAAGTCCTGCCGCAACAAACAAATCGATACCGCCATCAAGTAGCCCTTGGACGCGGTCGTTATCTGCTTGCAGGAACAACGAAGCCAAGAGTTGCAGCTCCATCTGCTGGCGGTCGACGTTCTCCAGCGCCGATATTCGCAGCAAAGGATTGTATCGGTGCGAGCGGCCGTCCTTCCAGTCAGTGGGCGCGAACCGAAAAACCTTGTCGCCCTGCGCTGCCCTGTGGCGCGATGTTGCTTCGAAGTTTTCGCCTTTTACGTCGAGCACCACCGCACTGCCCTGATAGGTCAGAAGGTTCGGGATGACAAACCCCGTCGTTTTGCCGCGTCCGGTCGGGGCGACGATCAGGGCATGGGGGAACACCTTGGACATCACGAAGGGTTTGCGGCTCTTGGGCTTTCCCATTTTGCCGAGGACAAAGCCGTGGCCAGGCTTGCCGAAGAAACCGTTCCGCTTCATCTCGGACATTTGCTGCCAATGGGTTTCCCCAAATTTGGTCAGAGCGTCGTTCATCAAGACCGCACTAAGCAAAACACCGGCACCAGTGCTGATCCCCACGATCAAGTGAACAATCTGCATATCGCCCGGATGGGTCACTCGAAGATCCCCATAGCTGCGCGCCAGCATCAAGAAATCGATGTCCGCCCCAACCCCGAACCAGCGGAATGTCAGAAAGGCCGACGCCAGAACATACCCCAACACCGCGCCCAGAAGAGCAAAGCTCATGACGCCGAGTGCGATCCGCGCCTTACCCATGCGTCACGCCCTTTTCGCCGTCGGCATCGACATGCTGCTCGCGTTGAACATCAATTTCTTCATTTGCGATCTCGTCTAGGACATGCTCCATCGCCACACTGTTCGCCAGAGCGGCATCGCTCTGCAGGTAGGCCTTGGCCGCATAGAGCCTTTCCAGGCGGTCTTCGATGTGTTCTTCAAGCGTCGTTTCATCACCAATCGCCAAGTCGGCCGCCTGTTCTTCACCGACCAGTTCCTCCATCTCAGCACGCAAGGTCTCGTGTTCCAGATCGTTTCGGAATGGATCTGCGGTTGGGTCGTCCCTCATACGGCTCAGGATATTAGCAGTGGTCGGCGGTAACCTGTCGACCATGCTTTCCTGCCGGTCGGTCTCCACCGTCCCACTGTCTTTGAGAACGTGCGTCTCGGCCAACATATGGCCCAACTCACTGTGCACCTGGTCGAGGCGGTCGATCGCCTTCTCCAGCTCATCGGCGCGAGATAGGTCAAAGCCCTCCTTCTCGGCAATCGCCTTCAAATCCTGACCAAGCCATTGCCGCTCTAGCGCGGCATTGCTCGCGCCGACTTCAACGCGTCGCGCCACCTCTTGCGCGTCAATGCCGGTGTCTTTCAAAGCCTGTTCAAGACGCTCGGCGAGCGTTGGATCTCGCAAGGCACCTTGGGCCTCAGCCTGAATATTCCCGGCCGAATAAATCCCACTCTTGGACGCATCCTCAAGCAAGGTGTGGGACTGCGTTCCCATTGGGCTCAGATGTGACAAAGAACGATAAATGTCGTTCAGCTCATGCTCCAGCGCGGCACGCCGCTCCACCGGGGCGTCCGCCACAATGCGTTCGGCTTGGTTGATCTTGTCGTGAAAGGCATCCACGACCTCATCAAACGAATGCTGTTCTTCGGCCATACCATATACCTTTCCATCTGCTTCAATCGGTTTGCCCTGCGCCAAAAGCGTCGCGGCTTTGTCCAAGGCAACTGCGATGTCATGCTGGTTCTCGCGCGAGGCCTCGGCAGCCAGGCCGCGATAAAGCCGCGCGTTCTGCGCCACCTCAGCCAAAGCGCGGTCGAGCTCCGGCCCCACACGCTTACGCCCGATCAGCTTCTGCCCCGTTGCTTCTGCACGACGTTGGTCCACGTCGCTTGGCCTCTTCGTCGTGATCCCGCGCTCCAGCTTTCGCGTCGCCTCAAGCCGCAGCCCATAGCGGTCCGACACCTCCACCATCGCTTCGCGAAAACTGTCGTAGTTGAAGTGGTGCCCTTCTTTCAGAAAGAAGAATTCACCGTCCTTGCTTCGCCGGTTCAGAACGATATGGGCGTGAGGGTGAACCCGGTCCTCATGCACGGCGGCGATGTAGTCAAAGTGGCTGCCTTCGCCCTGAAAGAAGCGCTCGCACATCTCGCGCGTGATCTCGGCGACATCTTCGCCGCGCGTGCCAATCGGGAAAGCCATCAAGAGATGCGAGGTATGCCCCAGCTTGGGATGAAACCCCTCATTCCATTGCGCTGAAAATCGGCGCGTGACCTGTTCGATCTCTTTGGCTGACAGGACGCTTTGGCCGTCATAGGTACCACGGCTATCGATGATAAAGCTCGACTTGGTGGTTAGGTATTCCAGCTGGTTGCGCAGCTGCGATTTGTTGTGTGTGCCCCCGTCGCGAATGGCTTTGAAGATCGCGGGGGAATGCCCCATGGCGGCGCGGGCCATTTGCTTGGCACGGGTACGCGGCACGCTTCCTCGAATGCGGCTCCAGTCGCGATCGAAGAAGGCCTCCTGCGCGGCGGCAACGGCGCTATTCCGGGCCATCGGCAAAGCCTCCCAGAACGCGAGCAACCTCGCCAGACAGCGCACTTCGGCGGCGCTGCGCCATGTCTTGGACTTGATCAGCGATATCGAAGATCAGCCCGGCCAAAGCGCGCACCTGGCCATGGGCAGAATTGCCATAGGGTGGCGTTTTACCCTGGCGCTTTGCCTCGTTCAGGCGCTGCGCAATCTGGTTGATGTTGTTGCCGGTGCGATTGAGCGAGGCCGAGAGCCCCTGCATCTGATTAACCAGTTCATCGTCAGGAACGAAGAGATCGTTCGACGCATAGATCAGCCGCCGCAACCCGTCGGCGCGGCTGGCGATATCATGCCGCGTCAGCACGGCATCGAAGCGCGCAAGCTCCTTTGGCGTAAGCCGGACATTCACCAGCTCAGAGCGCACGCGCGCATCAAGCTTGCGGCTTTGATCGCCCTTCAACGTGTAGAAGATGCTGCGGGTCGTGACGCCGAATTCACGGGCCAGATCCTCGATCGACACCCCTTCGGCACGCTTGCGCACGATGGCAAAACGCTGGTTTTGCGTCAGTCGCTTGTGCCGTGGTGCGCGCTGTCGGGCCATGTGAAGTAATCACCCCTATTTCTTGCCAGCATCATACAGGCAGCCCTGTTATGGCACTTCGCCATAATTGAATCAATATTATAATATTGCATCAACTGCCTGTATTCCGTTTGGAGCAGCCATCGGCTGCGACCGCCGGGCAAAGCCCGGCCCCATGCGCAAGGCATGGCACCACTAATCGTGGTTCCATGCCTCAGCATCGCCAAGCAATTGCAACGCTATTGCGCGGGCCGCGCCTTCAGCGCTGGCATAGGTTTGATGATCGGGCAACTCTTGCAGATCAAAGGGCTGTTGCGGGTCGTCCGGGGTCTCAACTCGGACATAGATTGCCCAGCCATCAATCAGTTCTGGATCATCACAATACTCCTGCCCGCCATCAGGCAGATTGCAGAACCCGTGAAGATGCACGCTGGCGCGGCCCTCTCGGGCCGCCTGCCTGATGTCAGAATACTCCATGCCAAACCTTTGCACTTTCCCCGTTGAAAAATTCGTCAGGCTCGCCGTTCAGGCGGGTGCCATCCCGACTGGTCAAGCCGATAGCCGACCCGTTCCGCGTGAAGGTGATGAGATACTGCCCGAGGCGATCACGCGTCACGACATACCCGCTGTTGACCCAATGAACGCGGTTGCCCGCGTCCATTGCTGCTTTGATGTCTTCCAAGGTCATCGCAACGCCTCCTCAAGGATTGCGAGAGCCCCAAGACAATCGTCGATATAGGGCTGCTCTTCACCTTCCAGATCATTCAGTTCCAGCCGGTTCAACACCGCGTAAAGCGTGGCGCGGGCCTCGCGGGCGGCGCTTCGCAAGCTGACGGTACCGTCCAGACGCGCCGTCGCAAAATCATCGCTGTGATAGTCAGGGATCATCGGATTTCTCCCGCCTTGTGCTTCCAACGCGGGGCGATGTCTTTGAACGGCACCGTGAAGGGCGGTAGCGCGTCAAAGCCGTTCGAGCTTTTGGCCACCTTCACCTTGGCGCAATCATCCTCGACGCTGAGGATCTCGACACAGAACACGCCGCCCAAACCTGACGGAACAACGATCTCTCTCAGCTCGTGCCGATGCTTCCCGCAATAGACGCAGGTGCTATAGAGCCCGTCGATGATGTGACCACCGGTCGCGATCACAGTCGCAGGTCCAGAATTTCGGGGGCTGATATTTGTGAGCCATTTGTGGCCTCCTCTTGGCTGCTGCGGTTGGGGCTTGGCTCCCCTTCCGCCGATGGGCTGCACACCGGCCAATCTGATCTGACCGAATACGCATGTATTCGGCGGAACAGAGTGGGTGGGGGCACAGCCCGACCCACGGCCCAGGAGAGGCCAGTCAATGGGTCAACGCCAGCAACTGGTGCGGCCCGCAGCGCGCCTTCGCGCGAGGACACGGGTTGCAGGCTTTGACGACGCGCCCGCGCGGCGCTTGCCCATTGACGGGGCGCGACAGGGATGTTGGGCGGACTAATCAAATTGAAAGAAGCCTGAAGGAGGTGAGCGGGCTGAAAGCCGGTCGATCCTCCACACAGTCCGTTTCTCAGAGCGGCCCGTGCGCAGCAGCACGGGCCACAATTTTGCATCTCGTTGAAAGTGCCTGCGCCCCGCCACATGAGGCGGGGCGCAGGTGCTCAAAGCTCAATACCAGACTTCAAGTTGCCGTCCGGATCGAGCCACGAACGGGCCTCGGCGCAATCCAAGCACATACAGGAGCAACTGCCTTTCACGATGACCGGCGCAAGAAAGATCACCGGATTTGACGCGCCGCATTTGCGGCACGTCATCGGGGGTAAGATTGCGGGGCCGCTCATGCTGCAGCCGCTTTCGATTGACCTGCGGATGCTAGGACAAAATCGGCGGCTTTCTGGGCCTCGGACGCCGCGCGGAAAATCGCCCGCTTGTCCTCCTTGAGCGCTTTTATCCACCCTTCAACATAGGCGGCGCTTTGGTCGAATTCCGGCGCGACACCAATCTGAGCCCCAAGGAAACAAGCGCCGATTTCGGCCACCAGCTCTTCAAAGGCATAGGCCTCGCGGTTCGCAAATTTCTTGATCCGCTCAAGCCGCTTTTCGCTACCGGTCCAGTGGATTGATTCATGGGCAAGGGTCGCGAAATACCCTTTCGCACTAAGGAAGGTCGCCACGGGCGGCATATGGATGTGATCCTTGGCCGGGCTGTAATAGACTCGCGGCTCATCGGTGGTCACGATCTCCGCACCCGTGCGAGCAAAAAACGCCTCAAGCTCGGGATCAACCTCAGTGCCAAGATCGCACGGGGCCTCGGGACGGATGTAGTACTCCTCCGGCAAACCTTCAATCTGATCCGCGTTGAAGACGCGGTATGCTCGCGCATAGGGCAGTTCTTCCTCAATGCCCAGTTCGTTTTCTCGGGTGAACGTCCCGTATTTGACCACGGTCGACGACGTTTCGCCTTTGCGGACTTGGCCGCCCAGCTCTTGGGCCTGCTTGTAGGTCATCCAGCGGCTGGACGCATAACCATGCTTGGCCGCCATGACCCAGAGCATCAGGATGTTAATCCCGCGATACTCCTCGCCGTTGTGCCGCGTCGGCAGGGCAATGCAGGACGCACTCCCGGTCCACGGCTTGCGCCATGGCGGCGTGCCCGTCTCGATCTCTGCAATAATAGTGTCGGTGACATGGGCATAAACATCAAACTTCGGTGCCATTTGTGGCCTCCTCGATCAAAGTGACGCGGGTGAGGCTTCGCGCCCCCTTCCGCCGATGGGCTGCGCCTCGGCCACCTGATCTGACCGAATACGCATGTATTCGGCGGAACAGAGTGGGAGAGGGCAAAGCCCGACCCACGGCCCTGAACGGGGCTGTCAATCGGCCACATTTGCGAAGAAAATGTCTGCGCCAAAATCAGACGCCAATTTGCCGCGCGAGGAATGGCTCGCCTGCGAGACAGGGGAAATTGGTGGCTGATTTTGGGGATGGACTAAGGTTGACCGCCACGGTCAGGGATGTTGGGCGGACCAAACAAAATGAATGATGTCTGGATCGGGGTGAGCGGGCCAACAGCCCGTTGAGCTCCGGTGCAGTCCGTTTGCAAAAGCCGTCCCGACGGGACGACAATCATGTAATTTCGTGGTTAAAGTGTGCTGTACAAGAAATTATTAGAATCATGTTTTCAGGGGAAAAATCGTGCAAGCAGAGGGTTCATTCGGTCGAACAATCCAGCTTTTTCTCGTCGACGGAAAGCCAACTGGGCTGCGAAAAGCGACAATCCATGGTTGGACAGGTTTGCTTTTTGTAAGCGGCGCTTCAGCTTTCGGCGACCTGACCACTCGTGAAGAAGTTGATAGGACCGGTATCTATATCCTATCGGGTCCTGATCCCGAAAAAGCCGGTGCAACCCGCACCTATATTGGCTCCGGAAATTCCGTAGCTGAGAGGATCAAGCAAAGCGCGATCAAAAGAGATTTCTGGGAAACGGCTATCACCATCACGACAAGTGACGATGACCTTTCCAAAGGGCACGCGGAATACCTGGAGGCGCGGCTCATTGAACAAGCGGCCCAAGCAGGCCGCGTCACGTTGGACAATGGCACGCAGCCGGACACCAGCAGGCGGCGATTGCCCGAGGCCGACGTAGCCAATATGGAGCAGTTTCTATCGAACCTGCGGATCATCCTGCCCGTAATCGGCCTGGATATGCTCAAGCCACAACCGCGCGCGGTGACACAGACAGCGAAGCCAGTCGACGAACGAACCGCAGGTGAAGTGCAGTTTGAGATCCGCCACAAGAGCGGTGTCAAAGCGACCGCTGTCGAGGAAGATGGTGAATTTGTTATACTGGAAGGGTCTGAGGCGCTCACCGAGACCGGCTATGTCCAACAAAGCTATGGCAGCTTGAAGGAAAAGCTCATATCCGACGGCACTCTGGTCGCCGACGGCAATCAAAAACTCCGCTTCACGAAACCTTGGTCATTCAACAGTCCTTCAGCCGCCGCTGCTGTCGTCCTGGACCGAAACAGCAACGGACGCCTGGAGTGGAAGGTCAAGGGATCGAAGCAGACGTATCACGACTGGCAACAAGCAGAAGCAAAACAGCCATCGTAGAGCACCCCAACGTCTTGGTTAGACCTGCCCACCAACACCTTTGAATTTTTCGACAAAAGCTGCAATCTTCTCGAAGACCGTCGTCTTCTTGGTCCGAAACTGCGGATTTAGCGGGCTCATTTTGGGGAGTATGGCATTGAGGTCAGCACCGTTTTCACTTGCAAATTCGCGTTTTATGGAAGCAGAAATATAGCGCCTTGCTGCATCAGAATTTAGATCTTCCGATCTGATAAGCTCTTCTACCTCTTTGCGCTGCTCTGCCTGAGCAAAAGAGAAAAATGCATCGATCACGCCTGCCTTATCATCAATCTGATCAAGATCAGTCTGGTTGATAAAGTCCACAATCAGGCTCTCTTTGGCTCGATTTCCAAGGCTACCGCGAATGACGCGGCGAGCATCCTCAATCAGATCCCCTTTGCTCTTCACTTTTTTGTTTTTCTCAAAGATGAGCTCGAGGATGTAGTCGAGGTTGATTTCCTGCGATTTCAGAAGGTCCACTTCGAAAACGACATCATCCCACTCGATGTTGCTTTGTTCTTGCTCCGCCGAAGACTTTTCCCGGCGCAGCCAATCGCGAATGTCGTTGTATGTTGATCTGTAGTCTTGAACTGCTCGGTCTGAAGGCAGTTCTATTGCCTCCAGGTCGCGTAGGTCCTCGTCGCGCAAATAGTGCTTTTGCTTGAACTCCTCAACGGCAGCGGCATCTGCTAAATCTAGGCCCTGGTAGGCTTTCAATGCTGAAAACTCGTCGTAATTTCTGAGCACATTCTCAACTCTCAGATACTCACCAAAGAGCTTCGCAAACTCCTTTTTATCTACTTCTTTGACAATCTCGTCTGGCTTTGGAAAGCGCTCGGTCAACTCCTTCACAACATCAATGAACCCGCGTCGCGCCGCGCCGGTTTCCTGATCAACGAAACCATTCATGTACTCGTCGTAGCTCTTCTCAAGCACGACGTTCTTTGTGTTCTTGTCACCGAACAGCGTGATCGCATCAACGGTCGCTTGCTCAAGGTCCCTGAACGCCACGATATTGCCGAAGGTCTTGGTCGCATCGTAAATCCGGTTGGTTCTGGAAAACGCCTGCATCAAGCCATGGAAGCGAAGGTTTTTGTCGACAAACAAGGTGTTTAGCGTTGGCGCGTCAAAGCCTGTAAGGAACATGCCGACGACAATCAGTAAGTCGATTTCTTTCGAGCGAACCCGGCTGGCAAGATCGCGGTAGTAGTTTTGAAAGCCATTGCTATCGACACCAAAGTTCGTTTTGAAAAAGGAATTGTAATCTTTGACTGCGGCACTCAGGAACTCCTTGGCGCTGCTATTCATCGCTGACACATCGAAGCTCTCGTCTTGAATGTCACCGATCGCATCTTGCTGTTCGTTGGCCGCAAACGAGAAGATCGTGGCGATCTTCAGCGGCTTTTCACTGCCCCCCTGCAGATCGTTCAAGGTTTCATAGTAGAGCTTCGCGGCATCCACACTGCTGACAGCAAACATGGCATTGAACCCACTGCTACCCGCTTGCATCCGGTGGGTTTTTTGACGGAAGTTGTTCAGAATATACTGAGAGACTTCCCGAATACGTTCTGGATGAAGTAGCGCTTGCTTGTTTTCAGCAGCGCTGAGCTTCTTTTCGTCTTGCTCAGTCTCGATGGCTTTGAACCGGGGACGCACATCATTGTAGTCGACCTTGAACTTCAGAACCTTTTCGTCGCGAATAGCATCGGTGATCACATAAGAATGCAGCTCGCGCCCAAACACCCCCGCGGTCGTTTCAGCCCCTAGCGCATTCTCAGGAAAGATCGGCGTTCCGGTAAAGCCAAACTGGTAAAACCGTTTGAACTTCTTCTTCAGATTCTTCTGCGCCTCGCCAAACTGGCTGCGATGACACTCATCGAAAATGAAGACCACCTGCTGGTCATATACCGGCAGGTCACCCTCTGACTTCATCAGGTTGTTCAGCTTTTGGATCGTCGTGACGATGATTTTGTTATCGTCCTTGCCTAAGTTGCGCTTCAACCCGGCCGTGCTGTCGGAACCGTTGACACTGTCAGGGGAAAACCTCTGGTATTCCTTCATGGTCTGGTAGTCGAGGTCCTTACGGTCCACGACGAAGAAGACTTTGTCGATGAAATCCAGCTCGGTTGCCAACCGTGCCGCCTTGAAACTGGTCAACGTTTTGCCGGAACCTGTGGTGTGCCAGATGAAACCACCGCCCTCAGGCTTCCTCCAGTTTTTGGCTTCATATGAGCTTTTGATCTTCCAAAGGATGCGTTCAGTCGCCGCAATCTGGTAAGGCCGCATGATCAGCAAAGTGTCGCTGACATCGAAAACAGAATACTGCAACAGAACGTTCAGCAGCGTACGCTTCTGAAGGAAGGTCGCGGTGAAGTCCTTGAGATCTTTGATCAGCTCGTTGTCAGCTTTCGCCCAGTTCATAGTGAAGTCGAAGCTATTCTTGTTGCGCTTGGTCGTATTGGCGAAATACCGGGTGTCGGTGCCATTCGAGATCACGAAGAGCTGCAGAAACTTGAACAGGGAATGCTCGCTATTGAAGCTCTCTTTGCTGTAGCGGTGAATCTGATTGAACGCCTCGCGGATCGCAACGCCGCGCTTTTTCAGCTCGATCTGCACCAATGGCAAACCGTTGACCAGGATCGTCACGTCATAGCGATTGGCGTGTGTGCCGACTTGCTCAAACTGCTTGATCACCTGCAGCTTGTTGCGGGCCATGTTCTTCTTGTCGACGAGGTAGATGTTTTGGACACGGTCGTCGTCAAAGACAAAATCGTGGATGTAGTCGTCGTGGATCTTACGGGTTTTGTCGACGATGCTGTCGCTCGGCTTGTCGAGGTAGGTCTCGACAAAACGCTTCCATTCATCATCTGAAAACGTGACGTTGTTCAGCTGTTCCAGCTGCACCTGCACATTGGCAAGCATGGCATCTGGAGTCGTCAGAGCAGGCTGGAACTCATAGCCCTGATTGACCAGATCCTGCACCAATTCGCGCTCCAAATCGTCTTCGCTCTGGTAGCGATCGGCGGCGTCCCACTCCTTGGTGTACTTGTCGAGGACGATGTAATTGGGCGTCTCTGCAATGGGTGTCGTTTTACTGGTCATCGGGGCGTAGATCCCTAAATTTGTGCTGATCAATTATATGCTGGACAATGTTGTTGAGTTCGTCTCGGTCTGTTGCGCTCAGTTCACCGGTTTCTTCGCCGCTATGGGCGGAATGACTGGCCAAGTTCAAATGCCGCCACGCCAGCGAACTAACCCTTCCCTCAGTGGTTACCGGCAGCAATTGCTCCCATTTTTTATGCCCCAGGAAAGTTGCTGTCTTTTCCAAGACATTTCGCAGGAACCCGAAGTGATACTTCTTTACGCTCCCGCTTCCGATGGCAGATTGCACCTCTGATAGCAGGTGCAAGTGATAGGAGAATGGGCGATCGTTTTGAGACGAAAGGTCAAAGCTCCCATCTTCATACTTCTGCAATAAGTACGCTTCTGCTTTTGCTCGCGCGTTCCGCCATCTCAACCTAGTGTCGTCATTGCAAAGTTCGTTGTGCAAAACGTTGTAAAATAGCGGGTTATGGGTGGTGATGATGAATTTCAGGCCGGTATCTTTTGCTGATTTGATCAAAGTCGCCAAATCCACGGCCAGCTCGATCAGGTGATTTTCATCTAGCGAGCTGACCGGGTCGTCAATGAAGACATACTCAAGCTCCTTGAAACGGTCACTCTCGTCTTGATCATCCAACAGGATTTCAACCGCTTCTTCCAGCAATGACAGGAAGACACTCCAAACAAAATTACTCTCTTCACCCTTTGAAATCTTGATATTGGGCTTGAGTTCACTGCCACCCCTGAACGAGAAGTGGACCTCTGGGTAGGTGGTTATGTTTTCCCGCCTGCCTTCGCTGTTGGTGATTTGCTCGGTCTTTGGCGGAAATTCCGGTGTTAACCGTTCATCTGTGTAGCGCTGGAAGTGTTTGATGATCCTTTCATCACCCTGAGATTTCAAAATCCAATCGGTGAAAATATTGGGCTGAATGTCAATTTTTCGGACTTCATCATTTTCAGTATCGTTATCCCAGACGAATAGGTCCTCAGTAAATGCGCTGTAGTAAAGGAACTTGCGCTGTGTCAGCTCCAGCTCTTCTTCTTGTTCAGAATCCAGAGAGGGGTGCTCTTTGACAGCACGAGACAACCGGGTCTTCCCGGTGCCATTGAAGGCGTAGACAAGCTGCACCTTCTTGTCAGCATCGACGAGGCTTTGAGCTACTTCTTTTAGTTTGTCTTCTGGTGGATCTGGAATTTCGTTCTGCTCTTCCATCTACTCAGCTCCGTCAGATTTGGGAAAGCTCAAGAGTAGGTCGCGGTAGTATCCATATTGCTGCTGACGCAATTTAATTTCTCGCGGCAGACCCTCGCCAAGAGATGTGGTTAACGCCTCGAACCTTTCGAGGATGTTGACGACGTGCTCTTGCTCTTCGGGAGAGGGAACAGGGATCAAGATCTTGGCCAGACTATCGGCGTTGACGCGCCTGACTTTTGCACCTGTAATATGAACTCTTTTTTGCCTTTGAAACTGCTCAGTTTGGAAGAAATAGGCAACAAACATTGGGTTTAATTTGTGCGAATAGAAGCATGCGTCACTGCTGACTGCGATATCGTCATCACCAAGCCAAGCGACAGCTTTGCAGACATCGTCATCGTTCTCGCTCGTGGTGGCGATCACCAAGTCGCCCGGCTTTGCCATACGAGCTTTTTTGGCAAACTCCTCTGAAACAAAACTTTTGGTTGTGCGGGCATAAGTCCCGTAGTGGGTGTAAATCTGGCCGTAGTGAATACAACCTACTCCAGACTCCACGAAGTCTTTCTTTTGAAGCCCACCGCCACGCGTAAAGGTTCCCACCCGCTCATCACCCATCGGTAAGTGCTCGATGTTTTTGCCTTCATAGTTCAATAACCGCTCGCGATATTGCTCAACCCCCTCGACAATGGCATCGATGTCTTCACGCAGCTGGTCGATCTTCGCGACGGTGGCTTCCAGTTCGGCATCAAGCTTGGCAATTTCGACTACCTCGCGGGTATCCCTAGGCTCAACGTAAGCACTGACGGACAGGTTGTAGTCTTTCTCGACAATCGTGGCGTGAGGGACGGTTTCGGCCACGTGAGCCACGTGCTCTTTGCTGTCGAACATCCTCATGATCTCGGCAATGTGTCGGTCTTCCATAATGTTTATGTTCACGCCTTTGCGGAAGAACTCATCACCTGTCGCATCGATGAACTGGACAGCCGTGTCGGTCTTGTTCTTGGCCAACACGAGAATGTTCACTGCAATAGTCGTGCCGAAAAACAGGTTCGGCGCGAGGGCAATCACCGTTTCAATGTAGTTGTTGTCGACGAGATACTTGCGGATCTTCTGCTCTGCCCCGCCACGGTAAAAGATACCAGGGAAGCACACGATCGCAGCCCGGCCCTTGGCCGACAAGTAGTGCAGCGCATGAAGGACAAAGGCAAAGTCGGCCTTCGACTTCGGGGCCAGCACGCCTGCCGGGGCAAAGCGGTCATCGTTGATCAGCGTCGGGTCATCCGCGCCTTTCCATTTCACCGAATACGGTGGGTTCGACACGATGGCGTCAAAGGGCTTGTCGTCCTGGAAGTGCGGGTCCTCCAGCGTGTTGCCGTACTGGATGTTGAACTTGTCGTAGTTGATGTTGTGCAGGAACATGTTCATGCGCGCGAGGTTGTAGGTGGTGTAGTTGATTTCCTGCCCGAAGAAGCCGTCTTCGATGATGTGTTTCTCAAACTCTTCCTTGGCCTGCAAAAGCAGCGAGCCAGACCCCGCCGCCGGATCATAGATCTTGTTGACGCTGGTCTGCTTGTGCATGGCGAGTTTGGCGATGAGTTTGGACACATGGGTCGGCGTGAAGAACTCGCCGCCAGATTTGCCCGCGTTGGCGGCGTAGTTCGAGATCAAGAACTCATAGGCGTCGCCGAACAGGTCGTTCTTGTTGTCTTCGAATTTCAGCGGCAAGCCTGCCACACCTTTGAGGACCTCAGCCAGCCTTTCGTTCTTCTGTTTGACCGTGCTGCCCAGGCGGTTACTGGTGGTGTCGAAATCGGCGAAGAGACCATTGATATCCTGCTCGGACGGGTAGCCACTTGCAGAAGCCTCGATCGCCGAAAAAATCTCCGCCAGGTCGGTGTTCAGGCTATCGTTCTTGCTCGCGGTTTTCACCACGTTTTGAAAGAGTTGGCTGGGGTAGATGAAGTAGCCCTTGGTTTTGACTGCGTCGACTTTGGCTTCATCGGGGATGTCTGCGTCGGACATGCCCGCATAGTTGATGCTGTCGTCCCCACCTTCGATGTAGTTGGTGAAGTTTTCGCTGATGAAGCGATAGAACAAAGCGCCCAGGACAAATTGCTTGAAGTCCCAGCCGTCGACAGCACCACGTACACGGTTTGCGATACTCCAGATTTCTCTGCGCAATGCCTCAGCCTGTTGTTGCCCGGTCATTTTTGCTCCCCTTCTTGTTTTTGTTCCTGCTCGGTAATCCAGCGGTCGATCTCGCTTTTGCGAAATCGCCACGCGCTTCCCACCTTGAACCCGGGAACCTTGCCCTCAGATGCGAACCGATATGCCGTTTTCTCAGCGATCTTGAGATACTCAGCGAGCTCTTTCACGGTCAAAATGTCTTCGTTGGGCATCTCGAAAATGTCCTCTCTGAGGGATATGGGTTGAAACTAGTTGAAAGGAGGAGAAGCGGCAAGCTTGGCTTCCTAGAGGCCGTCGAGTTCAGCGTGAAGCAGCTCCAGGGCTGCGTTCCAGGGCGGAGAACCCGCCCTGGTGCTGAAGTCATTCGGTCACCGGGTCTTCATCGCGGCGAGGGAAGGCGACCATTTCGACATCGGGGAACATGCTGTGTTTGACGTTGATCGACGTGATTTTGCCGCTGTCGTCGGTGTTGACGAAGAGGACGCCGCAGCGATCCCAGAAGTTCTTGCCGTCTTTTTCGCCGGATTTGACGTTCAGTTTCAGAGTTTGAGTAGCCATCTTTTGATCCTCACTTTGAGTGTTTCGATGAACATGACCAAAGCTGGCATCAAGGGGCTGTCAGCGAGAAACTTGTCTCGCGAGGAATGCGCTGGCGCAGGGGAATTTTCTTGTTGAAGCGGGGCTTGCACCGCGTCTGCTACGGCTGCCCGCTTATGTTCAGCAATCAGAAACACGGCGTTGAGGATCTGAGTTCTGCACTCCAAAATCGACTGCCACGTCGTAACGCATCAGAATGGCCAAGGACCTCAAAATCTCGCTGCAGCCAAACGGCTTTCGATCAATCCAATTCAACAGCGGCCCCAGTTCACGCGCGCGCCAGATCCGCTTCCTCGTGCTCGAAGGCTGTTGCCATCTCCCTGATCTCTCGCTCCGGAGCCCCCAAGGCACGGGCAACATCACGCCAAGCAATAGTCGCTTCGGCCACCTCGGCAATGATGCGATCTGCCTCGCCGCGTTCGAGAAGATAGGAGTCATGTTGCGCGCGGTGCAGGGCGATACTGGCATCCGGGTTGTCATCGTCGACATAGCTCTTTAGCACACGCGGCTGGTTCGGCACGGGGTTGATGTCGTAGGCTGGTGAGAGGTGCCATCCGCCCCGCCCACGCAGAAATCCATGATTGCGCATATGATCATCGAGGTTCGTCACGAGAATGGAGAAGGCGACCCGCCGGTACAGCTCTTCGCGGTCTTGATCGGGTGTGACGCTTTCTGAGGTGATAATGTCTGCCAGATCCAAATAGCTGTAGCTTTCGCCGTCTTTGCCGCCCAGCATCGCCATGGCTGAGATGAACGGGATCCTGCCGTCGTCGTTCCGGTCAAACCGATGGGACAAGAAAACAGGCTTATCGCCAGCCATTTCAAGCGTGTGATCAGAAACCGTGATTCCGGCGCGTCTTGCGAGCTCCAATGCAATGGCTTCCCAGCGTTCCACGCAATAGGTGTCCGTCTCCTTTGGGAACTTGGCGACAGAAAGACGGCCGTGTTGATCGAGGATGCTGGCCTTTGGCCGCGCGCCGCCCAGAGAACTGCCCGGAGCAAACAGCATTTTCAGGTCCTCAGTGGTCTCTTCGCCGCGCAGAACGCGCTGAGACGCATGAAGCAAATCCCCGAGGCTCACGAGGGCAGGCACGCCAATGCCTTCGCGCGCTTGGAACTCGCCATCAACCCTGAAGCGCAGCGCACCCAAACGGGTTTCGTCATTCACCCCAAGCAGGTAGTCGGTTTCTTGCAGCACTCTCGGACGTCGTCCCTCGGCCTCTGCCATGCGCCCCTCATAGCGCCGCATGACCGTTCTACCCCAGGTATCAGGGGCAGAATCCCCAAGCGGTGCAAGCATATCCTGCCCAGCTTCCGGCACGAATTGCCCTTTAACGAGAGGCATGTTTGGCGAAAGCCCGAAGGCATTTTCGTCGGCTAGCCAGTCGTCATGATAGGTAAAGGATACCCGCTCTCGGCCTCGCCCCGCTGTGCGGTGAAGCGTGCCAACCCGTTTCAACCCCTTCCAGTCGATCCAGACCTCAACCATTTTTCAGTCTCGCGCGCTGCGGGAGGTCATCCAGGGCCATCTGCTCGCCAACCGGATCGTCGATATCCCCCCAACCTTTCAAGAGGCCGAGCGCCTGCAGTACTGCCACATAAGTGCCGATCTTGACTGCAGGGTTCCCGCTTTCGATCTTGGCAATGGTCTGCCGCGTTGTGCCAGCGCGCTGCGCAACAATCTCAGCGGTCAGCTTGCGGCGCAGTCGCGCAACACGAATGTTTTCCCCAAGTGTCACGAGCTCTTTACGTGCCGCTCTGGGCATTTTGATCGGAACAGCCATAATAATATCTCCAAGCGACACTAAGACGCCATATGTTACCCTGAGAAAACATTAATGTCAATTTTCGCCACTCAACCTGACGATCCAACGCCCTGCTCGCACCACAGCTTATGTTATCTCATCATAACATTGGGAGCATTAAGGTTGCCATTACGAAACATGGCCTGGTTGCCTCACCGCACACATACAACGCGTCTGCTCGAACGAAACGATTGCGTTCCCTTCGCTCGAAAGTCACGCCTGCAACCCCGCAGCGCGCACCTGTTCGGGCGTCACCAGCTTCGACGCGATCAAGTCCTCGATCTGCCGGTTTGTGATGTGGCGGCATAGAGGATGGCGCTCGTGGATCCACTCGACGAGGCTGGCGCGCCCTTTGGCTTTGGCCTCTCGCGCCTTCTCACGGTCCGCCTGTATCTGAGCCAGCCCCTTTTCCCAACGCCGCATCTTGAACCAGTTGTCTGAGAAGCAGACCTTGCTGCGCGTAAAGCCCTCACTTTCCTTCGCATAGGCTTTGACCGCCTGAAGCAGGTCATCGGGCTCTACCGCGTCTTTCACAGCCGCTGCGATCAGGCGCAGACTGGTCCGCCGGTCTCGGATTCTGTCCTCGGGATAGGCCGCCAAGATCTTCTCAGATTCAAGATCTTCAACCTCCTCCTCCGCCGCCTCGCGCCTGCGCGTAGGTGGTTTATGGATGGTTTTAGGATGGTTTGGGGTCCACCGTGAACCCCGTACCCCGTTCACCGTGGACCCCGTACCGGGTTCAGGCTGGACGGGGTTCACAGTGACCCCCGTGTCGATGTCGGGCTCGGCCGTGGGTTCGAGCGCGGCCACGCGCCCCAATACGATGCGGTAAATGACCGTGTAGCCGTTCTTGCAGTGCCGCCGCCCTATCTCGATCAGAATGCCTTCCCGCAGGAAGTCGATAATGGTGCGCTTCACCGTGCTTTCGCTGAGCTCTGTATGACGCTGGATGGTCCCCTTGGAGCACCAGATGCCCGAGCCATCATCGCTCGCCTTGTCTGCCAGGAACATGATGATTTGCTTGCGCGCGGCGCTGCCAAAGCGGCGCTCGGCGCATTCATTTGCGATGCGCCAGCTCATGATCTCACCGCCAATTGGGTTGAGGTCAGACCGGAAATGCCGTAGGTATTCGGACGGAAATAATCTTCTATGCCGTTGAGGTGGGTGGCCGCCCCCTCAGCGGTTTTTCTTTGCCTTTTCACCATAGGAAAAGCCGGTGAAAAGCCGTTTACTTGGGCCTCGTAACCTATTGAAAAGTGACCCTGAACGAAACAAGTCCGTTTACAATTTTTCCCTTTGAAATCAACAAAATTTTCCGGATTGCAAATCCGTGTACACCGGTTCGATTCCGGTACTCGCCTCCATTTAAAAACAATCACTTACATCACTCCTTGCCGTGTTTGAGGC
>NZ_JBQGAQ010000018.1:0-58323 GCF_056542905.1 Ruegeria sp. AA3 | reverse complement strand
AGCGCGGCGGCGAGGCAACACTGCAGCTGGAATGGGAAGGCCCCGACAGCAACGGCCAGCGCGAGGTCATCTCGGGCGAGGCGTTCAGCCATGGCGACATGGATGATGATCACGGCGGGCATGACACTGATGACGGCGGACATGATGATCATGGAACCGATACCGGCGACGGCGATGACCATGGTGGACATGACACCGGGGATACCGATGGAGATAACGGACATGGAACCGGCGACCACGGATCCAATTCTGAAGAAATGCCAGGCCTGATCGGAGCATATTTTATTCTGGCGGCAGGTATCTCTAGCCTGTCCCAGATAGATTTTGACGCCGCGCCGTATGGAACAGGCACAGCGACCGAACTCAATACCGTCCGCAGCAGCGGGTCTTTGTGGGAGGGCGGTCCGTCAGACAACTTTGCAGTTCAGTACACGGGCAATCTGAATGTCACTGAGGGTGGCACCTATACGCTGTTTCTGACCTCGGATGATGGCTCGGCGCTCTACATTGACGGTCAGCCAGTGATCGACAATGACGGGCTGCATGCCACGGAAGAACAGAGCATCACGCTGGACCTGTCAGCAGGCCCCCATGAAATTGAAGTGCGTTATTTCGAAGCCGGTGGGGCCTCGACCCTGCAGTTGGAATGGGAGGGCCCCGACAGCAACGGCCAGCGTGAGCTTATTTCGGGCAATACGCTGAGTCATAGTGCGTCAGGTGATCAAGATACCGACCATGGGGACGATGGGCATGATGGCCACGACACCGATGACGGGCAGGGAACCGGTGACAGCGGTGGACATGACGGTCATGATACTGATGACGGACAGGATTCTGGCGGGCATGATGGGCACGATAGCGGCGACCATGGTTCAGGCGGCGGCTCTGGCAGTCATGGTGGACACAGTGACGGATACATCCCGCCGCCAACGGATCCAAGCGAAGTTGACGCATACGTAGCAGCAGTCAAGGCGCTGCCAGACGCGCATGCCCATGGCGACAATGCCGGCATGGCTATGGGACACATGCAGCTTCTGGATCTTGTGGAGCGCGCCGAAGCTACGCATGTCGCAATTGGCGATGGCGATTGGTTCGATCCAGCCACGTGGCACAACGGAATTATACCGGAAGAGGGCGCCAAAGTTCTGATTCCAGAAGGCATCTCGGTTCTATATGACGGAGAAAGCGACGAATCCTTATTCTCGGTTCGTGTGGACGGAGAGTTGGCTTTTGCCACGGACGTGAACAGCAAAATCTTGCTGGACACGATGGTTGTTTCCCCAACAGGGCGGTTGGAAATCGGCACGGAAGAAAATCCGGTTGAGGCCGGAGTAGACGTACAGATTGTCATCGCCAACAACGGCGACATAAATACCAGCTGGGATCCGTCTTTGTTGTCTCGCGGTGTTCTTTCACACGGTGAGGTGGAGATTCACGGAGCCGAGAAAACAAGCTTCCTCAAAGTTTCTGACGCGCCGATGGCTGGCGACACGCAAATCAGCCTGGCAGAAATCCCAGAAGGCTGGGAGATCGGCGATACGATTGTGTTGAGCGGCACCCATAAACAGGGCTGGTATTGGGACAATGATGTTCGCGCAGTAATTCATCACGAAAGTGAAGACGAAGAGGTCGTTATTACTGCGATTGACGGCAACACTATTACCCTCGATCGCGCGCTGCAATACGATCACGATACACCCCGGGATGATTTGTCTGCTTATGTCGCGAATATGTCTCGCAATATCACATTCTCTAGCGAAGATGGCGAGGGAACCGAGGTGCACCATCGGGGACACGTGATGTTCATGCACTCGGATGATGTGGATGTACGCTATGCTGCTTTTGATGACCTGGGGCGGACAGATAAGTCGACACCTGCAGATGATGCCAGCGCTTTCGGCACGATAGAGCCCGATAGTAACGTCAAAGGACGCTATTCTTTCCACTTCCACAAAACCGGGACCGAAAATCAGGAAGATCCCGCCATAGCTATTGGCAATACGGTCAGTGGTTCGCCCGGCTGGGGGTTTGTACACCACTCAAGCCATGCCTATTTCACCAATAACGTCGCCTTTGATGTCTTTGGCGCAGCGTTCGCGGCCGAAGATGGCGATGAAACCGGAATATGGTCAAGCAATATGGCGATCAATTCGGAGGGCATAGGTTGGGGAAGTTGGACAGCAAAAGAGCTAACCGACGTCGCTCGGCACGATAATGGGCGCACAGGAGACGGTTTCTTCTTTGCTGGCAGGTTAGTTGAAGCATCTGAAAACGTAGCTGTAAACACTACACACGGATACGTTTGGATGCATCGATCTGCACAAACAGATCCTCTTAGTGACAACCTAGATCAATCAGAAATTGCTTATGGCAGTCAGACGATGGACGCTGATTCTGCGGTTGTTCAGGGATTTCATGACAACGAAGCTTTTGGAACCGAAGTCGGTCTAATGGTTATAAAATCGAACCCACACCAGAACCATGATGTACGAAATATCTTTGATGGGTTCCTAAATTGGGAAACAAGCAACGGGATCGAGGTACAATATACTTCACACTACACATTCCTAAATGCGGATTTGATCGGTACACAGAGTAGTGAGCCATTCAACAGAGTCCAGACAGGTTTTAAATTGGGTGGGAATGCTTTCGACATAGTTGCAAATGATTTAGACATTAGTGGCTTCAAAGATGGTATAAACCTTGAGCAGCCCTTCCACTTTGGATCTAATGGAAAAGATCACG
This sequence comes from Ruegeria sp. AA3, assembly GCF_056542905.1. Taxonomy (NCBI): domain Bacteria; kingdom Pseudomonadati; phylum Pseudomonadota; class Alphaproteobacteria; order Rhodobacterales; family Roseobacteraceae; genus Ruegeria; species Ruegeria sp. AA3. The sequence continues at coordinate 55,578 of NZ_JBQGAQ010000018.1, read as the reverse complement.
ATAATATTTTTATAGACCTGTCAATAAATGACACCGAAACAGATTTCATAGGTTTCAACTCAGACCATCACTCAATCCTCTCCTCGAACCAACTGAATGAGGGACGTATAAGCTTTATTATGACGGGCGACACCACCATTTCAGAAGGTGAATCCCTATATTTTAATGGCATCAAGACAGATTCTATAGGAAGCCGCGATCGCCAATTCGAGGGTGATATTCAAGAGCTTAATTGGCACCACGATATAGCGCCCTTTATTGCCAATGAAGGCTACTATAAAACGGAGTCCGGTCAAAATATTCTTCTAATCGAAGATTTTATTTCCGATCGCGCCACCGGGGAATTACATAAGTTTAGCCACGTTATCACTCTGGACATGACTGATGAGCAAATTCAAAACGCTTATTCTGTTAATTTTTGGGGCGGTGCCCAATACAACGGGATTATCTCTTTCGACGGGGTGGCGGCCAGTGCTCAAGATGATCAGTTTATTACGCAGTTTGGGCAAGATATTCTAATCGATGTTACAGCAAACGATTCCCACCCTGAAGACGATCTTTTTTACGTGGACGGCCTGTCCACAACACCCAACGGGAACGTATATCTTCAGGAAGATGGTCAACTGCTTTATCGCCCAAATCCAGATTTTTCTGGTACCGACAGCTTTGACTATTGGGTAACAGACGGCGATGGTCTGTTTTCTCAAGCAACTGTAACGATTGAAGTTCTAGACTTTTAGATACTCACCCAGATCGCGTTCTAACCCAGCCCAAAAACGCTTTATCCGGGCTTCTCAGCGGTTTACGGCCACTGCTGACCCACCAAGCCTGCCAGTCGCTTTCCAGAGCATAGATATCCCAGCCTGGTGCAAGACGTCGTGCTTGCTCCAGGGTTTCGGGTTTGAGGTGCAGCTTGCTTGCGGCATCCACCAGCACATCGCGGCGACTGACACGGATAATATCACCGGGCTCTTCTTCGAGGTGGTAGTCCGGCAAGTGATCGGCGGCGATCATATCCCGCACCATCTTACGGAACACCCGGCGCGGTGATGCTGATCCGGATTTCTTCAACAACGTCTCAACCGACACCCGCCACTCGGGCTGGCGGCCGCAATGCTTGCGGGCCAGTTCGTAGATCCGCCGCTCCAGCGGTTTGCGCAGGCGGAAGTAATCGCGGCTGAGTGTCAGGACCGATTTGGCCAGCACCGCCCGGAACAGCCAATCCGATAGCTTGACCGAAACACTGACCATCCGCCCTGCCCGCGTGTGGCGCACGATCTCCCAGCTTTCGATCAGGCCGAAGCCTGTGGTTGTCTCGACCCCGCCGGTCACCATGTTGGTGGTGATGCGCGTACCTGCGAGACGCTCGAACGCCTCGCGCAACCGTTTGTAGCCGTCACCGCTGGTTTCCCGGTTGGTCGCCACCAGCAGATCATGCGCTTTCAGATGCACGACCCGACTGACCGCCCGGCCTGCGTTGATCGCCGCCATCAGCTGGCTGATACAGAAAATCAGGATATCCTTATCGTGGATCGTCGCCAGCCCCCGAACAGACGGCGTGACGGTGATTTCCACCCCGTTATGCTCATAGTTCAGGATGCGTCGATCCGGGCGCGTGGAGAGCGAGAACATTGGATGCTCCATCGATCCCATGTCCGTTTTGGGCAGCGCATCGAAGATATCGCAGACAAAAAAATCCGCGGTCGGATACCGGTCCGGCATCAACCCTCCTGCGCCAGCGGGCACATTCCTACTCATGAAAAATCAATCAGAACTGAAGTGCTCCAGCTCATACCTCTGCCCCTGACCTGCCCGATTCTTTTTTCGTGGTTTTATTGGCGCTTACCCTAAAGTTATCCACAGGCCGGGTAAAGCGCCCGATCGTGGGATCAGAGTCGGTCTAACGTGGGATCAGAGTCACTTGATCGTGGGATCAGATTCACTTGGACACGAAGAGGAGCAATAAATATATTATTTTTCAAAGCTTTATGAAGAAGCCCTATGATCTGTAACTAATAAATAACCATATTTTAACTAAAAAAAATTTGGGCCTCTTCAAAACCAGCCATTTTCCATAAATACAGTCCTTTGATTTGCTTAGAAAATATCGGTTGATGTCGGTAGTTCTTCCATATGCTATGTTTTGTGTTACAATCGTGAAAACACAGCATATCGAGCAAAAGACACATGGCGATATCTTCGAAAGACAGGCTTCCACCCTATTTCAACATTGATCCAGACACTGCTCTTGCAGAGCTGGGGAGCCCCTCTACTACAGCCAGTTTTGCGGCTATTGCGAGTGCCTGCACTCAGGGGCGCGAAGACCTTGCAAGCCGAGGTCTCGAAGATGGAGAGGCGCGACAACTGCGTTTATTTTCCACTTGGGAAATCACCCGCTATCTGATCCCGGTTGCCGCACCCCATTTTCGCCGAGTCCTAAAGGCCAATCCGGATTTGCCACAGGGCCGATCGGAATCTGAAGGTGGAGCCAAATGGTTTACCCTGGATGAGGTGCTGCGGCTCCGCACTCATTTTGCGTCAGAAGGATCAAAGGCCAAAGAGTATCGCCCTTATCGACCCGAAGGATTGCCCGCCAAGCTGGTGTCTGTCGCCAATTTCAAAGGCGGCGTCGGCAAGACCTCGACTTGCGCACACCTGGCCATGTCGGCAGCCCTGGACGGCTACAAGGTGCTGGTAATCGATCTGGATAGTCAGGGATCAATGACGTCTATCTTTGGCGGCAAGGTCACGGATGAATGGCAAACTGTGTTTCCCCTACTGGCCCGCCACTATGCCGGATACCTGCGCCGAGAAAATCAGGGGCGCCTGGACCGGGGCGAGCCCCCCCACCCTATCGATGATACCCTGATGGAGGCGCTGGACACCCGCGCAAGCAGCCTAATCCAGAAAACCCACTGGCCCAATATCGATCTGATCGGGGCACAGTTGAACCTCTATTGGGCTGAGTTTCAGATCCCGGTCTGGCGGATGCAAGCCCGGGGTTGGAAACTGTGGGATGCACTGACCGAAACACTGGAGGCAGATGGTATTCTGGATGAATATGATCTGATCTTCATCGATACCCCTCCCGCGCTTGGTTATCTGACGATCAACGGCTTGGCTGCGGCCGATATTCTGCTGGTGCCTATGGGCGCCTCGTTCCTGGAGTTTGATTCCACAGGGCGGTTCTTCGACATGCTGCATTCCACCTTCCAATCGATCGAGGAGGGCGAAAACATGGCCGCCCGCGCGCTTGGCCGCGATGAGATGGCGTTTGAATGGGATGCGGTGCGCACGGTCATCACCCGCTATGACGGCACGCAACAGGCGGAACTGGCCGGGTTGATGCAATCTTATCTGGGCAGCGCCCTGTCGCCTCACCGGCAGGAATTCACCGCACTGATCGGTCAGGCCGGAGAGCAGGTGAACGGCATCTATGAGGCCGATTACCGCGATTTCAACCGCGAGACCTATGCCCGCGGGCGAGAAACCTTTGATGAGACCTATGCTGCCTTCAAGCGGCTGGTGCTGGGCGTCTGGCGGCGTGAGGAGTTGGCGTTGCAGGCCGCAAATCAGCCCGAGGTGGCGGAATGAGCCCCCTGCCCGGCCGATGTTTCGCGCGCGAAACGCTTTCTGTGGCTCTGCAAACCACGCGGTGCACCGTACGTTGCAGTAACGGGATTGAGCAGAACAGAGGCTATCACGGGCAGATGAGGAGGATTTGACATGGCAAAACGCAAACGGCTGACCCCCGCCCGTGCCAATTATCTGCCTGAAGAGGCAGCGGGCGCGACACTCGAGACAAAATCCATGTTCCCACCAGTGCTCTCTGCGCCGCCTATTGCGCAGGTTGCTGGCGACACGGCACTGCAGGCCGCCGTGGACGACCTGAGCTCTGAGATCCGCACGGCCCGTGCTGAAGGACGTTTGATACAGCAAATACCGCTGACCGCCATCGAGGAAACCTATCTGGTGCGTGATCGGATCGTGGTGGACGGGGATGAGATGTCAGCACTGGTGGAAAGCTTGCGCGCCCGAGGCCAGCAAACCCCGATCGAGGTGGTCAAGCTGGCCGAGGACCGGTTCGGCCTGATCTCTGGCTGGCGCCGCCTGACCGCGCTAAAGGCGCTGTATGCGGAAACGGGTGATGAGCGTTTTGCGACTGTACAGGCGTTGCTCAGACGTCCCGAGAATGCCTCGGATGCCTATCTGTCGATGGTCGAGGAGAACGAGATCCGTGTTGGGCTGTCTTATTACGAGCGGGCGCGGATCGCAGCGCGCGCGGCCGAGCAGGGGGTTTATCCAGACGAGGCCTCGGCTCTGCGCGGGTTATTCTCGACCGCCAGCCGTGCCAAAAGATCAAAAATAGGGTCTTTTATTGTGATCTACCACGCGCTTGATGCAGACCTGCGATTTGCTGCGGCAATACCCGAACGGTTGGGACTGGCCCTATCCAAAGCTCTCAAGGAAAATCTGAATCTGGGTGATCGTATTTCGCAGAGTTTGAGAAATAATCCCCCCAAAAATGCGGATGCCGAAGCAAGGGTGCTCGCTGATCTGATTGTCAGAGACGGGCGTGATAAGTCGCCTCGGAAGCCTGTCGCGGAGAACGGTGCAGAGCCAGATGAGATAGTGGGTGGCATCCGAGTTCAGCAGACAGATCAGGGGCAGAAACTGGTGTTGAGCGGCCCTGACATAGATGCCAAATTCATAGATCGACTGAAGCTGTGGCTGAAATCTCAGGCCGATTGATGTTTCGCGCGCGAAACACTGTGCGATTCAGGCTTAAAAGTTGGTTCCTGGCTCCGAGGGCTTGCGGTTGCGTTGCCTTAGAGGAAAGCTGAAACACATACTCTACATTCCTGCGTCCGAAACAAATCATGGAGTGCGTCGCCAGCTGGCTGAGGCGCGCTGGAGCGAGAATGCCGAGTTTGACAATTTCAGATCGCAACAGCCTTTCCAAATGAATGTGGCTTGCGGTTATCGTCGCGTTCACCCCAACAGATCTGTGGCTGGATTCTCTGCAATATCGACGTCATCGTAGTATTTCTGTGCCTGGGCCAGGGAGCGGTGCAGAGACAGGCGCATGGCGGCCTGGATCGGGGCACCGTCCAGCGCGGCCTGAGTCAGAAAGCCTGAGCGCAGCCCGTGGGGCGAGGCGAAGCCCTCGGGCAACCCCGCCAACCGAAGGCGATGTTTGACGATCTGCGCGATTGCGTCCGGGCTGAGGCGGCGTTTCAGTACCCGGTCTGCTTTCGAGACGGGGCGAAAGAGGGGGCCATCTTTGATCTCGCTCACCTCGATCCAATGCACTAGCGCCTGGGCCGCGCGGCCCTTGAGCACCAGCCGGGGCGTCTCGCCCTTAGTTGTGGTCTTGGTCTCCAGCAGGGAAATCCAGACCACGCCGGTCTTTTCAAACTCTTTGAGGCTGACATCCTCGCGCATCAACCCAGTGATCTCAGAGCGCCGGCGCCCGCCGCTGGCCCAGCCCAGCATCAGGAGCGCCCGGTCGCGGCAATCCCGGCGCGAGCCGCGACAGGTGTCCAGCAGCTGCTCCAACACATGGCGGGTGATCGGATGGGCAGATTTCGGGGCAGGTGGCCGGGCAGCGGCGCGGCGGGCCTTGGCTCGGGCCTGTTTCACCTGAGGGCTGGCAAACGGGCTGGCGAGGTTCTTCATCCGGTGAAAGGCCAGCCACGAGGCGATGCGCCGGTCCAGCGTCGACGGGGCCGGGCAGGCGAGGGACTTGCGCAGCCTTTGTGCGATCAGTGCCTCCGCAGCCTGACGCGCGCGGTCCTCGTGCGGGGCGTCGTTTAGATCGCGGGCATGATCGAGGATGAAGGCCAGCGCCGTGGCTTCAGTTTCGGGCCACCGCAACGCCAGATCGAACCGCGCGGACTTCCAAGCCGTGATGTAGAGCAGATCGCGCTCATAAGCCCGCAGCGTATTGGCGGGCGTGCCACGCACATAAAGATCAGTGAGTGCTTCCTGATCCTCTGCTGAGAGGGCAGGGGAGGGGGCGGGGAGGTATGGCGCTAAGGCGGTCATCGCGCCATTCTACGCCGGTTTTTCGCAAAAATCAATTATACATGATAAGCGATACTTATCGTTATAATAAGCAAAAAATAATTCTAAGAAAGTAGTGAGTAATAAGCTTCAATTTTGCGCATTACATGGACCTGTTGCAAATTTTCTTACTGATCGAAAAGTTGACACCGACCCGTGGCTCATACCGCCAGTTCCGCAAATTGACGAAGTCGGATCCTGCGGGTGAATGACTTTCGGTAAAATCAGTCGAAAGTCAGTTCATGATTTCCTTCAAAGGCGCTCTATATCCGAAGGATGTGATCCTGTTCGCGGTGTTCTTCTGTGTCCGATACGGCGTGTCATACCGGGACTTAGAAGAAATCATGGCCGAGCGCGGTGTTTCAGTGGACCACACCATGCTAAACCGATGGGTAACACGGTATTCTGGGCAATCGCTGAGGTAGCACGTCGCTGCAAAGGGTCATGTGATCGTTCGTGGAGAATGGACGAAACTTACATCAAAGTTAAAGGTGCGTGGGTCTATCTCTACCGAGCGGTCGATAAACACGGCAAGATCCTTGATTTCATGCTTTCACGGCGCAGAAACAAACCAGCTGCCACCAAGTTCTTCGCCAGGATGTTGGAGATCAATGGATTGCCGAGGAAGATTGTGATCGACAAGAGCGGTGCCAATACCGCTGGCATCAAGGCCATAAACAAAATGCTCAAAGGCTTTGGCTGCCCGATCCCAAATGAGATGGTGAGGCGGAAATTCCTAAACAACATCATTGAGCAAGATCACAGACTTATCAAACGCCGGATCCGACCAATGCTCGGCTTCAAATCGTTTGAATCTGCTTCCGCTACGCTGGATGGGATTGAAGTGGCGCAGATGATCCGAAAGGGTCAGTTAGGACTCGGATTCTGTCCGTTCAAACAGTTTGCGGAACTAGCCATCTAAACACAGCAAGTATAGGGCCGCATTCAGACTTCAGAAAAGAATGCGGCAAAGCCGGTTGCACCTCTGATCGTTCTATTCGTCTTGAATAGCCTCCCTGCATTCATTCGATTGGGTAATTGCGCGCAGTTTGTTGTAAGAACCGTCTGAGATTGGGCTATCGCCCGCCAGCGCCCGATACCATCATCTCGATGGATCACAGGCCGATGATGCACTGACAATCAACCTGGACCAGTCAGATGAGGCTGCTCACTATATCATATCTAATTTACCGTATAGAGGTAATTTTACACAGCTACAAAGTATTGCTGCGTATATCTTTTTAGGAATGGTCTTAACAGTCTTCTAGCCTCCCGCTTATACGCGCGCACTGGGTCAGCCGTACATTGAACCGTAGTTGTACTAACTCTCTTGAACCCAGCTTCCTGCGCGATTTTTTCCTGTGTTTCAGGCGTAAAGGCATTTATGTGACCAAGGGGGTTAATAAGCCTGTAATCAACTAAGTTTTTTATGTCATTAACTTCTGGGCAATTGGGTGTTTCTAGAACTAGAATACCACCCACTTTCACAAACTGTCTGATTTCTCTAAGAATCTCTAGAGGGTGCGATAAATGCTCTAGCACTTCGAACAGAACAGCAGCATGAAAATAACCATGTGCATATTCTTCTTTCACTTGACTTAAGTTACCTAGAAAATCTATTAACTTCGTTTTATTGCGTGCGGCGGAAAACTCAACACCTACACACTCAAAACCAAAGTTGGCCGCGGTTGAAAGAAATCTTCCTTCCCCACAACCGAAATCTAATATTCTGATCGGATCTTCATTGCGTAAATTCCTTGTAAGGCGTTCAATCTGAAGAATTCTTTCTACTGCATGTATACCTTTTTCAAAATCGGACTGAAACCCAAAATTTCCTAATTTACGTGCATGCTCATCAATTGCTTCACTTGATATCCATCGACTATAATATATGTTATTCCACTCTTCGTTGAGTACGTTCTTGTGAAATTTTTGCCCGCAATCCTTACACTGCACGAAACACCAAGAACCATCCTGCAGATGCGGTATAGGATCTTCTCCAAAAGGATCGTCTGACAAAAAATCGAAAAGCGGCTTATCTGTGAATTTCCCTTCCGACAGCTTTACGACATTATGAGAGTCGCAAGTAATGCATCGATCTCTTACTTCAAACTCTGCTTGTCTAATATTGTTCATTCAGCCCTACCTCCCACCTTTACACGGGATACACCTCAGTCCCCCAAAAGCAAACCGTTTGCTTGGTCGATCTCACCGACGCCTGATCTGACTTCTAGCCCCAGACGCCATCATGAAGCAGGTTCACCTGATTTCATAGTGAATCAAGGCCCCGGCGAACAACAAACCTAAAGTCCTTGACAATAACGCGATAAGAGAGCCGTTTTAGGCTCTAGACCCATTAAATCTGCTCGTAGTTAGCCAGAATAGATTGCTCATGATACACCTCCAAAACTCAGGGGCTTGAATCATGCAACCAAGATAGTCGCAACAGATTTACTGGGCCTAGAGCCTAGTTAAATTCAAACACTATATAGTATTGTTTTTTCGAATAACTCTCCTGATTCCTCCCAAGTATAGCTTGCGGCGGCTTTGTAAGCAGTATCGGACATTTTCATCCAATCAATATCGGAAAGACGAAGGATATTACAAATGCATTTTGCCATTGAGCGGTAATCCTCTACATCCACCACATATCCATTTTCACCATCAACAATTAGATCTGGGGCACAACCTGTCCGCGTTGCGACAACTGGGCTACGACAAGCCATTGCCTCAAGGATAGGCAAACCGAAACCTTCGGAACGACTGCCCATTACAAACACGTCGCACATTGCATAAATATCCTTTATATGCATTTGCTTTGGTCTTAAGAAAAACTTGGTTCCTTGAGGTAAAGTTAATCCTTTTTGAATGGGAACAGCAGAAAACACTATAACCTGCAAATTTGGAAACAATTTTTTAACTTTTTCAATTGCCTTCAGTGTAATATCCACACCTTTTATTGGCGTGGTGCCATACATAAATCCAATTGTCGGTTGCTTTTGTTTTGAACGCGCATGCGCATTGAACACACTATGGTCAACGCTATTAGGAACAATACTAACATTCGAGTCGTTGTAGCAATCGGACATTATATCTGAGAGCCAGCTGCTTACGGTGATTTTTCTTAACGGCAAATGATAGCTTCCAGAGCTGATATGCGCAGGTAAAAAATCATGTTTCTCGTAACCTTGCACAAAATAGAATTTTTTTCCTTTTTCCTCGGGAAAATCCGCTACCATAAATGCTGTTTCCCACCAAGTCGCAATGACAATATCTGCGTCTGGGACGTCCTTCGCCAAAATGACTTCGGAATCTTTTACAATCTTTAACGGCGCATTCATATTATCATAATGAGATGATGAAACTTCTTTAGGTATAGGCTCCCCACTCAACAAGGCCTTAACTTTTCTTTTTGCTGAAATAGGCTTCGAACATCCGGCCACAACTAGTACATCATGCCCTTTGGAAAGCAAATAATCTGCATAAATTGCAATAACCCTTATTCCGCCACTGAGACTGGGCGGAGGGCTAATGAACGTAATTTTTTTAGTCACTACCATATTTATTCCATTCAGATATGATGCGTTTTCCCATCTCACATCGCAAACAAAGATCGGGACGGGTCTTTATTTACTTCAGGTGCTCATCTTAGGTCGCCTTAGTATTTGAAGCGGAGTATTTTGTGGGTTCATGTTGCTCTATTTTGACTCGAGTCCCAAGTCCTATCGGTGTCATGGAGAGTCCTTGGGTTTGCGTTGATGGTTCACGCGGTCAGTTTATTTATTGTTCTTTGTTCGGTAAATTCCTTGAGTATTATGTTTTAGGCCTGCTGCAGACCCCAATTGATGAATTGAGGGACCGTTAGCATGGTGAGTATAGAATTTTGGAAATTGATCAGAATCAGAAATTTGTTCTCTTACCAGAGTACCAATCCATTTGATGATAAAGAACATAATTTGGCTATCGCCGGTGACTAGATCGAACTGATCTTCGACCTATCAAACGACGATTTTAGGTGAAAGGATCCGTATAGTATCCCAACTTTTGCTTTAAAATCGCCCAAAGAAACGGTGGCTCGTGCACTACGTATCGATAAAATCGAGCACGAGGTTCTTTAAGCAGGCGGTAGAGCCATTCGAACCCCCATTCAGTGATCCAGTTTGGTGGGCGTTGAAAAGTGCCGCTTTCATAGTCAATTGTGCCACCAAGTGGCAGCCATAGCTTTACCCCCGGCATCTGATCTTTGTATGTCATGATGAACTTTTCCTGCCGCGCTCCTGCTAATCCCACAAGACACACGGTGGCACCGCTGTCATTAATTGCTGCAATCATACGCTGAATCTCAGCCGGGTTCTTGTCGAAGTCAAATGCTGGACTATCGGTCCCAACAATCATCTTACGACCAATTTTGGAATTTATGTTATTAGCAGCTAACTCGGCGATACCGGGTTTACCACCACACAAGAAGACAGTCACTGAGGGATCGTTAGCATATCGAGTATAGAATTTTGGGAAATAGTCAGAGCCAGAAACTCGCTCCCTCACCGGAGCACCAAGCCATTTGGTGGCAAAATACATAATCTGGCTATCGCAGGTGACTAGATCGAACTGATCTAACAAGTCGTAAAACTCTCGGTCTGTCTGTAGCTTCATGATCATGTCTACATGCAACGTCAGCATCACCCCCTCGCGGAAATGCTCCACTATATCATCCATAGCAACATCATGGACCCAAGCATTAAGTATGGGTACTTTGCGGCCAGTGTTTAGTGTCGAACTGCCTTGTGGTAGAGAAGCGGTTTTAACCATATTCATTAACTATTCCACTATTCTGAATTTAAGTTTTTAGGGGAAGGGGTCCATTTGAATAGCGTAGAATTTCTTGTGTATTCCAGCGTGAAGTACATCCCCCTGTCAGACTACGTTTTTGATCATCCACCATTGTTATTCTTGATGACAGAATAGCAGATTGCTGCAGTCAGATGCTAAGCGTGTACTGTTTTCGGCAATAGATAAAGTCTAGTCGTCATTTCTTATTCTAAGATGCTACGCTCCAAACAACATCAACTAAAATACTTATCGACCAACGATTTCGTACTTTGGATGTTGCTGCGCGATGAAGCGCCAAAGACCAGACTTTCAACCCCAGGCAATTCGCTCAACCAGTGGATTGCTTCATCAGCTGGAATTGCACCCGAAGCATAAACCGACATTGCCACTGCACGCACCCGTCCTGATTCCAACATATCTAGATAGGCATCAAAACCTCCTGACATACGAAAGCCGATCTTGTTGATATTGGAACAGATGATGGGGCGTTCGATCCCTTCTGCCTCGAGAGCTTTCAGAAGCATGGGAAGATTCATGGTGATATACGCTGGCTCTGCCTTGTACTTCTCACGAATGTATTCATCGAACAGCTTGAAAGCTCGAGTGAACCCCATGCCAAGCAGCAGATCTGTGAACACATTCTGAATGAACACAACCGGCGTGCGAAGACCGCTAAACATCTTCATTTCCATATCGATTAAGACCTTGGCTATCCCATCGACATCCTTAGTCGCCAATGCTTTACCACCAGCCAGCGCTGCCGACATTAGTCCATCTTTTGGCATAAATTCTCGTAGCGCACCGACCATGCCGTGTTCGGTCACCGCGTTTGCATATTTATGGGCGTAGGGCATGCAAGGATAAAAAGTGAAGTTACTGTACCGGTCGGGCCTATCCTTCACTCGTTTCGCTATGTCTGAAACTCGGTCATGGGTAGTGCACATAAAGGTTTGGATACCCACATCATAAGCGGTATCCAACACATCCATGACCGCGTCAGTGGTTTGGAACCGTATCGCCTGAGCGCGCGCTTTTTCTTCCGACATATGATTTATACCGAAGAACTGGTTGTCGCCAAAAATCAACCGATCCATTATATGCGAACCTCAAAAACAGTCTGTGGATCAAACAAATCTAATTTTTCCCAAACCATCGGCGTTTACGTACAAGCTCGGGAGTTCGAGCGCGATTTGTGCCTACCGTTACACCAGTCTTGGCGTTTTCGATGATCATTGCCATAGTACGGTCAGTTTCAACAGCCGTAGTAAAGCTGTTCTGCTCTGCAGTACTGGCGCCCTGCTTAATGGCTTGAACGAAGCGGTCGATCTGGGCCGAATACTCCTCACCACGTAGATAAAACCACTGCTCCTGCGTCAGTTCAGTGGTGTATTTCACCGTCCAGCCTGCGTCATAATCCTTTAGTTCATCTATCGGTTGGCGCAGATAAGCTTGGCATTCTTGACGGTCCGCATAAAGCCGTCCATTAGTGCCGATCAGGCTAATCTTGGTCGACATCTTGCGATGGCTTTCGTCAGACCAGTTCACAGAGAGCTGCGCTGTAGGTCCGTCGCCCCATCGTAGGGTCGAGAACACCTCATCATCAGTACTCTCCGAGAAAATCTGCCCTAGATGCGAGCCCATCACTTGATCTGGCATACCAAAAAACCAATTCAGCAAATTAATGGGATGGGCGGCATAATCGTAGAGACACCCTCCTCCTTCCGTCTTTTTCGTGCGCCAAGTTGCACGTTTGGACCGCAGCACCACTGGACCATAAGCTTCGGCGAGTACGTGAGTGATACGCCCGATAGCTTCGGCAGCGATCAGTCGCTGCATTTCTTGAAAGGCTCCAACATAGCGGTAGTGATAACCCACCTGCGCTACCAGTCCTTTTTCAGCAGCCAGATCACTCAACCGCTGGCTATCAGCCCAATCCAAGCAGAACGGCTTTTCGCAGAATACATGCAAACCCTTATTGAGCGCGGCCTCAACCATCGGGGTGTGAAGACGTGACGGAGTTGCTATGATAACAGCGTCAAGAGCCGTTTCCATCAGCAGTTCATCATAGCTTTTCCAGATAGGCGTAGAAATATTTTTACCAAGCACATCAACCATAAACCCCGCGCCGTCGCAGGCAAAGGCTTCAACATCGGGATGGGCATTCAAAATTGAAAAATGGCTCAATCCCATTTTCCCCAACCCTACAACAGCTACTCTCACCTTCTGCACAATGCTTCCTTCAACCCCATGGGTGTAACAACTATTTATACAATGCTATGCGTATTTTAAAGTAAAGCTGGTTCAACCTGATTTCGAATATTTTAGTTGAGTAGAAAAAAGCGCGGTAAAGCACCTCAAGTTGTGTAAATCCATCCCATCTAATTAAGAATGTCATTTAATAGACACGAGTCTGGGTGGTCATCGAAAAAATGGATAGCTGGTGGCTAATTTTTTTGACTTTGGAAATATTTCTAACATTTTTTTGTAGTCTTCGCAGAAACGCTGTTCTAGGTCATTTTGTACTAAATCAGATATCGTGGGTCTAGTGGTCATCTTTCTAGCATCTTTTATCTTATGCCTAATAAACTGGGGAATAAGTGTTTTACGCAGTGCAATCGCAATAGGGTGGTCAATTAAAATTTCATGCATAGGCAGGCGTCTATATCGTTCTGCTGATACATTTTCGTGAGAAGTTTCTGGTCTCCAAATTGGTTTTTGGCGGGTGCCGAGAAATAAGCAAATCTCTTCCAATACGCTTTGAGGATCTTCTGACATTGCCTCCAGATTAGTTATGTAGATGTTGTCAATTCCATAAGTTGAGATGTAAGGAGCGATTTGCTGAGCATAGCAGCTATAACTGATTAACTCTGGATGTTTTATGAGAGCATCTTCGATATTTCCTCGCATTACTCCCATAGTCCATTCGTGTATGTAGTGCGAGACCAATCGAGTTATAGGGTTGCGAATAATATAGACTATTTTTACATCTGCTAAGGCTTCGTTCATCCGCGGTATGCAGCTTGGATAAGTTGGCAGCTTAGCATAATGGGTGCTGCCTTCGCCCTTTTTGTCGCCAGGTTGGGCGCCAGAAAATAGCGTTTCGTACCAATCTAGGCCCCTCGCATAGGATGGGTCATCAGAAAAAAAGTTCAATTCGTCTGTCGTAGGCATATAGATGCCTGGTTGCTGGGCGAGTTGAACGGCTAATGTGCTCGTCCCACACTTCATTGCCCCTATAATTACAAAATCCGGCAAGCTCATTTTTTAGTGGCCTTCAAATGTCTACTCATTATGGTCGGTAGGGTATTGATCCAAATATCAAACACCTCTGATTGATTGGCCTTAGGAACAGACCTGCCTGTCAACCATCGTAGGTGCGCGATGACACGACCTAACATCCAGCATAAATTAGCTAAGAAAGGGCCCAAGGGGCCATAAGTCTGCTGAAAATATCTTGTACGTGAAGCGTAATAGTATCTGGGAAGTCGCATGTATTCATTTTGTCTTTTTTTGACGGGGCCGCTCCCACCGCGGAAATGAACCGCTGTCGCATCCGGGACTTGAACAATGGGCCACCCGGATTGCCGCCCGCTCCAGCAATAAGCAACATCCTCAAAATAAAGGAAGTAGCCTTCATCCATAAGGCCGATTTGGTGGATCATTTTGCCATTAACCAGAATACAAGCAAAACTGGCCCAATCAACCTGGTCTGGTTCAGGTGGCATTGAAAGTGGTACATCGTAATTTTTTAGGAGGTTTGTTACGGGCCCGCTTGCGGCTCCCCTAATCAATTCACTCAAGGGACTGTGAAAACGAAAGCAGCTAGTTTGCTGCCGCCCATCATCGAACTCGAGCCGAGGAGCAAAAAAGCCAGCATCGGGACTTACGCTGACCGCAGTCGACATAGCTTTGAAAAAACCTGGTCTGATGACCGCATCAGAATTTAAAATAAGGTAATATTCAGCGTCATAAGATCGTATTGCTTGATTATGCCCAGCGGAGAATCCTGAATTGGTATCAGACTCGATTAGTTTTATTGGGGTGAGTGGTTCCAGGCTTTTGATCCAAGCAGACAGCAAATTTACCGATCCATCGTCGGAATAATTATCCACGATCACTATTTGGCTGATAGGTAATTCTATGTCTGCAAGAACAGATTGTGCGCATTGAATAGTAAGCTCAGGTGTGCGGAAATTGATAATGCTAACAACAACTTTTAGCTTGTCGGGAAGCGTTGAGAAATGAGTCATGCGGGTTTTACCAGATACATAGAGCCTTGAATCTTTGGGATGGAAAAACTAATCTTTTAGCCCGCGTAAAAGTCCTTCAAGTTGGTCTACCAATCTTTCCGCGTAGTGATTTTGAATGACGTGCTGGTAACCACGTTTTGCTTGTGCTTCTGCTTTAGCTGGGTTCTCCAGAAAAAAGTTTATAGCGCTTCTGACAGCTTCGACATCCCCAGGGGGGACCGGAGTTATTAGGTTTGCCTCGGCGAGTTCGGTGGCTAGCCCGTTAGTTTTGGTCATAATAACTGGTCTCTTACATGCCATAGCCTCCATCAGGGCTGTTAGACCAGCCTGATAGTGATTGTCGTGCATAGTAAGTACGACAATGTCAGAGTCATTATACAACTGCCTCAATTCCTGCCAGTCATAGTGATTAGCCTGCATATTATCAGGCATGACATCTGGGAAAGTTCTGCTGTTGATGGTTGCATTTGGGGAAACAGCGCAAATTCTAATGTCAACATCCATATCGCTGGCGGCCGCTGCTAGAGTGCGATAATCCCGTTGCTCTAGTCCGCAACTGCTTATAATCGGACGCTTTTTAGGGGTGGTAGATGGCGGAATGGGTCTAAAAAAATGCGTATCGGTTTGCTCTTCCGTGAGGTGCACTTTCTCTTTGGGGATACCCAACTGTCCCGTAAGGATGTCTCTTTTGTAGCTAGTATTGGTGATGAAGCAATCGATGCTGCTGCGCAATCTCCCTTGGTTTAGCATGAAGCGCACACGCGGACTATCCGGATGATGCATGTAAACAGCTATTTGGGGTCGTTCGGATTTCCCACGGAACGAATACGCAATTGGAAAGCCACCATCCTCACCCACGGCATAAACTATATCTTCGGGCGAGAAGAGATGGTTGGCCTGCCTACCCAAGGCCCATAGCGCAGCTGTTCCGACGCCAGGAAATTTTGCGTGAAATTGATCGGCCAAGTTGATTGATAGGCCTTCCGGTTGATGCACGGTGGCCCCCAATGCATCACGCAATGTGGTTACCGTATGTCGAGGGGATTTATCCTCGCGAGCATTTCGTTCGAATGCATCGAGATCAAATGGTCGGCTTAAGACAATATGAAAGGAACCGTTATTGTGAAGCATTATCAAAATTTGCGCCGTGTGTGGCGCTCGTCTTAAGGGTTGGTCAAATTCATCTTCGTTTATGCTTATAGACAGATCCAAATGCGTCAACTCTAGAATGAAAGTGTCGCTAAAACCGAGTTTGGGTGCATGTCTTATTCTTTGCACCAAAGTTGAAGCCTGTGCTACCTACCCAAAAGCTTTGAAGACAGTATGGTCGTAGCTTTATGCTATGTTGACTTCCCACGGACCCCGAAAATAAAAATAGGTGATTAGACATCAGGAAGTTTCAAGATTGTAATCGGCCTCGTAGCTAGAGGCCTCTTAGTAAATAGTGACGGCATGGATATGGCATCTGAGGACGATACTGCGGAAGACCGTGGTGAAGCGTTATGTGGCCCAGAACTTATAAAGATAAGGGGTTTGAGGGCTGTCGTATGTGAAGATTTTCAGACACATCGGCGTGAGCTCACAATGCCAGGTTTTCAGACTTTGTTCGTACATCGTATCGGAGTATGGGCGACAACTCTGCCCCGCTTAGTTCGGCTACCATTTGATATTTTCTATGCATTAGGGTTCAGATTCTGTAGAGCATTTTATGGCATTGAGCTACAGCGATCCGTGAAGATCGGGCGCCGGTTTTTAATAGGCCACCAGCATGGAATTATCGTCCATGCGTTCGCGACATTTGGAGATGACTGCACTATTCGGCAGGGGGTTACCTTCGGCGTAGCGGACAAATGGGAGCCCGGGGTTGGGCCTGTTATTGGAAACAATGTAAGCTTTTCCCCCGGTTGTATCGTCATAGGAAACGTTCGAATTGGGAGCAATGTACAAGTTGGACCTAATTGCGTGGTCTCGACAGATGTACCTTCAGATCGGATATTGTTTGTTCCACCTCCCAGGTCCTTTCCCCGGGAAACGGAAAAAGTTAGAATGGAGATTGCTAGTGACGAAAGTTAATTACGATTTGGCCCTCCAAGCCCTCAAGGCTGCAGTCGCCGAAATAAACCTGTCGAGAACTGAAGAAGCACGTATTTCAGAAGAGGCTGACGCAGTTCTTTTCGGGGACGGCTCGCCACTGGATAGTATTGGTCTTGTACAAGTTGTCTTGGCCGCTGAAGCACATTTGGCTGACGCTTCAGGATGCGATCTTGTTTTGGCATCCGAGGCCGCAATGTCGCGCAAGCGCAGCCCGTACCGGTCACTGCATCTTTTGGCTGAATACGCTGTTGAAGTCGCTGATAGTGAAGGTTTGGCATGAGCACTTCCGAGAAAAGAGTCATCGTAATTACGGGTACGCGTAAAGGTATCGGGAAATATTTGGCTGAAGTTTTCTTAGACCGTGGTTGGTTAGTGATCGGATGCTCTCGTGGGGAAAGCAGCATATCCCATGATGCATATTCTCACTATGAGTTAGACGTTTCCGATGAAAGCGCGGTTATTAGCATGTTTCGGAAAGTGGCCCGCGCACACGGGCGGCTTGATGCCTTGCTAAACAATGCGGGTATTGCGTCGATGAACCATGCGATGCTGACCCCGGGAAAGACAATGACAGGCGTGTTCCAAACCAATGTATTTGGGACGTTTCTTTTCTGCCGCGAGGCCGCAAAACTGATGACCCGAAGCAAAGCGGGGCGCATCGTTAATTTTGCTACAGTTGCAACGCCTCTCAAGCTTGAAGGTGAGGCTGTCTATGCAGCTTCCAAAGCGGCCGTTGTATCGTTGACCGAGGTTTTGGCGCGAGAGTTCGCGCCCTTCAATATTACAGTGAATGCTGTGGGGCCTACTCCTGTACCCACTGATTTAGTAGGTGCCGTCTCGGAAGCAAAGATGACTCAGCTTATCGCCCGTCAAGCAATTCAACGTTACGGAACGATGGAAGATGTGCTCAATGTTTGTGACTTCTTTATCCAGCCAGAATCTGAGTTCATTACCGGGCAAACCATCTACTTAGGTGGGGTTTAACAGATATGTCCGGAGTGAATTTACTGCTGGACCGTTTTCGCAGCGCAGCAGAAAGTCCAGCTATCATCGACCCGGATGGGAACACCATAGAATATGGTGTCCTTCTCGATATTATCGCGAAATGTTGTCGGAAATTGGAAGAGCATGGCGTTGAACCGGGGACTGCTGTGCAGCTCCGGGGCGATTTTAATATTCTATCTATTGCCTGGATGTTCGCCCTGTGGCGCAAGGGATGTATTGTCGCACCTCTCGCTCCGAGCTCGGTCGAAATGAGTCAAAAGTTTGCTCAAATAGGAGATGTTTCCTGGGTTTTAGACGCTGAAGCAGATCATTTGCGTCCAGCTGCTGGTAACTCAAGTCATGAACTATTCTCTAAGATACGAGATCGAGGAACTTCGGGGCTTATTATTTTCTCTTCAGGAACGACAGGTGCTCCCAAAGGAGCAGTTCATGATGTTGCGCAATTGATCAGAAAATTTGAAAAGCCGGGGAAAGCCCTGAGAACAATGGGGTTCCTGCTATTCGATCATATTTCCGGTATTGATACTATTCTGTACACACTTGCAAACTGCGGTACTCTGGTCTGTCTCCCGGGGCGCGATACAAAAAATGTTTGCCAAACTATTGAAAGCCACAGAGTAGAAGTGTTGCCCACAGCTCCTTCGTTTCTGAATATGCTGCTAATATCAGGTGAGAGTGACAAGTTCGACCTAAGCAGCATAAAGATTATCACCTATGGCGGCGAGATGATGCCGCAAAACCTTTTGGAACGAATTGCACAGGCCTTTCCAAATGCATCCATTATTCAAAAATATGGTACATCTGAACTGGGTGCTTTGCGGTCAAAAAGCACTAATAACAAATCGAGATGGATTGAGTTTGATACAGCAGATACAGAATGGCGCATACGCGATGATCTGTTGGAAATCAAAACGCAAACCGCCATGCTCGGTTATCTAAACGCCCCATCACCCTTTACAGCGGATGGTTGGTACCAAACTGGTGATCGCATTGAAGTCCAGGGAACGTGTTTAAGGTTTCTGGGGCGTGACGGTGATCTAATCAGTGTAGGGGGTCAAAAAGTCTATCCTGCAGAAATAGAGAATGCATTGCAGGAGATACCTTTCGTTGACGACGCTGTGGTATTTGGGAAACCTCATCCAATGTTGGGATCGATAATCTGTGCGCGCTTAAGAATAAAAAACACCAATGAAGATGAAGTAAATATACGCGCGCGAATACGACAAGCATTATCAAGTAGGTTGGAATCATATAAAATACCTCAAAAAATAGAGCTTAAAAACGAAAACTTCTCTACAGAAAGATTCAAGAAGATACGGAGTTAGACGACCACGCAACAGTCATATTCTGTTCAAAGTGTGATCTAGGAGTATTCATGAAAGTAGTCATTTTTGCTGGCGGTTATGGCACTCGCATAAGTGAAGAAACCGTTACTCTCCCAAAGCCTTTAGTTGAAATCGGTGGAATGCCGATCCTATGGCATATTATGAAGATTTACGCAGCGCATGGCTTAAATGACTTCGTAATTTGTTGTGGCTACAAAGGGCATTTAATCAAAAAATACTTCCTCGATCTTTTCCACCGCTCGAGCGATCTAACCATAGATCTTTCTACGAATTCTATTGAAGTGCACAGAGCTGCGAGTGAACCTTGGAAGGTGACTCTAGCAGATACTGGTTTAAATACGATGACGGGTGGTCGACTGAAGCGGGTCCGCGACTATCTTGATGATGAGCCTTTCTGCCTCACATATGGGGATGGCGTTTCCGACATCAATATTAAAGCACTCATACAGTTTCATAAGGAAACCGGCACATTGGCGACGGTGACGGCAGTTCATCAGCCCGGTCGTTTTGGGGCTCTGGATATATCGAATGACGGAGATATTATAAAGGGCTTCCGAGAAAAGAGCACGGTTGACGGACACCTCATAAATGGCGGCTTCTTTGTCTGCGAGCCAAGTGTGATCGATTACATCGACGGCGATGCCACCGTGTGGGAAGAAGAACCTCTGAGACAGCTTGTCGCTGACAGCCAGCTTGCCGTTTATCGCCATGGGGGCTTTTGGCAAAATATGGACACTCTACGTGACAAGCACGTTTTGCAAGATATGTGGGATAGTAATCCGCCTTGGCGTACTTGGGATGAGTGATCCTACGACGAAGACAGCGCAGCCTGATCCGGGCTTCTGGCGAGGCAAGAAAGTCCTTTTGACAGGCCAGACGGGTTTCAAGGGTGCTTGGGCAGCGGTTTGGCTGACGCAAATGGGGGCAAAGGTGACCGGCATTGGGCTGGCGCCCGAGACGCCGTCGCTTTTTGACCTGACCAAAACCGCAGACCAGATCGACAGCCAGATTGCCGATATTCGTGACGCGGATGCGATGGAACAGATTGTGGCTGCGGCCCAACCGGATTTGGTTCTGCACATGGCAGCTCAAGCTTTGGTGTTGCGCTCTATTCAGGACCCCGACTTGACCTGGTCGACCAATGTTACCGGCACGGGTCGGTTGCTTGATGCGCTTCGCAAGGCCGCACCAGAGGCACCGGTCCTGGTTGTGACCTCGGACAAGGTCTATGAGAACAACAACAGCGGGCGAGCCTTTCGGGAAGAGGATCGTCTGGGTGGCAAAGATCCTTACTCAGCCTCGAAAGCCGCATGCGAGCTACTCGTCGCCAGTCATCGCACAACCTATTACGAGCCGATGGGCACACCACTGGCCACGGTCCGGGGCGGCAATGTGATAGGCGGCGGGGATTTCTCCGAAAATAGGTTGATCCCGGACATCATTCGGGCAGCCGAGGCCGGAGAAGAACTGGTCTTGCGCCATCCGCATGCGACACGACCCTGGCAGCATGTGCTGGATTGTCTGGCCGGTTACCTTGTTTATCTTGAGGCGCTGGCCATGGAGGGCGAAACACCGCGCTGTCTGAACATCGGACCGAATGCAACGGCTGGTGCGGTCAGCGTCGCCGAGGCCTCTGATATTCTGCAAGGGCTTCTGGGAAGCGGTTGCTGGCGACACGAACCAGCCCCGGGCTCCATCGAAGCTTTGACGCTGAGCATTGATCCCGCCCGGGCCGCTGCCACGCTTGGCTGGCAGTCGCACCTGCAAGGTCGTGCTGCACTGGAATGGACGGCCGAATGGTACGCAGGCTGGCGGAATGGGGCTGATCCTCTGGGATTGACGATACAGCAGATCGAAAGGTTTGTGGCCTAGAGCCTTTCGCCTTTAACTTGAGGCATATCCCGCAGCCTTGAAGTAGTTCCAGCATTCGTTGGGGTCGTAGAGATCACAAATGGCTCCGATAGCTTGGAAGACATCGGAGAAGGTTCTGGCACCGGTCCGGCGCAGGTGGGCTTTGAGCTTGGAGAAAGCTTGCTCGATAGGGTTCAGATCAGGTGAGTACGGTGGCAAATACAGGAACCAACAACCGTGTTCGTGGAGGGCCTTGGCGGCCTCCTTGTTCCGGTGCGTGGCCAGGTTGTCCAGAATGACGACGGTGCCCGGTTCGATCTCGGGCACCAACACCTCGCGGATGAATGCGGCGAAGGCGGGCCCATCCATTGCACCCTTGATGACCCAAGGTGCGATCAGCGCGTCCCGTGTCAGCCCCGCGATCAACGTCTGCGTCCCCCAACTGCCGAATGGTGCGTCCATGGTCAGCCGGCGTCCTCGCGGGGCTCTGCCACGCAGACGGGTGAGGTTTGTTTTCACGGCCGTTTCATCAATGAAGACAACGCGTTCGGGTAAAGCGGCGATGGCGGGAAGCCGATGCTTGAACCAGTCGGCGCGTTGCTGTCTTACTTTGGCGCGGCGGCGTTCGGTGGCGACCAACGACTTTTTTTGTACGTAAATCCGAGCCGAGACAGGAGATTGGCGATGGACGAATGGTGTACCTTCACACCCTCCGCCTCGGCCAGCGCGTCGCGTAATTCGAACAGGGTGATGTCGGGGTCCTGCGCGATCAGCTCTTCGAAAAACGCCCGGTGCGGGGCCAGCTTGCCCCGACCGCGCGGGCGCCCCTGAGGCGCAGGTTCGGCATGCCCCTTGATCCTGACTTGCCGTGCCCAACGGGCACCTGTGGCCGGCGAGAGCTTCAGGCGCAACGCCGCCGCGCGCCCGCTTAACCCTTCCTCGACGTATCGCTGAAACCGAACTCGCAACTCCGAAGGCAAAGGTGCTGACATGATCCATCCTCCCAAACAGAATGATTCACATTTCGCCCAAAAGGGGAATCCCAAACGATTCAGGTTTCAACCGAAAGGCTTTAGTTTGGTTCAGCCCGGGAACAGTCGATCCTGTTCGCGGCGCAGGCTGTCAATCAGGCGTCCCCCGGGCACTTCGACATCGGCCCATGTTACGACGCTGTCTTTGGTCACGTCGCGGATCAGTTTGCAATCCTTGGCCAGCCCGATCGGTAAAAGCCCTTCGGCGCGCGCCTCTGGCGCGTTCTCGGCTAAGCCATAGGTTTGGAATCCGCCCAGCCCGTCAATGAGATCACCCGCCTTGAGGTCTGTCTTGGCCGTTGTCACGACTTCGACCCGGATGGGGCCATCCGTGGCCAGCACCGTATCCTGAAACAACACCGCGCGAGCCACGGAAAGCGGCACTTCGAAATGGCACAGGTGATAGGGCGTATAGAAGGAATAAAGCGGGCCTTTGCCCAGCTTGTAGAGGTCGAGGAAGTGTTTCTGTTTCGGATCGTCTAGCGTGCCGAAGACAAAAACTCCGGGTGCGGGCAAGGCGCCTACCACATAGTCCACCACTCCACCGCGCGCTATCAGGTCGTCCACATCGTAAGTAGCTGTCAATTCGTCCACGTGACTCTTATGGGTTCGCCCGACCATGCCGCGCTGTGCCACACTCATGCCTGTGGCATTGGCAACAATAGCCTGTTCAAAGCTGATCTTCGTGCCGTCGGCGAAACTGGTGACCATATAGGGATCCTGCCCCCATTGTTCGGCAAACCCCTTTTGCGTTTCCGGGGTGCGATAGGGATCGTGCAGCCCCTTGATGTTTCCACAGACCATCGGTTTGAGCCCGATTGCGCAGACATGGCGATACAGGTTCATCTGCACACCGGGTTGATCGCCGTCCGAGACCGAGTAGATCACACCTGCTGCCTTAGCACGGTGGCGCATCAAGGGTCCAAGGGTAGCGTCCAGCTCGGCGCTGAGGGTTACAAAGTGTTTACCTTCGGAGAAAGTGTTTAGGGCCACACGCGCACCGAAATCAATGGCGCCTGTACATTCCAGAATGGCATCGACCTGTCCCGAAGCACATAGAAGCGCGTAGTCCTCGGTGACGGTTGGCCGACCTGCTTCGATCAGCATTTCAAGTGCGTCAAGGCTGTTTGCGGCCTCGATCTGGTCGTCGTCATATCCGGCTTCGAGATAGGCGCGCCGTGCGGTGTCCAAGGTACGGTTTGCCACGGCCACAAGACGCATGCCCGGAACCGAGTTGATGATCTGATTAGCTACACCGCGCCCCATGGCGCCTGCACCGACCAGGCCCACGCGGACCGGTTGGCCAGCCTCTTCGCGGGATTTCAATGCCGTGTCGAGAATGATCATGTGCTAGCCTTCCGCATTGATCAGAGGCCAGTTGGCGTCTTTTTCGGACACCTCGGTGACGGGTCCAGGCCAGTCAATCCCAAGTGCGGGATCATCATAGCGCAAACCGCTTTCAAGCTTGGGGGTGTAGAATTCATCGACCAGATAGTTGGCCATCGTTCCCGGCTGAAGCGTCAGAAATCCGTGGGCAAATCCCTTCGGGACATAAAGCGCGCGCCCGTTGTCCGCCGTTAATTCGACGCCGATATGTTGGAGATAGGTCGGGCTATCGGGGCGGTTGTCGACAATGACGTCGTAAAGTGCCCCGGCCACGCAGCGCACCAGCTTTGCTTCCTGCCTTGGTGCATACTGAAAATGCATCCCGCGCAGTGTGCCAGTGGTTTCGTTGTGGCTGAGGTTAGACTGGCGGATGTCCATGGTAATGCCGTGCTCCTGCATCTCGTTGCTGCAAAACGCGCGGGCAAAAAAACCGCGGTTGTCGCCGTGGCGCGCAAGATCGATGATAAAGGCGCCTTGCAGGTTGGTTTTTGTGAAGATCATGAATATGCCATTTCGTTGGCCCGATCAGAAGAGCGTGTCAGGTTGGAAAAGAGGCAGGGCTTGAGTGCAGAGCAACACAGATGGATGCAAGTGATCATTTACGCTCCGTCTCAGATCAATGCGTGCTGGAGGTTTAGTTTCCAGATCAAAAGCATCGGTTACAGTCACGTAGTTTCCCTGCTATGAAGCTAATTTATCTTATAAAAACCGCCCTCGCTTGCAATATCTGAGCACCAGTTTGTTTGATCTGTTGCAGTTGGGTTCCTCAGGACGATTTTAGCATCTTCGATCCGACAGGCGTACTCTTCTGTTGAGTCCGCTCCGATGCGGACGAGCATTGCCTGTTACGCTGTATTGTTGTCGAGTTTCAGATGACCGTTCTCTAAGTAAGGTTACGCTTTGAGCCTCCGGCCAGGGGCATATCGGATGGCTTGGACCGCAAGCCCATATCCCGAGAAACGAATTCGCTGCCATTGTTCACCCATATCGTCACCAGGAAGCCGATCTGCCGACATGCTCGATCCAGTGTGGCAACAACATCTTCGCTTTTATAACTAACCCTATGGTAGATGATGGGAGCGGCGCGCGCGAGTGTATCGCCTGCGGTCAAAACACGTAGTTTGCGACCCGTCCAAACCGGTCATGGATAAAATCCATTGCTAACACATCATTGGGCCTCATGGCTTCCGAGCGATTTCCCCTCAGAGTTTGCGCTTGATGACGCCCTGTAACATCTTCCAATTTAGGCAAGCACCGCATGTAGGATAGTAACATCCCAGCATGGTTCTTTGTCCAGTTGAAATATATCGCTGAGCTGTTCCGGCCTCCTGGTGCATTTCTGTAACCATTTTAGCTTCTTCAACCTACTTCAACACAAACGCCTTTTGCGCGTCCATGAATTTTGCTGTATTAATTGCGGTCATTCCTTCTCTGTATTTAGTTGTCAATACAGGCTTGTATTGGTGCCTGTCTTCCAAAAAAACCTGCATCACAACTCTAGCAACAACTCCAGATATGCTCCATATGTAGACTTGGAGAACAGCTTCGCACGTTCGGCAAGGTCGGAATCGTCAATCCAGCCGTTTTGCCACGCGATTTCTTCAGGGCATCCGGTCTGCACCCCTTGCCTAGCCGTCAAAGTGCGAACAAAATTACCTGCATCCAGTAGCGAACCATGCGTGCCAGTATCCAGCCAGGCAAAGCCGCGTCCCATGGTTTGAACGTTCAGAAGATTTTCGTTCAGATACATCTCAAGTAGTGATATGATTTCCAGCTCGCCACGCCCGGACGGTTGGACTTGGCTTGCGCGAGCCGGTGCATCGCCGTCGAGGTAATAAAGGCCAGTCACGGCATAGTTTGAAGGCGGCACTTTGGGTTTCTCAATGAAGCCATGCACTTTCTGATCGTCAAAATCGACCACGCCATAGCGTTGGGGGTTGGCTACGCGATAAGCAAATACTGTTCCGCCGCTTTTCTGTTTATCAGCCTCCTGAAGCAAATCAGGAAGGCCGTGCCCGAAGAAGATATTATCCCCCAGGATCATTGCTGACGGGGCACCGGCCAGAAAATCCTCGGCCAATGTATAAGCCTGCGCCAAACCATCGGGGGAAGGCTGCATGATCCATGTCAGCGACAGCCCATATTGACTGCCATCCCCCAGCAGGCGCTGGAATTGATCCTGATCCTGCGGAGTGGTGATGATCGCGATCTCACGGATATTGGATAACATCAGCACGCTGAGTGGATAGAAGATCATCGGCTTGTCATAGATCGGCAATAACTGTTTCGAGACCGCCATCGTGATCGGATACAGCCGCGTGCCGGAACCGCCAGCAAGAATAATGCCTTTGCGTTGCATGATCTATCCTTCCAAAGCAGGGCTATCTGTGACCTTCAGCTCGGTCAGCACCTGGGCTAGGCCTGCTTTCCAGTCAGGCCGCCCAAGTCCGTAAATGTTATTGAGGCGCGCGCACTCCAGCCTAGAATTTAGTGGTCTGGGGGCCGGGGTCGGGTAATCGGTTGTCGGAATATCGGTGATCTGAACTGTCAGACCAGCCTGCGAGACAATTTCGCGTGCGAAACCTGCCCAACTGATCTCGGGTGCGCCGGAATAGTGAAACAGCCCACCTTCGGCCTGCCGACCAGTCTTGGCTATGGCTAGCAGCGTGTCGGCTATATCGGCCGCCGGAGTTGGTCCCCCAATCTGATCCGCCACAACGATCAGCTTGTCTCGGGTCTCGGTCAGCCTCAGGATGGTTTTGACAAAGTTTTGCCCGTGGGTTGAAAACACCCAGCTTGTCCGCAAGATTGCGTGCCATCCCCCGGCTTGCGCAATCTGGTGCTCTCCTTCCAACTTGGTTTGACCATAAACGCCGAGCGGACCGGTTAGGTCTTGTGGGGTTCGGGGCATGTTCCCTGTCCCGTCAAAAACATAGTCGGTCGAGATATGCAGGAAGGGCAAATCCCGCTCCGCGGCGGCGCGCGCCATGGCACCCGGCGTATCGCCATTGATTACCCGGGCCAACGCGGGTTCATCTTCGGCCTTATCAACTGCCGTGTAGGCGGCGGCATTGATAATCACATCCGCATCCGTGTTTCGGATCACGTCAACGCAGCTTTGTGGATCGGACAGGTCCGCTTGGGACCGATCCAGCGCCTCGATTATGACGCCATGTGCCGATGCTCGCCGGCGCAGTTCCGTGGCGACTTGCCCACTATGGCCGAAGACCAGTGCCTTCATCCGGCCACCCCAAGCCGCTCTCCGACACCGCTGCGGTCCTGCAGAGCAGCCAGCCATGCGCCATTGTCCAGATACCACTGAACCGTTTGCTCCAGCCCGGTTTCAGGTGTGTAAGAAGGCCGCCAGTTCAACTCTTCCCGGATGCGGGTCGGATCGATGGCATAGCGACGATCATGGCCGGGGCGGTCAGTGACAAAACGGATCAGATCGGCATAGGGCGTTTTGCCCGGCTTCAACCAGTCGAGGATCGAGCAGAGCATTTTAACCAGATCGAGATTGGTCATCTCGTTCTCGCCGCCGATATTGTAGCTGCGGCCCAGCTTGCCCTGTTCCAGCACCAGCAGCAGCGCTTCGGCATGGTCTTCGACATGCAGCCAGTCGCGGATGTTGTCGCCAGCCCCGTAGATCGGGATGGGTTTGCCGGACAGCGCATTCAGGATCACAACCGGGATGAGTTTTTCCGGAAACTGGTAGGGGCCATAGTTGTTCGAACAATTGGTCAGAACCACCGGCAGACCGTAGGTTTCATGCCAGGCCCTGACCAGATGATCCGACCCCGCTTTCGAGGCCGAATAAGGCGAATTGGGCTGATAGGGGCTGTCTTCGGTGAAAAAGCCCGTCTCACCCAGAGATCCAAAGACCTCATCGGTCGAGATGTGATGGAAGCGAAAACTCTTGGGTCGTCCAGCGTCGATCCAGTAGGCGCGGGCGGCGTCCAGCAGAACGTAGGTTCCGGTCACATTGGTGTCGATAAAGGCCGCAGGACCATCGATCGAACGGTCAACATGGCTTTCAGCAGCCAGGTGCATAATCGCATCAGGCCGGTGCTTGTCGAGGATCGCGGCCATCGCGCCCGCATCCCGGATATCGGCCTGTTCAAAAGCATAGCCCGGCGCATCCGCGACCGAGGCAACATTGTCCAGACAGGCTGCATAGGTAAGGGCGTCGACATTGACGACCGAATGACCGTCGGCAATTGCGTGACGGATCACGGCTGAGCCAATGAAACCCGCACCTCCTGTCACCAGAATTTTCACTATGCGCCCTCAATCGTAAACGGGGTCTCTATGTCTCGTAAAAACGGAGCTGCTTTATCTTTATCCGACAATTTCGGTTCCGCCATATCCAGCGGCCAATTAATTCCAATATCGGGATCATCCCACCGAATGGCACCTTCTGTTTCCGGCGCATAGGTGTCAGAGCATTTATAGATGATCTCGGTGTTGGGTTCCAATGTCATGAAACCGTGCGCGAAACCTGCCGGGATCAACAACATCCGGCCGTTTTCAAAGCTGAGCTCTTCTCCGACCCATTGCCCGAAGGTGGGCGAGCCTTTGCGGATGTCTACAGCAACGTCGAAAAGGTGCCCACGTCCGCAACGCACTAGCTTGGCCTGCGCCCGTGGTGGGGCCTGAAAATGCAGGCCTCGTACGGTGCCGACTGAGTTTGTAAGTGAGTGGTTGTCTTGAATAAATGTATGGTTAATTCCCACGTTTGCGAATCTGTCCAAATTATATGTTTCCTCAAAGAACCCACGATGATCACCAAAACGTATTGGCGTAATCAATTTAAGGCCTTGGATATTAAGAGATTTTACTTCCATGTTCAAAAAATAGGACCTTGAATTGAGCTCCCCCGATTCACTAGATTTCTATACTGCTTCGGATTCGTCATTGGAACAATCTGCGAATAGAGAACATATCCTACCGCCCCTAGCAGCACGTAGCCCTTTTTGCCTTTGTTTAATACTTGGAATATCACGGCCCCGTGGCTGGCTCATTTAAGCTGAGGGTAGTGTTGCAGCTTTTAAATAAATACTATGGCCCCATAGTCATTGCGTTACCAATCATGGGCGCCAGGCAAATTCCCGGCCAATTTGAAAGAATGCTAGAGGGCTCGTAGCACGACCGAGACCGTCCTCATCTCTCACACGGTAGTTGAGGCCGGCATTTATGACCCATTCAGACTCTAACTCGTAGCTATAAACCGCATTCAAATCTGTGCGTTCAACACGTGGATCGACCTCCGTATCGTCACTAAGCACTTGGGTTGCACCAAGCCCAAAACGCGAAGAAGGGCCTAGGCCCCAAATATAGCCAATGTCCAAAATGTACTCATCACGAAATACATCATCATCCGTTATGACTACATCTCGATCGAAGAAAACTCGCAATTCATTTTCCCCAAACTCATTCACGTATCTCAAAGATCCAATCGGTTCGGTTTTTCCACCATCCGTATGCGCGACACCCAAACTGGCTGAAAAATTGGCGCCGAGGACATCCATACTACGACCAACGCGGAACGAGTTAAGTCGACCAGCCAGCGCTAGTTCACTCTCGAGATCGAATGTCGCCACCCCATTGGGCATATCATATTCGGCACCAACCCTACCGAACAGGCCAGACGTGGTTTGGTCTCCAGCGATCTGTCTGCGCTCGTCGATATCTACATATCCAAGTGCAAAATCTAAGCTAGTACGTGAGTTGATTGCTTGAGATATTCCAAAGAGTATATCTTTGGTTTTGCGGTCTGTCTTATCCTGATCGTCCTCGTCAAATTGTTCAGCACTAACGTCAATGGTTGCTGTTGTAACGGGTGATAGAACAAAGCTAACACCCGCCCCACCGCTAACGGTGCTTTCATCAGTAAGATCCGGGTTTGTCTGATCTACATAACTGATGTCTTGAGTATCTATACGGAAGTAATAATTGACTAAATCTTGTCGGCCAAAATCCATCTGGAATGTAAGGTTGTATTCTCTTCGTGTCCCCTCACCGGTCAGATCATCGAAGTCCGATGGCAAATCAATTACACCGTCATCATCAACAAAATCACGTAATGACCGAAGAAAACCAATGTCATAGCTAGAGAAATCAGCACCAAAGTCTAGCCCTGCATTGGCACCATCACGAATATAACCAAAGTTAAAGATGGAGTCCCCAATATCAAAATCGCTGTCTTCATTGGGTAGGTTCGTCCAGCGCAATGCAGTGACGGCGTCCAAACTCAAGCTTTGAATAGGCGTCTCACTGGACAACCCAAAGGACAAGATCGTCGATGCGACTGTTCCGTGCCCTTCCTCGGGAACATCAAGCCCAAGATTGCGGCCGGTCTCTATTCGCTCCGCGATACCAAATGCCATCTGAGCCCCACCTGGGTCTAGGTCAACACCTTGGGCTTCAATGCGACTCCCTGAATTGACAATAGTACATGCAACAACACAATACAGTGCTGTTTTTAGAACGTTTTTTTGTTTCACTGCCCTGCCCCTTTCGGGGTTATTCGAACAAACGCCGCTGCGGGATTACAATCACATCACCGTCGGCTAGCTTTGTCGATCCCCCTGATCCTGTGCCGTCCAACATCGCGTCGTAGTTAAACTTGTATACGGTTTCTTTGCCCGCGCTGTCTGTACGACGAAGCATTATCCGTTTTGTAGCTGCAAATCTAGAAAATCCACCCATTTCGCCAAAGAATTGCAGGAGTGTTGTACCGCGCACAGGGGCGTGCCTGCCCGGCGCCCCAGCTTCGCCAATGACATATACATCAATTGTGCGCTGAGGTAGCGGCTCGCGCGGAATATTAAGTGCGCCTAGAGATACAAATACATTGGGGGGGGAGGCAAAGTTCGGAGACAATAGCTGAGCCAGTTCATTACTGACTTGCTCAACACTTCGACCACCTGCTCGCAAAGACCCTGCGAGTGGCACATTGATACGACCGTCCGGGCGCACCAAAACATCACGATTCAGGCTTTCATCCTCGAGAACTTCGATACGTAGCGTATCCCCCGATTGAATGCGGTAACCTTGCGCTTCAGCCGGCAGTGTTGCAGCGCCAATGATGACTGAAACGAACAGCGCCAAAATAGATTTCATATCCAAACTCTTTCATGCTAACTTGAGCAACTCCTAGCTGTCTACCAGGTGCCCATTAACCCTTTACCAGTGTATTCTGCCCTGATTTTGATGAAAATTCCACGCTTTCTTCCCTGCATCTCAAAATTCATCTGTCTTTGCTAGGCTTGGTCAGTCTGACCCTAGAACGACACGCCTGACTGTTCTCATCCAAGACATGATTACGCCATATTTACGCTTTTGGTTCGTACCATTGTCTCAATAGCATTCTGGCTAGGCATATCTTTGGGAACAAAGTGCACAATAATTGCCGGGCTGACTCTACTTGGGATGACCTTAGGAACGGTTTGGGGTGTTGCCGCGTTGAAATCGGGTGCCCCCATTGGCAATTGCCATTACGATCTAGGCCATAGCAGGCAGCCTTTGGACTTTGGAGGCTATTGTAATTTTATCACTACATATCACTTGGACTGATGCTCATCAGGCTGAGCAAGTGACGGCGCAGCGTATAAATTCGGCACAATCCTAACCGCCCAGACAGATTCAATCGTTTGATGAGAGGGAATTCAGCAACTCTTGAGTTCTATTGAATTGTGAGAGTTCTTGATTTTCAAACAGTTCAGATGCACGTGTTAGTGCCTCTCGCGCATTCTGCGTCTGACCCAAGGCCATATAGGTTTCCCCTAGATGATAATGCACCAACGGATTGTTTGGCAGGCCGGCAGCGGCTTGTTTTAGGTAGTCTAGCGCTTCCGAGTGATTGCCGCGCCGAAATGCAATCCAACCGTAAGTATCTTGAAAGGCTGGTATATCTGAACCACGCAACCGCCGCGCAACTGTGTATGCGTGCGACAGGCTTTCCTCATCGTTGCGATGTGTCGTGATTAGACTGGCCAAATTATTGGCAATAATTTGATTGCTGGAATTTTCGGCATAAAGAATTTCATAGAGATCAATAGCGCCATCGAAGTTTTGCAGACGTTCCAATTGTTCAGCTCTAAGAAATTTCGGCAACACCATTGTGGGGTGCGCTTCGATTGCCGCTGTAAGCAAGGCTGTTAAGTCATCTTCACGCTCTTGCTGAGTTAGAATCTGGTTGAGTTGGCGTAGAAATCGGGGGTCTTCAGGAAACTCTTCCAGCAAGCTACGATAGGCCTCTTCAGCCTGATGGTTTTTCCCTTCAACCACATGAATACCTGCACGTAAGAAACGTAGGTCAGGGTTTTGGGAATCTTGCTTCAGCCGCTCGTCCAGCATACCCCGCGCGGTATCGACCTTGTCTTCCCGAACGAGCGTGCTGATCAGCTTAGCCAAAGCCGTAATGTTGCTCTCATCTGTTGATGACAGCTCTTCAAGAAATGCGATCGCATCCTCTGGGCGGCGTTGCCGTAAGAGTTGCACCGCTTCAATCCGATCGGCAGCAGCTGTCGCATTCAAAGTCCCTTGCGCCCGAAGCTGCCATACAAGGCGTGTAACCTGATCCCAATTCTGCTGCCTGAGTTGGATATCTGCCATCGCCATGAGCAGATCGATGTTGGTTGGGGTGACTTTGAGTGCATCCGTTAAAACGGCTTTAGCGACATCCAAACGATTATCTTGGGTAAGGAAATTGACATAGCGCAAAGATTCCTTCGATGCGCGCCCCGACGCCTCGACCGCAAGCGAGTACCGTTCCCCCGCTAGTTCGCGGGCTCCTGCACGCTCATGCGCTTGCCCCATAAGAGTCATAATATCCGGGTCACGTGGAGCACCTGCTTGTGCCGTGCGTAAGGTCAAGATCGCGTCCTCGGGGCGATCATCTTCGATCTCCCAAGTGGCGCGCATTTTCAAAGCTTCTACATGGCCTTGGGTATTGGTCAGAATCTCATCGACCAGTGCTTTTGCTTCGTCAATATTCCCTGCGCTGACCAACATACGCGCCAGATTTACCTTTAGGTTTGCGGATTCCTCCGATGCTTCGGCGCCTTCCAATATATCCTTCATGGTCGCAATTGCCGCGTCAGTGTCTCCTTCCTCAAAGTCCAGCGCCGCGCGTGTCGCCAAATAGGTATTATCTGTTGAATCCTCTGCGATCAGCCGATCAAGTTCAGCGCGCGCATTTTCAGAGCTTTGTGTGCGCCGGAGAAAATCTACAACGCGCAGATTTTCGACCGGACCCGCTTCTGGAGCATTAGCAAGCTTACGCAAAAATGCTTCTGCCCCTGCCATGTCATCTTGTTCAAAATACCAGGCCAGCAGCATGTTGCGTGCTTGGAGGTCATCCGGAAACCGCTCAACCATGTCCTGAAGAGCAAGACCAACCATCGCCATATCTTCCTGAGACATCAGCAACTCTAGTCTGATTGCATAAAAATTAAATTCGTCAGGCAGATGCGACAACGCTATTTCGATGTTTTCCAGCGCAAGTTCAGTATCTCCGCGGGTCACCGCGTGATCAACTACCAGCCGCCAAGCCAATTGATCCGAGGGATCTTTATCCAGCTTAGCCTTCGCTGCATCCAGCGGAGCGTCAAGGGCCAACATATCACCAGCTTGTATAGCCTCTCGGTAATCGAGAACTGTGTTCAAGAAGGCAACTTCTTCATTGTCTGGGGCTAAGTCACGAGCTGCGCGCCCATGGCGGAACGCTTCTTCCCAAGCATTTAGTTCGAGTGATATGCGCGTTAAAGGAATGTGTGCTTCCAAACGATTTGGATCCTGTTCGACAACTCGCAAATACTGACTTATCGCTTCCTGGAATTCGCTCTTCTCCTCCAAGGTTTGAGCGTAGAGAAGTCTGCCATCTTTATGTTCAACATTAAACTTAATCACATTGCGCAACTCGACCAACGCGCGATCAACATCGCCGTCTTCCAAAAGTTCGAGTGCAGATTGATAATGTCGCTCGGCTCGTTCTTTAGAATCCTCACATCCCACAAGGAACAAAAAAGTACAGATCGCAAGGAACGGCAAAGAAGGCAGGCGGTGCAGCATTACAATCTTTCCGGCAGGGTAACCCTGTCGATTTATTTTGTGTCAATACTATTGGCTAATAACTGGCTTAGTATCCGGTGCCGCGCAACACAACCCCGGCAGTGGCGAACAAAACTCCCAGATCCGTTTTAAGAGATAGTTGCTCGGAATAAGTAGAATCAAATTCAGCGCGACTGGCGAAGCTGCTATCATTGCGCTCGGAGACCTGCCACAAACCAGTAATCCCTGGGCGCAACTCGTAATATGCAGTACCAGGATATAACTCCTGTTGGTCGGGCAGCATTGGGCGCGGACCAACAAGGCTCATGTCGCCTTTAAATACGTTGAATAACTGGGGTAGCTCATCCAGAGATGTTTTCCGCAGTATGCGGCCAAAAACTGTAATGCGCGGGTCTTTTTTGAGCTTTTGCGTCTCATCCCACTCTTTACGTGCTGCTGGGTTGCTGGCCAGATAGTTTTCCAACTGAGAGCAGGCATTTGGCACCATGCTACGTAGCTTCCACATCATGAAAAGCTTGCCATTTCGACCAACGCGCAGTTGGGCATAGAATGGATTAGCTCCATCTCGTGCCACCAAAATAGCCAGTCCAAGAATGAGCGGCAGGGCAATCGGCAATGCCATGATAACAAATGCGACATCCAGGCTGCGCTTCAAAACTCGCCTATAGACCTGAACTGGATCAGAAGCGTTCAGGCCTCTGTCATGAACGGCACATATGGGCTGGGATTTATTTGGAATATCTGTGTACTGAACAGTCATAACTCGACGACTTCACTCTTCAACCATCAACAAAGACCTGATTATGGTCTTACTCTTTTAAACAAGCCTCACAAAGGAGGTCTATATCATCACACACGCTGCTAATATGAATTATGTCACAATAATGCTTGGCAGCCTTCTTCTGGACACGATCTTAACACTATTTTAAGTCCTAGCTCAAACATGCAAATGTAAAAACTGTCAAAAGTGAAGGCAGAATCGATCCAATAGCCAGATGAAGTAGAATTGTTTCCATTTCGAGGCCAATCGTGGGCTGTGCAGAGGGCTGAATGCCTACTAAGTGCGCACATTCACTATAATAGCGGCTAGTATTGTTTCCAAACTGGCGAAAAAATTTTCTTATAGAGTCAGTTGTTTCACAGAATTCCGATCGATGACTCGTTAGATTGACTCACCTAGCAATGGTTTCGGCGCACTAAGAGAGGGAAATATAATAAAAATAACAATAGCTTATAATATTTTCCACATTGAAGAGAATCGCTGCTATCCTATCTGACGTCTGCCGCCCTCCCCAAGAGTGCGATTTTTAGGAATGTACTTTGTGAAACTCCTATAGCTCTATAGATTCGTGCGCGTCTTGTTGGGCATGCTCCTGACAAACATATGGAGCCACTTCACGCAGAGAAGGAGCAACGTTCGTACAGCTGATGTATCTGGATCAATGCATATGCAGGCCCTAGATCGATGGCGCTACTTGGCCGAAAGGAAGCTCGGATTGATGAGACAAAACCGTCCTGCAGCTCCGGGGCAACTGCTGCTGCGCCGTCAGTGGAGTTTGACCAATACACGTACGCCTTTAAACAATGACGGACCTGAAATAGAGGAGCGCTCATCTTCTTTGGCACCTCAAAAAGATGAGGCAGAAACTAAAAAAGCAGCGGCGCCAGTACATATAAATGAGCCTGAAGATTTGAATATTAATCCAGTACATACCCCGAACCATGTCGACACGAGCAGTTCGCTTGACATTTACACAGCACATTTTGGGCTGACAGAACGACCCTTTTCACTGCTACCGGACCCGGATTTCTTATTTTGGTCCCAAGCCCACCTACAGGCCTATACGATGCTTGAATACGGCATCCTGACACGCGCACCGATCACTTTGATCACAGGTGAAGTTGGCGCAGGAAAGACAACTCTACTACACCATTTGCTAAAATCCGTTGGCGATGATGTGAAAATAGGCCTGATTTCCAATGCGCATGGTGATCGGGGAGAATTATTGCGCTGGGTTCTCATGGCTCTGGGGCAGCCGGCTCCGGCTGATGCCACCTATGTTGATTTGTTTGCGGCTTTCCAAAAGCACCTTATTGATGAGTATGCCAAGGGACACCGGGTCATTCTCATCTTTGACGAGGCACAAAATTTGAGTGCTGAATCTTTGGAAGAACTCAGAATGTTTACGAATATCAACTCGAACAAAGACGAATTGCTGCAATTGGTTTTGGTGGGGCAGCCCGAGCTAAAGGAAATCGTCCGCCGACCGGAAATGCGGCAGTTCGCTCAACGCGTCGCATCGAGTTTTCATCTGAGGGCAATGGATATGAAAACCGTTCGAAAATATGTAGGTCATCGACTAGAGATTGCAGGTGCAGAACGTAACTTCTTTAGCCCCGCTGCAACAGAATTGATCTATGAAGCCACGGCTGGCGTGCCACGTCTAGTTAACCAGCTTTGCGATCTATCGATGGTCTATGCTTTCACTCGAGGGCGCCAGGGTGTTGTAAGGCATACAGTAGAAATGGTCTTGAGCGATGGGGCCTTTTTCGCCGCCAGTTTACCTCGAGACGAAGATGGTAAAACACAATGATGAGTGAAGTTCGGTTTTACCTGTCCTTGTTCTTAAGGCGGTTACACTATTTCGTATTGATTATTTTGGCCTGTACTGCTGCCGGAGTATTTCTCGCCATTAAGTTGCCTCCAGTTTACAAAGCGAAGGCACAACTAGTCGTGGAGTCCCCACAAATTCCTGGAGAGCTTGCCTCATCCACAGTGCAGGCAAGTATTGTGGAAATCCTTGAAGTAACACAGCAGCGTTTGCTCACCCGTGCCAATCTTTTGGATTTGGCGAGGCGATTCAATGTCTACGCAAGCTCTCCTGACATGACGCCGGATGCCATTGTAGATGATATGCGATCAAGGGTTGAGATACAGCTTCCTTTTAATTCGTTTTTTGTAACGGTTTCCTTCGCTGCCCCAACCGGTGAGATGTCTGCGCAAGTCACCAACGAATTGGTTACACAAATCCTGCAGGAAAACGTAGCCATGCGCACGAATGTCACCGGGCAGACATTGGATTTTTTTGTAAAAGAGGTTGCTCGCCTAGACATCGAATTGGGCGATCAAGGCGCTAAAATCTTAGAATTCAAGGAAGCGCATAAGGAGGCTTTACCTGATAGCCTTGATTATCGTCGCAATCGGCAGTCCTCCCTCCAGGAAAGGCTTTTGCAGCTAGACCGGGAGCTGTCTGGACTACGTGATAGGCGGGCGCGATTGGTTGAGATTTACGAGCGTACCGGCCGCTCAGATTTGGCTGGCGAGAGCCTGTCTCCGGAGCAGCGACGCCTGCGTCAACTAGAAGATGAGAGGGCGTCAGCCCTAGTAATTTACTCTGCGGGTCATCCTCGTATTAGATCTCTGGATGGCCAGATTGCTGCACTAAAAGCCGAAAATATTAGACTTGGCTTAGGAACTGAAACAGCTCCGAACTTCACTGCCTTTGAACTGCAAATCTCCGATATTGATGGTCAGATTGAATTCATCGAAGAGCAAAAGACAATAATTAACGGTGAATTAGACGCACTAGCAGCGTCTATCGAAGCCACACCTACCAATGCAATCACATTGGGAACACTGGAACGTGACTACGAGAACCTGCGCCTCCAATATACTCAGGCGACTGCTAGCCTAGCGGAAGCGCGCACAGGTGACCAAATTGAAGCCCAATCCCGCGGTCAACGTATTACTGTGACTGAACAGGCCGCGGTTCCCAGCAACCCTGCTGAGCCTAATAGAAAACTGATTGCTATGGCAGGGACTGCAGGGGGGATTGCTCTGTCATTTGGACTATTTCTGGTACTGGAAGTTCTTAATAATACCATTCGTCGGCCTATTGATCTAACGGCTCGACTTGGCGTCCCCGCCTTTGGAACAGTTCCTTATATCCAGACCACTCGAGAGATATTCACTCGCCGCATGATGATCGTTGCGAGTTTAGTCATCCCGATTGCCGGGATAGGCATCGGTCTCTATCTCATCGATCAATATTATCTTCCACTCGATCTTTTCTTTGAGCAGGTAGCCGAAAAGCTTGGTGTTGAAGCTCTACTTGACCGTTTCAGTCTCGGCTAATGGGAAATACACTATGGAACGCATTCAATCCGCTATTCAGAAAGCTCGCGAAGTTCGGCAGAATTCGGATGCTTTTACCAATGCTACAACTCATCCCTCCCCAACAAACAATGCGGCAACAGACCAACCTGCCAAGGTCACTCCGAATGCAGCTGTCAATCAACTATGGGAGAATCTGAAGCAGCTTCAGCTGAGACCAAAGCAACTGCACCGGGCACGTATTGTGGCCGATCAAGCCGGAGATGCATCCGCGCCGTTTGATCTGCTGCGGACCCGGATGATGCATCAATTGCAGGCCAACAATTGGCGTAGGGTTGCAATTACCTCACCGGGGTCTGCCTGCGGGAAGACAACTTTGTGTTTGAACCTTGCATTTAGTTTTGCTCGGCAGCGCGATTTGAAAACGATGGTGCTCGACCTAGATATGCGTCGACCGAGTATTGACAAGATACTGCAACAAAAAGGAAAAAGGTGTTTCGCAAGTGCGCTTGAACAGGACAGTGCACCGGAAGAGCACATGTTCTGCTACAAGCAAAAACTGGCTTTTGCTACTAACAGTAGACCGGCTGCAAATCCAGCAGAACTCTTACAGGATAAAGGGGCGGCCCATGTAATTGATCGCTTGGAGGAACTTTATCAGCCCGATGTGATGCTGTTCGATACACCACCAATGTTGGCTTGTGATGACACCTATGCTTTTCTTGATCAGATCGATTGTGTTTTTTTGATTGCCGAGGCTGGGAGTACAACTTCCGAAGAGCTAGAGAAATGCGAACACGAGATTAAAACGCGCAGTAATTTTATTGGTGTAGTGCTTAACAAATGTCGCTTTCTAGATAAAATGGACAGTTATGTTTACTGAGACCCCGATCCATCGATTCCATACATTTCCAGAACTGGGTGCCCTGTAGGGTTTTTCATTATCTGGTATTCAACACCCTTACCAAATATCGGTTTACCGTCACCGTTAAACCTTATGGTTTCTCCATCATTAGTATCACGCTGCCAACCAATTAACTGCCCCTCTTGCGTGTATTCAAACGTATCGTGCCATGGAGCGGACCAATGCAATAATGGATCATAAGGTACAGCTCTTGTTTGCGCATCGTAATCCACTGTTTGCAAACGCATCACATCACGTTCATCTGGCGCGTATACTCTGCTCTGATGCGTGGGAAAACTAATAGATAAAAT
Source organism: Ruegeria sp. AA3 (assembly GCF_056542905.1). Classification (NCBI taxonomy): domain Bacteria; kingdom Pseudomonadati; phylum Pseudomonadota; class Alphaproteobacteria; order Rhodobacterales; family Roseobacteraceae; genus Ruegeria; species Ruegeria sp. AA3. The sequence continues at coordinate 16,316 of NZ_JBQGAQ010000018.1, read as the reverse complement.
TGCGGGGGCGCTGAATTGAACTCCGTTCCAAGCAATCACTCCGACGTCAACCCGAGATGTCCGGCGCACCTGGCGTGGAGTAATTGGAAAGGGATCATGCCATGCAACTTCAATTGTGGCTTCCTGGCCATCTTCAGTGGGGGAAATTTTTGTTTTTTTCGCATCGCCACGCAGCAGAATCCAGAAAAACTGCAGCTCACGATGGTTTGGGTCTATTGTGTCGCTTACTGAAAGCGTAATTTGTTTTCTATGTTCTTGCCCGCGCCAGATTCGAGCTATTGCCGATGGTGTCGTGAATAGCTTCTCGGTTAGGCCTATTACATCAGCCTCTGAGCCAAAATCTTCGGACAAAACTTTCATCCGAATCATTGGCGGAATATCCTCCGGCGCAATTGAGACAGCTAACTCAATCATTCGTTCTGGAGATAATCGCTCTGCGTCAAAAACAGTGGGATGGGCAGAACCTGATTTATAGGCATTCACCCCATATAACCCTTTTTGTGTCCGACGCAGTATCATCTGCAATGTAGGAGCAATAAGCTTTCTAGCCTCAAGGCGGGCGCGGGTTTCCGGAGTAAACGCTGCGAGGGTCATGGCTAAGGCACGCAGAAAGACCTGATCCGACCCGGATGATCCCTGCGAAGTAACAGTGTAGGGCCAGTTCGCGGGATAGAGATCAATCTCATCATGATCCTGATGTTCTGGGTAAACATACAAATGATTGTTAGCGTAACCTCGAAATAATCGGGCGGGCGACAACGGAGTTGTCATAGCCAGGCGGGAAAGACTGCGCGGGGCCTCTCCATCTATGATCGCGGTAGAAGAGTTACCGAGCGTTGGGACGGGGAACAAAATCTCTCCAGCAAGCCCGTAATCTGCTCCAGCCTCACGTAGTTCTGGAGCATAGTCCAGCAGCGTAATTTGCCTGAACAAGTCTGGCGGCAACATTGAATGTGCTCTATCTCGGTTATCATATAAAACACCATCTAGCCCTGAAATCTGACCAAGTGCATCCAGCCGCCTTAACAGTCTCGCGTCAGCCCCTTTGGTAGATGGTGAGACAATCGGCTGAGTTGAAGCATTCTCACCCAGCTCCAGTTTTGGGACGACCCAGCCATACAGCCCAACGCGCACCATATTGCTTGGGAGCAACTGCACGGTCTCAGCACTGACTGCCCCGAAAGCCACGAAGGCATTAAGAATAAAGACAATGCGAAAAATCATAACAACAGATTAGACTGAAAACTGTATCTTTCAATCGATGTCAGTAGGAACGGGACTACACGGCGCCAGCGTTCTTAATCCGAGTATCATTACGATATGGGGTCGTTCTACAACTGGGCCGTAATAATCGAAGATCAAAGGAGGGAATTTAATATTTTTCAAAACTGAACCGCCTTAAATAATTCATGATAGCTTGCAATGTGCAGAAACTCTGCGCATCACATAAAAATGCATAAAGTTGGCGATTGAAACCGTATTGATGAGCCTCTTAAAGAAGACAACAAGCCGAGACACTTCACCTAATAATGTGGATTCCGCTAAGGTTCTTACTGTTATCATTCCCGCCCACAATGAAGAGGCTTATATCGAAGCTTGCCTTGAGGCTCTTCTAAGGCAAGACGAGGCTGCCGGACCAGCCATTGTTATCGTCGCTATGAATGCCTGCACAGACCGAACAGAAGAAATTGCCCGTAGTTGTGAAGCAAAGTTTACAGCCCGAGGTTGGGTATTGAAATTACTGAAAATTAAATCGCCAGGAAAGTTGAACGCACTTAATGAGGCGGAGCGATTGGTGTCAGGCAACATGTGGGTTTATCTGGATGCGGATGTCATCTGCGACAGTGAATTGCTGGGTCAACTACGCAGTGCATTGAACAGACCTGAACCCATCTACGCGACGGGCACTATGCGAGTCATGGCAGCAAAGAGCTTAGTTACGCGCGCTTATGCAGACCTATGGGTGCGATTGCCTTTTGTACAAAGCGGGGCAGTTGGAGCCGGACTTTTTAGTGTCAATGAAGCAGGTCGAAAAAGGTGGGAGCAATTCCCAGATATCATCTCCGACGACACTTTTGTGCGTTTGAACTTTGCTCCACATGAACGCATTGAAGTACAAGCCTGCTATCACTGGCCACTGGTAGAAGGGTTTTTAAATCTCATCAAAGTGCGCCGCCGACAAGATTCTGGAGTGGCAGAAATCACCCGCCTTTATCCTGAACTAGAAAAAAACAACGATAAACGCAAACCAACTAGGTTAGAATTAATAAAGATCTTTAGAGCGGCACCATTCAGCTTCGCTATTTATGCAATCGTTCTTCTTGCTGCCAGGCTGCGCACTAGCAACCATGAATGGACAAGAGGGCGATAAACAGGATTGAATAATAGTGATACAATCAGCTTACCAAGGCGATTCACCTTTGGTTGTTAGTGATTGCTCGGCAGTGTACTCCACCACTAGCGGAGCGATGACTTCGTTCACCGCCATACGAATGAAAACAGAGATTCTAGACGCTGAACCCCGTCCATTAACCGCTAAAGCCACCGCGCAGATAGACGAAAGACTAATGATACATTATTAACCAAAATGGGCCACATAAGTAGGGCATAATAGTTTTCTTGTGTTTGCCCGCTAATCAAGAAGATTCAGAGCTCAAGGGACTTTTTAATTAAACAAGAGATTGACCAAATGGATGAAAAAAGCATGTGCAACTCGGCATCTGCAGCTTATCAAAAATACCGTAAGACACGGTTTTTTCTCAATTTGAATGGTTTGCGATTTATTTGTATTGTAATGGTACTATGGCACCATGCTCCTCTAGCAGACAAAAGTCATATTCAGTTCTTGAATCGTGGATTTATGGGGGTCGACTTTTTTTTTGTTTTATCGGGATTCCTGATCACAACTCTATTACTCCGAGAGGCGCACGAGATAGGGCGCTTCTCAATACGATCATTCTATTTGCGCCGCGCCTTAAGAATACTGCCAGTCTATGTATTTGTCGTTTCTATGGTGGCAACCTACTATATTATGGTGCAGGGGCGTGTTGAGTATCTAGAAATACTGCCATTCTACTATCTCTTTTTGTCTAACTTTCTAACGGATCATATACCAACATTATCAATTACATGGTCTTTATCTGTTGAAGAGCAGTTCTACTTGTTATGGCCGGTGTTGCTGCTATTTTTATCTTCAACGGGACGAATAGTATTTTTATTTGTATTAATACTTGTAAATGTGTTTATATCAGCGGGATTAATACCAACCTCTCCGAAGTCCATAGGGCCACTTCTTTTTAAGCTACCCAATTCAACGTATGCGCCGATTTTAATGGGCTCTCTTCTGGCTATTTCGCTTGATCGGACTGGATCTTTTTTATTTGCATGGAGGTTGATTGGTAGTAGGTATGCTGCTCTGGTTCTTTTTATTTTTCTCATCATTGCATTCCAAACCACTCCAGTAGATCTACTGGGATGGCCGAACCTTCTAATCCACACAATTATGACAGCCACGCTTGCAGCTTTGGTTGTACGTCCAGATACAGCTCTTACCCCTTTTTTGGAGTTTCGCCCGGTGGCTCGAATAGGTGAGATCAGTTATGGAATTTATCTATACCATTTAATTGGGTTGGACCTTTGGCACCGTCTCACTGCGACTCTATGGTTCAACGACGGTTGGGTGATGTTCCTTGGCTATTCAGCAATATCTGTAGTGTTAGCTGAAATAAGTTTCAGGACCTTGGAGGCATGGTTTAGGCGTTTTCGTCCTGCACCCCCTCAACGCGCACTGAATTAGAATCCCGGTAGAGTGTGCGACATAAGCACTCCTTAGAAGTGCTTTAAGGCCGAATATTGCAGGACTGTAAATTTGTAACACAACTACCTTATCCTGCCATACTTCCCAGCCATACTTCCCAGGGGGAATAGTAATAGATAGAGTCGCAGGGGCCCACACCACCACAAATCGCACGCACATCGCCGCACCCGAGCGTTCCAGAGTGGCTTCATCCGAGTAGCGCCTCAGAGTCATCTTCTGTTCCCCATTTCAAGGCCAAAGCAGTAGCCTAGCTTTAAGGAGCGAAAGCAACCAAACAAAAGAGCATAGCTTAACAATCCACTAGAAATAGCGAAGAATGAGAGCAGGAATATCCGAGAAAACACAAGGCTTATCACAAAGAAGGAACAACAAATAATTGCGCAGACATGTAAGTCCGGTCACCGAGAAAGACACATCTAGCTAGATGACCTTATGAGCAATATACACCCAAACTGACTTAATAGCTAAACAATCAACAAAACCTGAATGACCTCTCTAACGACAAGTCAGAAGGAGAAACTGCAGCAATGCCAAACATATTTTCTTATTTTGTGTTAATAATTTGGCCCGTTGTGACGTTGATATTATTTCGTGCAACGGATGTGCCTCGTACAGTAGCTATATCCATCGTCGCAGGGTATTTAATTTTACCACATGGCGTGGGAATTGACTTTCCTCTATTGCCGGTGCTCAGCAAGGATACAATTCCAGCCTTAACCACAGCGGCTGTATGCTTTTATTATAAGTATAAAGAAAAAAGATACGCTCCAATAGGAGTGAAGAAGTTTCCAGATAAATCAAGCAAAGAACAATACAAAAAGCACCCCATTTACAACATATTCGTAATTCTTGTTTTTCTGACTTTGTTCCTGCCATTATTCACGACCCTAACAAATGGGAGCTTCTTGATATATGGCGGTAAATATATTCCCGCTATGCATATATATGATTATTTCTCTGTCTTTCTTGAAACCTTTATTATATTGCTCCCATTTATCTTGGGGTTTTACTTCCTTTCAAATCCTGAAAGCCATCGCATGCTTTTGAAGACGCTCGCAATATCTGGCTTTGCATACAGTTTCCTCGCGTTATTTGAAATCAGAATGAGTCCACAGCTGAACACATGGATTTACGGTTTCTTTCCTCATTCATTCCTTCAACATGTGCGAGGTGACGGATACCGTCCAATTGTTTTTCTTCAACATGGTTTGTGGCTAGGGATATTTCTTTCAATGGCAACAATTTCTGGGGTTATGTTTATTAGAGGCGTGCCCAGATCATCAAAGACTATTTTAATTGGGTTTGTGTTTTTGATATGGATGCTTGCTGTATTAGTTCTAGGAAAGTCACTTGGGGCGTTGATTATTACTCTCATTCTTCTGCCATTCGCAGTATTTTCAGGGTTTAGAGGGCAGATCTTAATTTCCACCCTAGTTGCGGCGCTTGTACTTTCCTACCCAGCATTGCGGGGCGCTGGTGTTATACCAACGCTTGAAATTACCGAGGCGGCTCGCACCATTAACCCGCTCAGAGCGGAATCCCTTAACTTTAGGCTTCGTAACGAGGACATTCTGCTCGAAAAAGCCAATCAGAAACCACTATTCGGCTGGGGTATTTGGGGTCGAAGCCTTGTATATGACCCGGAAAGTGGTCAAAGGATTAGCATAATCGATGGTACCTGGATCATATTGATTGGTACGTTTGGCTGGTTCGGATACATAACCAGATTTGGTCTATTAACGTTACCAATTTTCGCTCTTTTAAGGCGAAAACACAGTAAGGTTCTTGACCAAGCAGCTTTGGGATTGTGTTTGGTCTTAACAGCAAATCTGATTGATTTGCTTCCGAATGCAACACTTACTCCCATTACCTGGTTGATTGGCGGAGCGATTGCTGGATATACGGCTCTTCGTCCTGAAAGAACCGCGCTTACTGACGCTAAGCCTTCTAAGGTAGAACTAAACTCACCAAAGGCCCGTCCAGAACAGCCCATCAATACTCGAAAATCTAGAAAATGATACTCAAACTAAAGGTATTTGGGGTTACCTCGGGAAAACGGAAACAATGAGAGTGACCCAGCCCCTTGATTCAGGTCGGGTGTGGGGGGCTGCTGAGATTGGCGAACCGGCGGGTATCAGGCCACCAATTGATGTGTGTGGCCTCTAAATGTTGCAGTCAATCCGCCAGGTTTCAATGATTTTGCGCGCTTCAGCGAGATTCCCAAAGATGTGTGCGTAGGCATTCGCCCCGCAGCCTGACGTTGAACGCCTCCACAAAGGCATTCTGCATGGGTTTTCGAGACGCGATGTAATGCCAGCCGGTGCCCGTTCCCGAGCTCCGTCGTAAATAATGTGACCCCAAAACAATTTACAATCTCAAATAATCCAAACCAGAAGTAGCGATAACCTCGAGCCTAACGGATTATGATCTCAAGCCGCTACAGATAGATAAAAATATCGTAAAGCTAAGATGATTTATTATTCAGAAGCCATGAGTATATGGATTTAGCGATGAGAGAGAGAAAATTTAACCATAGATGATAAGAGTAAGGGTTTTGTTTAATTGCATTAATCAAACATCTATTCGCAACTAGATACTTTCCTTTATCGAAGTTGCGCCAAGCATCTGCTTGCAGATATCCAATAGTTTGATCTCGAACAGAGTTGTTCCTTGGAGTGCTCTTATTTTCGCAACTATGATCATCTATGCTTATAACTTTACCACATTGCAAATCGTCTTTTCCATGTGCTCGACGCTGTAAAGCAAATTTATGGGCCATCTGATCAAAAAAATCTAACCGAAATGATGGATCTTTATGCGTTATAGAATCATCGTGTAGCCTATACTTATAGGCTAATTTCGGTTCATGCCAAACTCTACCAGTTTCCGCCAAACGGAACTGCATGTCTACATCTTCAGCAGTTTTGAACCAAGGGCGCGCCCCACCTATTTTTTGTATTGAATCCTTACGTACTAACCATGTGCAAAAGTGGGTAATTGCCTTTCCGTGCAACAGACTTTCAGTTACGTCTCGTGCGTCCCCTTCACAGGCCAGATTTGAGATGTGTTTACCACTTTTCGTTATCGCCGCGAAGGCTGCCGAAACGGCCACATAGTCAGGATTGTTTTCCAGCCAATTATATTGCCATCGAGCCCGGTCAGGTGTGAATAGATCATCGGCATCACATCTAGCCACATACTTGGAGGTCGCTGCTTCAAACCCAATGTTTAAAGAATACGAGATGCCAGGACGTTCATTAAATAGCAACTCAACTCTCGGATCCTCAAAGCTTTCGACCATATCTTGAGTAGCATCAGTCGACGCATTGTTAATAACGATAACCTGGCTGACGTGCTCATTCTGAAGCACAGATTCTAGCGCTTCTCCAATAGTTTTTACAGCGTTGAGGGCCGGAATGACGACGCTAATTTTCCCTTCATCTCGCACGCATTTCCACCTCCGGAATACCTAGCTCAATCATAATTTAGAAAACGACGATGAGTTTTTCTATCTTTCCTCGTGATGTGCCATCTTTCGAAAATCTTCGTCACTTTGAATAAGCTCTTGGTAAGTCCCTGTTGCAGCTATCCTACCAGAACGCATAACAAAAATCCGATCGCATTTTTTTATAGTACTTAATCGGTGTGCGATCATAATAATTGTTTTACTGTGACCAATATTATCAATTGATTCAATTATCGCACGCTCGGTCACATTATCAAGCGCAGACGTTGCCTCATCAAGAACCAGAAGAGCCGGATCGTAGTATAACGCTCGGGCAATCCCGATTCTTTGACGCTGCCCACCCGACAATCGTACTCCACGCTCACCAACGACTGTTTTGTATCCGTCAGAAAGTTCTGTCACTATAAAGTCGTGTAGCGCAGCGATCCGTGCTGCGCGCTCAACTGCCTTCATATCTATTTTGTCGTGAGGCAATCCAAACGCTATATTTTCAGCAATGGTATTATCAGTAAGGTAAATGGTCTGAGGTACATATCCTATCATTCGACGCCATGTCTTTAAATTCTCTGAAACAAGGCGCTCACCGTCGATAAGTATTTTCCCACCATTGGGAGTCAACAGGCCAAGTATTAAGTCAATTAAGGTAGTCTTTCCCGCTCCTGTCCCCCCGACGATCCCAACTGTAGTATGAGCTTCTATTGAAATATTAATTTTTTCCAAAGCTGGCTTATTGGCTTCATGATACGTGAATGAAGTATTCACAAGGTCAAAAGCTTTGTTCAAAGTTAATGAATTAGACGGGGTTTTGTCTTGAAGCGCGTATTCTGGAATTCCCTTTGAAACGCCCCGGTACTCATCAACCACCAAATTCAGTACCGCCTCGCCACTACGGAGACTTGCAAAAGCTAAATAGCTCTGTTGCATCACTGGTAGGAGCCGCATTGCAGCAAAGGCGAAAGCACCCAATATTGGGATTGCTTCAGTAATATTGCCTCCGGTTTTATAGGCCATGAAAAGTAGCGCGCAAAGAAGCAATGTAATAACAACCGCTTCCATGAAAAACCTAGGGATTTGGCTAATTGCCTGAGTATTTGATCCTATTCTTGCGTAATTTAGTGCAGCTCTTTCGAATCTAGAGATAAAACTAGATTCTAACCCTAGCATCTTCAGCTCTTTGATCCCTCCCGTCGCTTCTTGGATAAGTCGATATCGCACACTGTCCATCTCGAGAGCTTCTTTTCCTAGACGGGTTAATAGCCCACGAAGAAAAAAATAAACTCCTCCATATCCACCACCCACTAAAACAACAGAAGTAATTGTGATTATGGGGTCCACAAAAAAGAGGAATGCGAGTATCACAATAACTGTAAATAGATTTGCTACGAGTTGCAAAGAGGGGATCAAGACTTGGTATACCAGTTGTGAAACATCGCTCAGGATGTTTTTACTAATTTCCGAACTGTTTCGCTGCAAAAACCAAGAGTATGGTTGCTGAAGTATAGCTGTCAAAAGCCGACTGGAAATTGCATAGCCACGCATCATACCAAATCTAATCATTGCGTAGCTTCCACCAGCTTTAAAAACTTGTGAAATCGTAAGCACGCCTAGAACAATTAAGGTTAAGAAAATTTGAAAGGAAAAAATTGTTGCAAAACCGAGCTTGTTAAAAAGCCAACCTCCCCAATGATTGCCCAGAATGCTATCGGGTTCAGCGAATACGTTGAGTAATATGAGTACAGCAGATATTCCAAAAAGTTCGGCGCAAGACATCAGCACCATAATTCCACCAAGCAGCAGATAGCGCTTGCGTTCCCTGCCACTCAGCAAACTGAACACTTTTCGATATATTTTTATCATGTCGGATTAGCCAAGCTATCTGCGTTTTTTGAAGTGAGATGGAGTTAGAGGTACTTTGTAAAAATGGTTTTTTGGAGACTCAGTAACGTTCTGTCAAAAGAAGTTACCTACATTTAGCGTTGTGCTACGAAGACTATCTAACAAACGTTGGTCGGCGGTCGCTTCGTCTTCGTCTTGTCCAATTGGTGTGATCAACCGCACAATGCCACTGTCGGTTCTATCATTCGTTACTTTACCAATCATTAGCTGAAGCTGCGCCAAAAACCCGGAAGCTATGCGTTCACCCTGCTGCTCATACCAATAATAAACCAGCATGCGTTCCAAGCCCTTCTGTATGATCGCCCGGTTCGCTTGGAAGTTGGTGGCGCCCTCTGAAACCTCAATCTGCTCAAGCCACGCAATCTCCCATCCTGCTCCTGGCAGGCACACTTCAGGGGAATGCACGCCCCCTGTGTTCTGATCTTTATACCAAGCCATAAAGAGATCTACAGGCGCTGTTTCTCCTGGCTTGCTCAGCACAACAGAATGATAGTCGTTCGCCGCAAGAATGCGCTCTACATCTGGCTCTAAGGCGCGAGGAGTACTTGCTGTCCATTCTCCCAACTGAGTTGGAAAGATCGCGAAAGGATCCCGGTCAACGTGTGGTGGCTCTCGCTCAGGCACCACCTCCCAGACCACTGTCAGCACCACCAACAGAACCGCCCCCCCGACTAAGGCGCTTGATGGGACAACGTGACGGATACGCTTGGCCTGATCCCACAGACCATCTGTTTCCAAATCCAAGGCCTCAACCAGAGACAGCCGCTCCCGACGTGTGCGCACCAAAATCCAGGCGATGGCAAACAAAATCAGAACACAGCTCAGGAAAATCACCCAGCCTTCGAAGAAGTGCGAAAACCCTTCAACATAGCTCAAGCCATAGGAATTCACGATAAGGCCGGCTACCGCGATCCGGATTGAGTTCATCAGAATGGTGATTGGAACAGCTGATACAAGCAGAACGGCTTTGTGCCAGGTTGGTCCTTTGTAGAGAACTGCAAAAATGTAGGAAAAGCTCAGGATCGGGAAAAGATAACGCAGGCCCGAGCAAGCTTCTGCAACGTGCAAGCGATACACACCCAAATCAATGATATTCCCATCAAGAAAAACGGGTACCCTGAGTACATCCAGAAACCATACGCCAAGCTCGGATGAAATCAGCTGCAACCATGTCGAGACACCATAATACAGTGCGGCAGGAAGTGGGAGCATATAGACAAGATGCAAAACCGGTGGCCAGAACTGTAAGCCAGCAACCCAGCCAAAACTGATCAACAAAATAGCCCCGACCCATAAGATCAATCCATAGGCCACAATATCGGCAATGCCGATCAGCTTTCCTCCGGCTCCTAACAGCAACGCAACCAACAACAGCCAGAACCCCGGGCCCCGATCGGTTACGGGTGTCAGGTCAATCGGAACGCCCTTGAGTTGACGAAGAAATAGCAAGGCCGAAAGGACCGGGATCAGAGGGCCATGGCTGTATTCCGGTAGCTGCCAAACACGGAAGAGCTCTTCTATCCCCTCTTGAAAGAAAAACAGCGCCCCTAGCGTCAAAAGGCCCAGCCAGAACAATCCCTGGAAAGACCAACCTGCTTTGCCCTGTGCGGCCGTAAATGTCATTTTATCCAAGGCTGACATGCCAAACTCATACTACACGATTTACAGACACCATATCTTCAGTCCTGAAGCACGGATACGCAACAAAAAAGCGGCAGCTCAATCAGAGCTGCCGCCTGTTTTGTTCTTTAGTTCAGTTTCAGGCCAGCATCTGCTTCCGTCGACGCATGACGCCAAAACCTGCCAGACCACCGATCAGCAGCAATGCCGAAGCCGGAAGTGGGATAGGTGCAACCGTGAACTTTTTCACAGCGAACGCATCAAACTTCCCATCGGCCTTGACCTCAAAGGAAGTCGCCCAAACACCACCGAAATCATACGGGTTGTCTGAGTTTTCGTTCGCTACTTTGGTGCCGTCGACATAAATATCCCAGTCTGTACCCGGAATAAAAGGCTTAAAGGTCACCGAAATTAGGCGAACAGCCTGCTCAAACGTAAACAATAGAGAATCTTTACCGTTGAATCCATCGACGGCATCAATTTCCCAGAAACGGTCATTGTTCACACCAATGCCAGTATTGAAGATTGTAGATTCGATGACCGGCGTTCCTCTGGTTGAGTTAGCGGTTACAGCCCCAACCACACCGTCCTTGTCTAGGATAGCAGTTTGCATACCCAGCTGACCGTTGAGGTCTCCGCCGCCAGGCCCAGTGAAGTTAAATGTTACTGCCTGTGCGCCTGTAGCAAATAAAAAAACAACCGAAACGGCTGTCAGGATTTTTTTAAGCATGGTCCCCCACTCCTAACAAATTCCAAATAATTAACGCGAGATTAACCAGTTGTTCATCTCTCGTTCATCTTAACGGATAGTGGAGGCCGATACCAAACGTTAACTTTTGGGTGGAGGTGAAAAAGTGTCACAATTTTGGCGGGCAGAATCCCTAATTGGAAACAAAGCCCGCCAAAATACAGTTATTGATAGGAGTCTTGGCGACAATGACCGCCGACTCTCCGTTATCTACAAGATTAAAAGATCAGGAGATTCGCTTACGCCGCATCAGTCCGAACCCTGCCAGACCACCGAGCAGCAGCAAGGATGAGGCTGGCAGCGGAATTGGGGCGACCGTGAAGTTATAGGCAAGGAATTCGTCATCCTTCTCCATCGCTCTGATCGAGAAAGACGTCGCGATGACATCCCCAAAGGAATATTTCCAATTGCCACTGTAGCTTGCTTCTACCAGACTACCATCAACTTCGATGTACGCATGATCGTTATACGTTGAGGAATCCGGTCCGGAATTAAAGTTCGCTAATCCCACAGAGATCAGTCGCACAGCTGAATCAAAGGTGAAAGTCAGCCAATCACTATAGTAACGACCATCAATCTCCCCGCCACGCGCCGGGTCATCGCCACCGCCAGCATATGCGACGTCATTGGGCCCATTCTGAACACCAAGGCCGTAAGTATTCGTGGTAATAATGGGATAGCCCGATGTGTAATAGGTAGAGTGCGCTGTTATCGTGCCCGAGACGCCTTCTTTATTGAATGTTGCCGTATCCCCGGTGACGGTCGCATCACCACCGCCAGAACCGTATAGATTTACGGTCACTGCCTGCGCACCTGTCGCTGCTAGTACCGCCACAGACAAAATAGCCAAAAAAATTTTCATGCCCGAACCTTTCACACAACCAAGCACAAGTTAACCAAACTCCTTTTCTCGTAACACGCTGACGAGTTGTGGTCATCATGATTTTGACACAATTGACGAAAAGCTGTGGCATCGCAATCACAGGTATCAATTATGGAAACAGTTTGGCTTTGGTATCAAAATTGACTCTGTTTCTGAAATTTTACGATTCGACCCGATCTAGCCGACTTGAGCAAGACATCGCCTACCAACGGCTGTGCCTTGCCCATTTTCTGACCCACTTGGTTTATATCTGGTTGGCGCCGCATTCAGGCTTTAAATTAGCGCACAATGCAGGCTCACACTCGTCGGAAATCGGGGAAAAACAGAATGATTGGGGCACTTTTGTGCGGCATATTCGCGGGAGTGCTCGCGAGCCTTTTAGCTTTATTCGCAGGGTATGACATTGGGGCCGCCCTGATTTTGTATACCGGCGCAGGAATTGCGGGCACCCTTTTGGTTCCAGTCGTTCGGTTTACTTGATCTCGCTAGAAGATAAGCACAGCATCGATATCTTAGGTGGTTCGCTCGGCGCCTATGGATAAAATTGGATTTGCTGCACCTCTGCCAGTGTGGGCCCAAGTACCAGGAAATTACGGTTCATCAATATGAACTGATTTGAAAAGGCCCAATATAGTGGCAGCATTTGTGGAGATGTTGTGATCTCGTTTCACACGCTCGCGACCTTCATTTCCTAAAGTGACCAGTTCCTTTTCCGATGCCATCATATTCTGCTTCATCACCGAAACTATATGATCCACAGATCCCGCAGGGATGATCCATCCGCACTTCTCATCGACCAGTTCAGGAATACCCGCGATATATGTAGAGATTGCCGGCCGCCCTAAAGCCAGGGCTTCCATGATGACAACGGGAAGACCCTCGGCAAAGCTCGGCAACAAAAGCGCCCGGGAGGTTCCGAGTAGCTTTCGTACCTTTGCGTTGTCACACCATCCTTCCAAGATCACATTTTTCTGCACACCATGGCGTGTGATTGCTGCTTCAACATCAGCTCGACTCTCTCCATCACCAACCAAAATAACGCTTAGATCAGGATATTCAGGCACAAGGCGTGCAACCGCTTCCACAATCAGAACCTGCGCTTTTTGCGGACAAAGGCGCCCGACACAAACAAAGGGCGCTCTCTTGTCGAACGGAGATTCGCTGCGGGGAAACTCCTCAATGTTAACACCACAACGTACAATGTGCAGCTTGTCCCAGCATTCCATTCCTGCGGCGCGGGCAAGCTGAACTCGGCAGTAATTTGAGATCGCAAGAACAAACCTTGCTTCGTCAACTTTCATTGCCAATGAAGCTCTGCCCCAATCAACGAACTCGTCCGGGCCGTGCGCGGTAAAACTGTAGCTAGGTCCACCCAGACGAGCACACAACATCGCGACTGCGGCAGAATTGGTCGAAAAATGCGTATGTAAGTGGGTTATACCATCTTTTGACGTTTGGCGCTTCAGCGAAACAGCCTCAAGTAAATAGGCGACATGTGCGACGAACCTGTGACCAGCATTACGGTAGAGTTTGGAACAACCAGCCAGCGCCCGGCACATCCCAATCGGATTAGCGAGCGCCTCCAAGAAAAAGTCCTTAAATAATGCAGGGAGGCGACCAATGAGCAAATAGGAGGTTTTTTCCTGCTCTGCTCGGTCTTGTTCATCAACGAGGTGCTCGTCCCAAGGCCGTATAGCATATCGCATAACGTTGATGCCGAGCGCCTCGATCGCTTGAATTTCACGACGGATAAATGTGGCGCTCGTCATCGGGTAAATGTTCATTAAATAACCAAACCGCATCGGCCTTGCCCCTCAATCGAAAAATTTAAATGCTTTACCCTTAAGCGCAAGAAATGACGGCTATTCAATAGCCTTGAATAAAAATAAAATCATTGAATTAGTTTGATTCTGATCAACTGAGTACACAAAAAAATTACCGAAACTTTAAGGACTTTTCAAATCACACGCAAAAATGCGTATAAGGCTGGATCATTTATACTCAATCAGATTAGCAGTTTTACCCGATAGTCTGCGCCAATAGTATTCCATGACACCTTGAGCCTCGGCAAAATTTCCCAATGTCAGGAAGAACCCGCGTTCCCAACTCGATCTTTGTCCTATACCCTCTCGCCACGCCAGACGTGAAACCTGCAATGGGTAAACGGCGGCAAGCAGCAAAGCCCACGGGGTGATGGTTGCTGCCAGCAACAAGATAGCCATTGGCGCAAAGAACCCCCATTTCAAAATACGCTGCATCGCAGATACACTGTGTCGCTCTGGCGGTCCCCCATGCAGGGCTGCCCCTTCAGCAAAGGCATGCCCGCTGCGTCGGGCGCGCTTCCACCACTGGCTGAACCGTGTCATGGCCGCATCGTGCAGGGTCATTTCAGCATCCAGCCGCCAGACTTCCCAACCTTGAGCACGGATGCGTACGCAAAGCTCTGGTTCTTCTCCTGCAATCATTGTGTCGCGAAAACCTTCGACCCGCTTGAACACATCTGCCCGCATCATGGCATCGCCGCCGCAGGCTTTGGTCTGGCCAACAGGCGTATTCCATTCCCAATCGCAGAGACGGTTATAGGCGCTTGCATCGGGAAACTGCTCACGTCGGCGTCCACAAACGACAGCTGCCTTTGGGTGATCATGCAGAAACGCTTCCGCCGTGCTAAACCAGTTTGGATCAAATTCACAATCCCCATCTATGAATTGAATAAATACCAGATCACGGTTCTCACTCATGACCTGAAACCCTGCGTTGCGCGCGCGTGCTGCTGTAAATGGAATAGACATATCCAGCTCAACTACAGTTACGCCAGATTCAGTGGCCAATGCCGTACTATTATCCGTAGAGCCGGAATCAACGTAAACAACTCTTTCAATATGTGTCGGAATAGAGCGCAGACATTGTACCAGGCGATCCCCTTCATTCCGGCCAATGACCACAACGCCGACAGCTGGTTTGTGAATCATCATGTCCCCTTTCCACAAAATCACGATCATACAAACCAGCATGATTGCGCCAAGCAACAAGAAGAATGAGCCACAAATTGCTACCAGGCTTTTTTAGCCTTGCTACAAAACCGATGTAGACAGTTTTTCGCTTACGGCACGCAAGGCTCTCGCTGTTTTTTGCCTATTTAAGCATATCTTAAGCCCTTTCGATTGAATTGTGTCTGGGTTTCGAACAATTCATCAATTGATGGCGGACTAAACACTCAACTCACAAACAGTGGCCTTCAAGCTACTGCACAACTCAATGAAGTCTGAAATTACGGTGAAAAAAGCGCCTATCGCGCTTGCCCTTAAGCTTGGCGGTTTTCCGCCAAGACATAATTTTGCCGCAACTAAGTCTCGCTGAGGCCGTCAACGAGAAACAATAACCGCATAACCGCGGGATTAGTGGAGAACGGGCAGTATCATGAGCCTTTATGCAGAATACTTCGCGCTGACATCTGGGGTGTCGAGCCTGAGTGAGATCGACTTTTTCGCTGATCCCAACATGACCGGCATGGTATCCGAGCTGGACACCTACCGCAGCAATGGGTCTTTGTGGGAGGGCGGTCCGTCCGATGATTTTGCGGCCCGTTACACAGGCAATCTGAATGTTGCCGAGGCTGGTACCTACACGCTGTTTCTAACCTCGGATGATGGCTCGGCGCTTTATATTGATGGCCAGTTAGTGCTGGGTAATGACGGTTTGCACGCAACTCGCGAAGAAAGCGTCACACTGGATCTGTCCGCTGGTGCGCATGAGATCGAGGTGCGCTATTTCGAACGCGGCGGTGCAGTGACGCTGCAGCTGGAATGGGAAGGCCCCGACAGCAACGGCCAGCGCGAGGTCATCTCGGGCGAGGCGTTCAGCCACGGCGATATGAGTGATGATC
>NZ_JBQGAQ010000017.1:0-72977 GCF_056542905.1 Ruegeria sp. AA3 | reverse complement strand
TGCAATCACTCCGGTACCCGGTGGCGTAGGCCCGATGACGATCGCCTGCCTGCTGGCCAATACGCTGACCGCCGCGTGCCGGGCGAATGGCCTGCCAGAACCCGAAGGCCTGACAGCATAATACCCGACACAAAGACCTATTTGGGTATGATCTGATTAGCCGGAGAGCCTGCGCGCTCTCCGGTTTTTTGTTCTCCAGGAATTATTAGTAGGTATGGGGATTTGTTAACTTGACCCAGCGTTAACCCGTGATAAGCCTTCTAATCCAAGTGGTTGTGAGGTTAGACTACCTTCCGTTTGATGTTTTTGGTGCAGGCTAAGAAGGTGTGTTGCTTGGTATGAAGTCCAAACTAAGTCCGATCATCTCGTTTTGCAGTCTTCAGCGTGTAGTGGCCGGCCTAGTTTTTGTTCCATTGCTTGCCTATTCGTTTGCACCCTTTCGAGACATGACACTGTCATATTCACAGCGGTTGTTGTTCTGGACTGGTGTAATGCTACTGGCGCTGGTTGCAACATGGGCTGCGGGGCGACTTGTGCGCACAAAACTGAGTTTATCGGGATCGTTGTTCCGGGATTTTGCTTTTGCTGCGTTGATCCTGTTGTTGTTTGCCCCCTCTTTGTGGTTTCTGACGTGGATTCTGTTCTCATTGAATGGACGGATGGCTCCAGACCTGTTGAAGGTCGTCCCTTATGGGCTTCTGTTCGCAACGGGGCTAATACTTGTTCGTCAATGGGGCGATCCAGATGAAGCAGTGGAAGAACCTCGAGCACGGCTCTATCATCGATTGCCAACTGGTTTCGAGGGGGAGATCTACCGGCTGACCGTGCGTGATCACAGCGTCGATGTCGTAACCTCAGAAGGGACATTTACCATCCGCTCGCGATTTACCGATGCGATAGCTGAAATGGAGCCGGTTCCTGGGCATTGCACACATCGATCACATTGGGTGGTGGATTCCACAATTGTTGGGGTAAAGAAAGAGGCGGGGAAAACCTACCTGCGTTTGAGGAACGGCGACCAAGTACCTGTTAGCCGGAAATACAAGCAGCATCTTGTGGATGACGGGCTGTTATAAGGGTCATCGCGGCATTGGAATTTTCTGGGGCTGATTCCCAGTCAAGATTGCCCGGGCATCGGAGCCCATGATCCTTGTCAGTGTTTGGTCTGTGCTGCGCAACCCGCCGGTATAGGTCCCATAGGCGGGCAGGATTAGTCGGGCATGATCCAAAAGGAACGCAGGCCGAGAGATCGAGCGCCCCCGAATATTCAAACTAGCCTTGGGATGATAGTGGCCGGAAATCTCAGCCATTGCATCTGGTTGGGCTATATGGCGAAAAGTGAGGCCGCTGCAAATCCATTCGGATAGATGCGTTCCACCAATTTCAACCGAACCGGGGTCATGATTGCCTTCGATCCAGATCCAGTTCCGACCTGCTTGCAACGTCGTAATCCGAAGCCTGTCCTCAGTTGTCAATGCAGTTGACGCGTCCAAGTCGTCAAAGCTGTCTCCCAGACAAATTACTGACGTGGCCTTTGTATGTGACAAGTCACCTTCCAGCCGTGTCAAAGTCTCGCGTGTATCATAAGGGGGAAGCGAAGAACCGCCCCTTCGAGCGATGCGTTCCGACTTGCCCAGATGCAGATCAGATACGCAAAGCAAGTATTGATCGGGCCACCAGAGTGCCCCGGAACCTAGTGCGCGCAATTGGTGACCCGCAAAGGAAAACTCGACGTTGTTCATGGTCCGTTCTTTGCCTGTTTCGACGGACGGCGCAAGAGGATTCACGGAGATTGTATGCCTGCAGCTTGCAGCAAGCGGGCACTCTCTTCGGCCAGAAGACGTTCTTCTGCCTCACCTTTGACTGGCACTTTTCCCATTTCCAGAAAGAGCGGCGCAGCCAATGGTGAAACGCGATCCAGCCGCAGAAGATCGATGCGGCCATTGATCCGCGCGACCATCGCTTCGATCCGCCCGAAATCAACCAATCCGCGCATGGCTTCTTCGCGGGTGATCTGCATCAAAAGATGGTCGGGGTCGTATTTCAGCAGAGTGTCATACAAGATGTCTGACGAAAACGTCGCTTGCCGCCCGCTTTTGCGCTGCCCGCCGGTATTGCGTTCGATCAGACCTGCGATTGTGGCCGAGGCGCGAAACGTCCGCTTCATCACGGCGTTGCCTGCCAACCACGTTTCCAGCCCTTCGCGCAGCGCATCAATCTGGAACAATGGACGTGGATCGGTTACCGCATCCAGACCCCAGATCAGGGTGGCATAGTCGGTGGCGACAAAACCCAGTGGGGCAAGGCCGGTCTCTTCCATACGTTTGGTTAGTAACAAGCCCAGGGTCTGCTGCGCATTTCGGCCTGCAAAGCCATAGACACAGATATGTTCACGCCCATTGTCGGGGAAGCTTTCGATCAATAGTCGATCGCGCTGCGGTAGGCGCGAGACCTCGCGTTGCAACGCCAGCCAATCGGCGGTGTGGGCGGGCAAGTGTGGCCAGTCAGATTGCGCGAACATACGCAGAATGCGGTCGCTAAGCTGCGTGGAGGTGGCAAATTTTGTGCCAGAGAAGGTTGCGATCTTGGGTTTCTTGTCAGCGCGGCGGCTGACCTCAACCACCATTTCACGCAGCCCTTCGTAACGGACGATCTGGCCGCCGATCAGAAATGTGTCACCGGGGGTGAGCGAGGCAGCAAACCCTTCTTCCACCTCGCCAAGTGGCTTGCCACCGCGATTTCGTTTCAACCGTACCTTCAGCGTGTCAGTGTCCTGAATTGTGCCCAGATTCATCCGGATACGCTGCGCTGCTCGTGGATCACGCAATTGCCAGCGCCCATCTGATCGCTGCTGCAACCGCTGCCAGCGGTCATAGGCGCGCAGGGCGTACCCGCCGGTGGCGCAGAAATCCAGACAGGCATCAAATTCGGGTCTGCTGAGGCCGGCATAGGGCCCCGCCGAGGTCAGCGCGGTGTAGAGCGCATCGGCCTCGAACGGTCCGGCTGCAGCGGCGATCAGGATATGCTGACAGAGCACATCCCGAGGGCCCGCGCCGCGAGGATCACCGTCCAGGTCATGTTCTTGCACCGCATGCAGTGCGGCCACACATTCGACCACTTCAAACCGGTTGGCAGGTACCAACAGCGCCTTCGATGGGGCATTATAACGATGGTTTGCCCGTCCGATCCGCTGCACCAGCCGTTTGACGTTCTTTGGCGCGCCAATTTGGATCACCAGATCCACATCCCCCCAGTCGATTCCCAGATCGAGGCTGCCCGTGCAGACAATGGCCCGCAGATCACCGCGTACCATTGCGCCCTCAACCCTTTCGCGTTGCTGCCGGTCCAAACTGCCGTGATGGATACCGATTGGCAGACTTTCATCATTTGCCAGCCAGAGATTATGAAAGAATATTTCGGCCTGAGCGCGCGTGTTGTGGAAGATCAGTGTGGTTCTATGCTGCCGAACCTGCTCCAGCACCGCCGGAATGGCATAGGCGGCGCCTCCACCAGACCAGGGGGGCATTTCTTTGGTTTCAAGCATCGCGATATCGGGATCTGGGCCGGGATCGGCCTGAATTATTCTGCATGGATCAGGATGCCGCGCCAGAAACTGCGCAATGCCTTCTGGGTCTTCCACAGTCGCAGACAGGCCGACACGGCGCAGATCGGGGCAGAGCGCTTGCAACTGTGCCAGTGCAAGCATCAATTGATCGCCCCGCTTGCTTTCCGCCAAAGCGTGAATCTCATCAACGATGATGCGCTGGACTCCCTCAAACATACGCGGCGCGTCTTCGTAGGAGGTGAGTAACGCCAAGCTTTCTGGTGTTGTCAGTAGGATATGTGGAGGATCAACACGCTGGCGTTTCTTTTGCGTGGCCGACGTATCGCCAGTGCGGTCTTCGATCCGTATAGGCAAGCCGATCTCTTCCACCGGGGCACGCAGATTGCGGCGGATATCAGCGGCCAGCGCCTTGAGTGGTGAGACATAGATCGTATGCAGCCCATCATGCGCGCCGTCGGCCAGTTCGGACAGGGACGGCACGAACCCGGCCATCGTCTTGCCCCCGCCTGTCGGCGCAATCAACAGCGTCGCCGGCTCCTGTGCCTGGTCGAACATGTCTTGTTGATGCGGGTGGATCGACCAGCCTTTGGCGGCAAACCAATCGCTAATCCGGGCGGGAATCTGCGTCATGGCCGCAGATTAACCGCCCGGGTTCAGAAGGACAGGGGGTTAGTGAACGATCTTTTCTTCCTTGACGAACATGTTCGCCCAGGCACGGTCGATCAAGTCGGGGCTCATCTGATAGGGGATGCCTTCGAATTCGCAGATCGAGATCATCTGGTCGATCAGGAAGATCGGTTGATAATTCGCGTATATGTTCTGGATTGTCGGGTATTTGACCTTCAGCAGATGTACCAGAGCCGCTTCGTCCAGAGGCATCCCGCGTTTGCGGGCGACCATCGCAAAGATCTTAAGGAAGTTCTCTTGGTTCGGACCATCAATTTTTATCTTGAAGAAGATCCGGCGCAGAGCCGCTTGGTCGAAGATTTCATTCGGATGGAAGTTGGTTGAAAAGATAACCAGAGTATCGAAGGGCACTTCGAACTTCTCACCTGATTGCAGGCCGAGGATATCCTTGCTTTCTTCCAGCGGAACGATCCAGCGGTTGATCAGGGCCTGAGGCGGTTCGGCCTGACGCCCAAGGTCGTCCACGATGAAAATGCCTCCGGTCGATTTCAACTGCAGCGGTGCCTGATAGGTCCGGGCAGTGGGGTTGTAAACGAGGTCCAACATGCTTAGCGACAGTTCACCGCCGGTTACCACGGTCGGGCGCTCGCATTGCACATACCGCGTATCGAACCGTTTCCGGCGGCGCAAACTGTTGGGATCGTCCTCTTCCTGTTCAATCGCGGTGTGAACAATCGGATCGTATACGGTGATCACCTGCCCCGAATATTCGATGGCGCGCGGGACATAGACATTGTCACCCAGCGCGTCCCGAATTCCGTTCGAGATTGAGGACTTACCATTGCCCGGAGGGCCATACATCAGGATCGACCGACCGGCGCTGACAGCAGGGCCCAAGTGATCCAGCAGGCTGTCGGGTAGAACCAGATGACCCATAGCGCCAGTCAATTGATCACGGGTGACCTGAATATTGCGGATCGACTGACGCTTGACCTGTTCGCGATAGACGTCCAGTGGCACCGGCATCGCGCCGAAATACTCCGATTGGCTAAGCGCGTCTAAGGCACGGGCCTTTCCTGCATCGGTTAACTGATACCCCATCTCGTTGCCCGAGTTGGCGTTCAGTGTGCCTGTCGCCTCCATCAGTTTCTGTTCCCGTGCGATATCGATCAGTTCCTGCGTCACCGAGCCGGGCAGGCATACCGCCGCGGCAACCTCGCTTACCGTATCCACGTTCTTGCGAAAGATCGTTTTCAGCAGAATGTCACGCATCATCACCAGCGGAAGCTGCATTTCAGCCAACCCCTTAGGGGCAGGGGGGGCCATAACGGAGGACGTCTGCATGTTCATAAGCGGGACTCGTCTGTCAATTATCACACCAAAGGCCCCATGCAGGGCCGTTTAGGGAAAATTTGACGCGTCTTTGTGGCAGGACCAAGGCGCGGGCAAGGCGCGGTCATGATTGTTCACGAACCGTGGATTATGCCCAAAATCAGGTAAGCCACGAGGCTACCTGCAAGCGTCAGACCCATTGGAAACTGTTTGCCGCGATCCCAACTGTCCCAATGCGGAGCTATCTGGCGCAGTCGGGTGTGTTTCGCTAACCGGTGGGAACAAAATGCCCCTAGCAGCGTGGCAGACAGAATTATGAATACCCACATGAAATCACTGGCCCAGACAAAAGCAGCGGCGGCAGCGCAGAATTTGGCGTCACCAGCTCCCATAATTCCAGCAGCGTTCAATACGATGCCGACGATCAGAACAACGACTATGTGAAGCAGCTGCCAGGCGTATAAAGGCAGCTTGACAGTGACCGGACCAAACGTGCCGGGTAGCCATTCGTCCGACCATGGCGGCAAAACGAAAAGGCCGACAACGAGAAAAACCACCAACAGTGCCATGACCGCATGGTTCTTGATCCGCATCTCACGCATATCGGTGAAGGCAACGTAGAAACAGATCGGCAGGACAAATGGTAAGAACCACGCTGCCGCTGCCGCTGGTATGTGCATGGATCAGGCGTCCTCGAGTGCCCGAAGCGAGCGAACGGCTTCGTCATAATGCTGGGGATGCGTGGCAATTGCCTCGCGATACAGGTTCTTGGCAAGGTTTACATCGCCTTGTTTAACTGCCGAAATAGCCATCGTATTCAGCAACATCGCCCGTTCGGTCTGTGACATCGGGACAACCGGAACGCTGTAATTGCCTTGCGCACTGCGCGCCAGAACAAGATTGTTCTTCGCAGTAAATAGCGCGTTGTCCTGTTGAATGGCTTCGGTGAACAGACGTTCAGCTTCGGCATATTGCCCGCGTGCCATTTTGGAGTAGCCCCAGTTATTCATGACACCCGCCGGTCGCGTAGTCAGGCCAACGGCGGTTTCATAATAATGGTCTGAGCGTTTCCAGTCTTTTCTGGAGTCTGCCACCAGCGCCTCAAGCCGATAGCGCTTGAACGTCTCGTAGGTGGGCGGGATTTTGTCGAGTGTTGCCTTAGCGCCGTCCCAATTTCCGCTACGCACTTGTGCATCTGCATATTCAACCCGGTCGGCGTTGTTTGCACCTTTCATCCCGAGCACACGTTTCCATGCCGCTGATGCCTCGGTGCTGCGCTTGGCGCGGGTCAGGGTAATCGCAAGACCACGCTGAAGATCGATCCGGTCCGGGTTCTTGGCGGCCGCACCCTGAAAATAAGTAACGGCTTCATTTGGATCAGCTGCATTCAGCATCACATCATTCAGGTTGGTCTCGTCAATAACGTTTACTTCCTGAAATGTACGTTCGACTTTTTCCTCTTCGGTTTCTTTTGCGCAAGCGGTCAAAACCAGCCCGCACGCAAGCATCGTCGGAATCAAAAAGGGATGGCGCATTTTTGCGTCCTTTACTGCTCTGCCTCTATTGCTGGGTTTTTGCGCAGAACGAATTGCCCGTCGCCGCGCTGCTCCAGCTCAAATTCTTGTTCTTGTGGGGTATTATTAGCAGGATTTTCCATTTTTGCGAGTGCTAACCGCAAATTGTTACGGATTGCGTCACTTTCGCCATTGTCTAACGCAAAAGCACGGCGGAAAACCTGTGCTGCTTCGGCGTATTCGCCTGTCTCCATCAGGAATACGCCAAGATTATTCCAGGCGACCGGCCAATCGGGATCATCCTCCACTGCTCGGCGTAGCAGGGGTTCGGCTTGTCCGATCCGGCGTAAGCCCAGATTGGCGGTGCCGAGCGAAGTCAGGATCTCGGGTGTCATTCCCTCGGTCAGCGCCGCCCGGGTGAAGGATTCCATCGCAAGCTCGTATTCGCCTGCCGCCATTAGGCGATTGCCGATAGCGATTTCATCCACAACCGGGCCATCGGGGTCAACCCCAGGCGCAAATGGATCGTCCGGAGAACGCGTTTCAGTGCAAGAGGCCACCATGGCAATAACCATGGCGGCCCTAAAGAGATGACGCAGGTGCAAACCGAAAGGCTTGAGAACCTTATCACGCAGAAGCTGAGCGTTATTGGCTTCCAAACTCCATGATACCTTTTGCCGAAGGGCCAACAAGAATGACCAGAAGGGGGGGGACGGTCAGCATCATTGTGGCGAGTGTCATTTTGGTTGGCAACTTGTTCGCGGCTTCTTCGGCGCGCATAACGCGCTTGTCGCGCATTTCGTCGGCGTAAACCCGCAGAGCTTCTGCGATCGAAGTACCAAAGGTGGCTGACTGGATCATAACAGTCACAAATGCGCTAACGTCCTGAACTCCGCAACGGGTGGCAAAATCGCGCAGGACCGTATCCTTTTCTTTACCAGCCTTCATTTCATAGGCGACGACTTCAAATTCAAGCGCAATGTCGGGATACGAGGCTTTCATTTCCGCTGCGACCCGAACGATGGCTTGATCAAGCGATTGGCCGGCTTCGACGCAAACAAGCATCAGGTCAAGCGTGTCGGGGAAACCGTTGACGATGGCCTCCTTCCGTTCCTCCACGCGCCGTGTGATCCAGTACTTGGGTATGAAGTATCCGACCAGTCCAGGCCCCAAAACGCGAATTAGGAGTTGAGTAGAGTCAAACTCCTGATCACCTGCGAAAACCGTGACCAGTGAGATACCGATCAGAATTCCGACAATCCCCAACGCAAACTGCGAAAAGTGATAGAATCGAACAGCATCTTTTGACTGATAGCCCGCTTGGCGCAGCTTGAGTTGAACGGCCGAATATTCTTCCTCGTCCTTGGGCTCGAGGAAATTG
Organism: Ruegeria sp. AA3; assembly: GCF_056542905.1. Taxonomy (NCBI): domain Bacteria; kingdom Pseudomonadati; phylum Pseudomonadota; class Alphaproteobacteria; order Rhodobacterales; family Roseobacteraceae; genus Ruegeria; species Ruegeria sp. AA3. The sequence goes on along the minus strand of NZ_JBQGAQ010000017.1, from coordinate 64,558 downwards.
GCAAATTTTTCAAGCTGCTCGTTGCGGCTGGCGTTTCTCAGGCGTTCTTTCTTTTCTTTCTTACTTTTCTTAGGCGCCGCGTTTGAACGTTGTAGCTTTTTAAGTGGATCCTCAGGCTGATTCAGCATCAAAGGGACGGTGATCAGGATCATAAACAAACCCAGAATACCAACGACAATCAGCGGGCCAAATTCGCCTAAATGAGTTTTCAGCAGCTCATTGATCTGGCTCAGAATTTCCATGGCGGCACCTCTAAACCTTAATATTAGTCAGGATTTTCATGACGATCAGGTTCAATGTCAGCATGATGCCAACAAAGAAACAGGCTGGAATAAAAAGCGGATGATCCATCACCGAATCGTAATAGTGCGGATCCTTGACCAGAATGAACATGAGGCAGGCAAGAGGGAAGCCGGACAGGAACTTTCCTGACCATTTTGCCTCAGCGGTAATCGCATTCACCCGACGGAACAAGCGGAACCGGGCCCGGATCACTTTCGCAAGGCCGGCGAGAATATCAGCAAGGTTACCCCCCGACTGCTGCTGAATGGAAACCGCCACTGCTAGGAAGCGCAAATCCTGCATATCCAGCCGTTCTGCCATGTCCTTAAGCGCTTCACCCACTTCCCGGCCATAAGCAGATTCATCCGAGATGATGCCAAATTCCGTCGCAAGCGGGTCCTCAACTTCGCTGGCAACGATCTGGATCGATGAAACAAACGGGTTGCCGACCCGAAGCGATCGCACCATCAGTTCAACCGCATCCGGTAATTGTTCTTCGATCAAAGCCATTCGTTTCTTGGCCTTGTTGCTGACCCAAGTATAGACAGCACCAATACCGATGGCACCCGAAAGCGCGATCCGCAATGTCATTTCGGTCGCCGTGGCCACGCTGAGGGCCATGAAGACCAAACCAGAAACCAGCGCCATGATCATAATCAGCTGTCTGGGTGAGAAGGCGATTGCGGCTTTTTGGGCTTTGTCTGCCAGAAGCGAATAGAGCGGGATGCTCTGCGACTTCATATGCTGCTGCATTTCCTTGCGCAGCTGTTCCAGCACTTGTTCGCGACCGACACCCTTGTCGATCATATCCAGCCTGCGATTTACACGGCTGTTCAGACTGATCGATTTTCCAAAGGCGACAAGATAGATACCTTCGACCAGGGCAAAAACCCCGACGAAAATCACGACATAGATGAGCGCCTCGACAGGCAGTTGCATATCTTGGTTCTCCTACATCGTGGTCGGGTCGTAGATCGAAGCGGGTAGATCGAAACCCCACAGGCGGAACCGCTCTGAAAAGTTGCTCCGGACGCCTGTCGCAGTGAAATGGCCGATGATCTTGTTATCAGGAGTCAAGCCAACGCGTTGAAATTTAAAGAGTTCCTGTAAGGAAATCACGTCACCTTCCATCCCAGTAATCTCAGTGATGGAAGTCATGCGACGTGAACCGTCCTGTAGACGGCTGGCTTGAACAATCAGGTTCACAGCCGATGAGATCTGGCTGCGGACGGCTTTGATCGGCATTTCGATTCCAGCCATCGCGATCATGTTCTCAAGACGTGAGATACCGTCGCGGGCAGAGTTGGCGTGGATGGTGGTCATTGATCCGTCGTGGCCTGTGTTCATGGCCTGCAACATGTCGATCACCTCGGCACCACGCGTCTCGCCCACGATGATGCGGTCGGGGCGCATACGTAGGGCGTTTTTTAGACAGTCCCGCGGGCTGACCTCACCTTTGCCTTCCACGTTGGGCGGGCGGCTTTCCATCCGGCCCACATGGGTCTGTTGTAGCTGAAGTTCCGCCGTATCCTCGATGGTTAGGATGCGTTCGGCGTCGTCGATAAAGCTGGAAAGCGCGTTGAGCGTTGTCGTCTTACCGGAACCTGTACCACCTGAAACGATGATATTCAGGCGCGTTGAAACCGCAGCTTGCAAGTAGGCGGCCATTTCTTCCGTGAAGGCGCCGAAATTGACAAGATCGTCAATGCCCAGCTTGTCCTTCTTGAACTTACGAATCGAAACCAGCGAGCCATCAACTGCAATCGGCGGCACCATGGCGTTGAAACGCGAGCCGTCTGCCAAACGGGCGTCAACGTAAGGGTTGGATTCATCGACACGACGGCCAACAGCGGACACAATCTTGTCGATGATCCGCATCAGGTGCTTTTCATCCTTGAAAGTGATGTCGCTGATTTCCAGTTTGCCCGCTCGCTCGACGAAAATCTGCTGAGGGCCGTTTACCAGAATATCGTTGACCGTATCGTCCTGCAGCAAGGTTTCCAGCGGCCCCAGGCCGGTGACTTCATCATAAAGTTCCTTGTTGAGCTGAGTGCGGTCCTCACGGTTCAAGACAATATTGCGCGATTCCAGAACTTCGCTTGAAATTGCACTGATCTCAGCCCGTAACTCGGCCTCTGCTGCTTTCTCAAGCGCCGCAAGGTTTAGGTTTTCAAGCAGTTCACGGTGCAGTTCCAGCTTGATCTCACCCAAACGCTCTTTGCGCTTGCGCTCTTTGTCGTTGACGGTGACCTCCGCCGCCTTTTTTTGCACCGGCTTGCGTACGACATTGGTCGAGGCCGCCGCCGCGGCTGGCGTTGCGGCCTCAGTTTTTTCAGGCGCCGGGGTTTGAACCGGCTGCGCCGAAGGCTGTTTCTTATATCTTGAAAACACGGCAGCTCCCTTTTGAATTATGCGGCTTCAGCGTCGCTGCTGCCTAGGCTATGAAGCGATTGAGCAAGTTTGGCGATCTCGCGACGTAGCGGATTCTTGGCCGCTGAGTTGGCCAATGGTAGGCCGTGATCACCGCTTTGCATGACTGCCTTGCCACCATCAGGTAGAAGCAAGTCGATCGAAATGCCCAGGCTTTCGCCCATACGTTTGACCCGGCCTTTTCCGTTGAGGTCGGTGAATTTCGGTGCCCTGTTCATGGCAAACCGCAACTTGTTAAAAGGCAGTTCTTCAGCCTGCAAAGCCCGTTTCAGGCGCAACGCGTTCTGAGCCGATCGCATATCAAGTTCGATCAAAGCAAAATAGACATGCGCCGCCTGCAGCACCGTTTCAGACCAGTGAACCAGTGTTTTGGGCATGTCGATCACGACGTAGTCGAAGTGGCTGCGTGCTGTATCGATCACTCGCTGGATATCCTCAGGGTTGATAATATCCAGTGGAACCATATCGGACGGAGCGGTTAGGACCTGCAGCTTGTCTTCGAATGTTTGCAGGGCTTGCCCGAAGGATTCCTCGTCCATGGAATCAGTGTCCGAGAGCATTTCGAATACAGCTTCGTGGCGCGGAAGGTCCAAAAACGTAGAAACGCTGCCATATTGAAGATCCAGATCAATCAGGCACACTTTGGGTGCTTCCTTGGCTGAAACTGTAGCCAGTTCCCACGCAAGGTTTACGGCCATCGTCGTAGAGCCGACCCCGCCTGCGAGCCCCTGGACCACGAACAGCGCGCCCTCTTTCGACGCACCATTGGCCAGCGGCACTGCTGCGGCTTGTGGTGCTGTGACCGGGTCGGGCTTGTTCATCCGGTCAATTGCTTCCTGAAGTTCGTTTTCGGGAAGCGGGTAGGGGACAAACTCATCAGCACCCTTACGCAAAAGTTGATGCAGGGAAGCCGGAGTCACATCTTCTGCGATCAAAACAACCTTTATGCCCTTTTCCTTGGCACGCGTGATGATTTCACCCATCATGGTCAAGTTGTCTTCGTCATCACCATCCAGCGCCAGGGCAACAAACTGAAGCGATTCTGCTTCGGGCTGGCTAAAGAACGCGAGCGCCTCGGCAAACCCCAGATCCCCCCAGCGTTCTCCTAGCGCGGCTTCCATATCTTCGATCAACAGATCGAAATTCTGGACATCACGGCTAATCGTGCAGGCCAGAATGGCGTCGTTTTCATCTTGCGGCGTCGCGCTCGTCATAAACACAATCCTCGTCGAGAGGGCTGAGCAAACCTGATGAACGCGTGAAAGGTCAGTTCTAGCTTGCTGTCGCCCGATGCGGTCAATTTTGGCCGCAGGTCACCCTATTGTTCACAATGTTGCTTGGAAGTGGGGCGAGAATTGGGCGCAAAAGAACCAATTGTAGGGAAATGGGCGACAATGCCGCCCATTTCTTAGGTATTATTATTCACCGGAATCGCCTTCACCGATTTGGATGAAGCTGACCGGGGTCGCGCTTGAGATATACTCGCGGTAGATAACGTCAGCGTATTTCCCATCCAGGATATTCTTGTGACTATCAACAAATCCTGAAACCTCGGTAACCGTCCTACGGTTACGACGATCCCGATCCGGAGTCGCCACAAGAGGGCGGGATTTCCCAAACGAAACAACCGCTTCCAGTCGTGATCGTGAGATCCCTTGCCGCGTCAGGAATGCCACCGCCGCATTGGCACGGCGTTGCCCCAGACGGTTGTTATAAGCAGTTGAACCTACAGCGTCGGTGTGACCGTAAACACGGAACCGCGCTTCGGGGAACTGTTTGATCCATGCGGCTTGCTGCAGCAGAATCTTCTGCGCTGATGCATCCAGCTGTGCGCTATCAAACGCAAAGTTGATCTGCGTCGGAACCTCTGCGGCGAATCTTTGAGCCAGGATCTGGCCATACGTCAACTCGCCATTCATGACCTGAATGTTATTCAGCGTCGCGTTTCCGAAAGTGCCCTGATCGATTTCATACCCAGCTTCGCGAGTACAGCCAGCGACAGCAACCGAAAGGCCCAGTGTCAAGATCCACTTTTCCATTGGTCCTATCCTCCTATCAATCCAGAACATAGCCATAGGAGGCGCCAAAGTCCTGCTTGGCCACTTCCGATGCAGCACCGCTTCCGGCTCGTTCAGTCCGGGCGACTTTGCCATTCACGAACAGATCGAACTCGCTGGGTGGTTTGACCCGGTCAGTTGGCAGGGCAAGCGCCTCACCACGAGTGGGCGAAACCAGATGTGCGGTAACAATAATGATCAGCTCGCTTTGTTCGCGCTGATATTGAGCGCTGCGGAAAAGAGCACCCAGAACCGGCACATCACCCAACCACGGAACCTGACTGTTCAGATCTGTGAAGTCATCCTGGATCAAACCAGCAATTGCAAAGCTTTCACCATCATTCAACTCGATCGTCGTGCGTGTGGTACGCGAGATGAAGCTCGGGACGTTGTCGCCGTTGATCGTGAAATCGGAACTCTGATCGATTGACGATACGGATGCGCCCATTTCCAGATTGATGCGGTCGCCGTCCACGACACGAGGAACGAACAAGAGCTGAACGCCGAAGGCCCGATACTCGATCGCAACCACGCCGTCACCTTGCGGAACAGGGATCGGCACTTCGCCACCGGCCAAAAATTCAGCCTCTTGTCCAGATAGTGCCGAGAGGTTCGGTTCGGCCAAACTGCGGACTAAGCCTTTGGTTTCAAGCGCTTCCAGTAGCAGACGAACCTGCGTCGAGCCTGCGCCGAACCCAAACAAGATAGCACCCGTATTGGTTTGCACGAACGGGATGTTATTCGCCAACGCGTTGTTAAGTGCAGCTTGGTTGTTCAAGCTGTTGAAGCCGCCGGTCGCGTCTCCACCGCCAAAGCCCAGAGATGCCGACAGGTTCTTCGCTACCGAACGGTTCATTTCGGCGAATCGCACTTTCAGCATGACTTGCTGTACGCCACCAACATTCATCAAGTTCGATACACGCTCAGGCGCGTAGCGCTCGGCGAGTTCAAGAGCACGTGCCAGTCTTGCACTGCTTGATACCGTACCGGATAGAACAATACCGTCATTTGCGGTCCGTACTTCGATCGGCTCATTTGGTAGAATCTGACGCAGCCGCTCTTTGAACTCAGAGACATCTGGCGAAACGCGCACACGCACGTTTGTGATCAGATTCCCAGCGCCATCGAACATCGTCAGCGTGGTTATGCCGGGTGCGCGACCCAATACATATATTGTCCGGTCGGACAGGGTAGAAATGTCTGCAATGCCTGCGTTGGCAATGCTGATATCGGCAAAGGGTTGTTCACTCTCCACCACAATTGCGCGGTTAACAGGAACATCCAGCGATTCAGCTGTCCCCTTTTTCACCACGCGAAGATTTTGGGCCCACGCGGCATCGCCGATTGGGCTCACAACAAGCGACAACCCCAGCAGGGTTGCGCTGATCCAGGAACGTATTGTCATGTGACCTGCCTCTCCGATCACCACTCGATTTTTTTTATGGGTCTAATGCCCTATGATCTGAACCCTGCGCCAATTCCGGATTTATTGCAATAATCAATGGTTTCCGGAATTTTCCTTATGTGGGTTTCTCGCAACAACACCATGAAAAAGACCGCGCAAAATGCGCGGTCTGTGGGTCGTTAACGGTTTGAATTTTCGTTAGTTTGTACAGGGAATTGGTGTCTCGACAGTTTCGCCGCCACGACGGGTTCGGATTGTACAAACCTTCTTTTCAACCACTACTGGTGCGGGTGCTCGTTCTTGAATTCCCAATAGTGATTGCTGGTCTACTTCAACCACTTCGGCGACTTCATCATCCTGCGCGCCCACTAGCGCCAGAGACATTCGGCCGGTGTTTTGTGCCTGTGCCAAAGCCGCAATTTGTTGTGAGGTCGCCGCTACGGTTACAGTGCGGGCAATGGTGGTCCCTGTGACATCTGAACCCGCAATCTGGTCAACTGCGACCAGTTCAATATTTGTCAGAACCAGTCGGGTAATCTCGCCGCGTCCAGCATCAGTAGTACCGCGCAGCGATCCCGTCCAATAGACGTCCACTGTGTCACCAGGGCGCAAGAAGCCCGAAACGCCAGAGGCCACATCGACGCTGATTGCAAAGGCACGCATGCCCTTGGGCAACTGCGACCTCAAGCCCGCTGTTTCGCCCGGGTTGGTAACTTTGACTTCCATGATGGCTTCGTCTTTTTCCATTGCCCGAAGCACATATCGTTCGTTGTTCTTGATATCAGGAAACAATACTGCCGCATCAACGAAAGCGCCCTCGGGAATTGCTGATTCGGGCCACTGGACAACGCGGATATCGTCCTGGTTCAGCCGCTCGCCATACTTAAGAGACCGGTTGGAGACCAGAACTCCGACTGTTGGCACAACGCCAGCTTTAGCATTTGCCAGAGCTTCTTCACGCAGTTTTCGCTCCTGCGCAAGTTTAGCCTGATTCTCGGTAATATATTCGCGTGCCATATAGACAGCACCACCGGCCAGGGCGATCCCGATGATAAGAACAAGTCCAAAAACAGCTCGCATTTGTCCCTCGTCATGTTTCGTTCAAGTAAGTCTCGCGGCTAACTTTGTCGCGATGGTTCAGCGGCTACCCTAGGAGGTAATTGTGTCCAAAAATGGGACAATCCCCACATTTTTCGGAGCAGTATCAAGATCCGTCAAGGAAGCCAGTATATTGGTTTAGTCAAAACTAATTTGCTGGACCTGAATCGACGAGAGGGCTTGCCCGGTTTGCTCGTCGACACTTTGGATGCCTTCGTTCAGGAGCACGTACATCATCCCGGCAATGCCTACGATCGCGGCCGTTAGTACAACCCAATCTACTGTAACAGCGCCGTCTTCTTTGCTAAAAAAAATTTTGATTGTGCTAAACATTGTACGTTACCGAGGTAAGGAACTTTTGCAAAAGGGGCCACGTCTTTTGATAAGACATGGCCCCCACATTAGATACCAGAGTCTGGCAGCGATTAGTTGGTGTTCGGCGTCACAACAGTGATACCCGACAGCGCGCTATCGATGTTGCCGGCCAGTTCGCTGGCACCGCTCTGAACCTGATTGTATGCAATGGCTGCCAGAGCAACAACGGCTGCGGTCAGAACGACCCAGTCTACAGTTACGGCGCCGTCTTCGTCTTTGCGGAAGTTCTTGATGAACTTGATCATGTTACGTCCCTCCTAAAGGATCAAATAAGTAATTAACCTCGGCGTCTTCCAGAGCATTCTCTCTCAGTCCGCTCCCGATCGTCTCGGTATGGGTCTATGTTTGACCTTTGCGCGTGGCAGGAATTGGGCCAAACCAGTATTTTTTGGCTAAATGCTTAAGATTTTATTCGTAATTCTTGTAACATATTGATTATTAGTAGAAATTACTTCACCTTTTTTCGTGCATAGAGGATTGGGCGATGCAAAATAGCGGCAAATGAGGCGAAATTGCCCCATTTCGCTTTGTTTTTCTGGCGTTGCAGGCCGTTATAGGGTTCAAAATGCTTCAAAAGATAAGAAATCGAGGCAGGCAAATGTATTTCCGGGACGCAATCTTTTGCGCAGGTGCAGTCGCATTCCTATTGACGGGTGCAATTTCGGTATCCGCGACTGAGATCGAGCCGCGCGGGGTTTATAAGCGTATCAAAGCCCCCAAACCTGGCACGCGCCCGCGTGTGACCATTCAAATTACCCCAGAACAACACGCGGCGTCGCCTTCGGCACCCAGCACTGGGGCAAAGCTGGATGTGCCCGAAGTTACGACCCCTGCACCCGTTCCGCCGTCGAATCCTCCGAAGATCGCAGGAACGACCGAGCCGGTAGGGACCTATGAGGCTTTCTGGAGCCGAATCTCACCCGAACTGCAACAGGCAAGCGCAGGAAGGCTCGCAGAAGCTGTTCAGGCATTGTCTGCGACCGACGTAGCGGCCCCGCGCCTTCAAACGCTTCAGGATATCGCAGACGCGCGCGGCGTGGACATCCTGCGCTCGACTGTGGGCACAAATGTCTCGCCTGCGCTTGTGCTGGCGGTAATCTCGGTGGAGTCGGCCGGGAAAACACAAGCCGTTAGTTCCGCCGGCGCTCAGGGGTTGATGCAACTCATGCCAGCCACAGCCGAACGCTTCGGTGTCGAAGACAGCCTCAAACCGGAACAGAACATAGAAGGTGGGGTCAAATACCTTCACTGGTTGATGGAGGAATTCGATAACGACCCGATCCTCGTTCTCGCGGGTTATAATGCAGGCGAGGGGGCCGTGCATAAACACAGCGGTGTGCCACCTTATGCTGAAACCAGAGATTACGTGCCCAAGGTCCTTGCCGCGTTTCAGGTCGCAAGCGCGCTGTGCACGTCAGCACCGCAGTTCGTATCGGACCCCTGCGTCTTTCAGGCAGCCAATTAAGAAAAGGCCCGCGTCATTGCGGGCCTTTTGCTTTTTGGAGGAGCGATGTCAGTCGACAATCGTTGCCTGGGTCGCCGCCCTCATATCCGCATCGCTGACACCATCGGCAAGTTCAACGATCTTCAGGCCACCTTCGACCACATCGAGGACGCCCAGATTGGTGATGATCCGATCCACAACGCCCTGCCCGGTTAGTGGCAAAGTGCATTCCTTCAGCACTTTCGAATCACCATGCTTGTTGGTGTGGTCCATCACAACGATAACGCGGCCCACACCGGCCACCAGATCCATCGCTCCGCCCATGCCTTTGACCAGCTTGCCGGGAATCATCCAGTTGGCCAGATCGCCTTTCTCGTCGACTTCCATCGCACCCAGGATCGCAGCGGCAATCTTACCGCCACGGATCATGGCGAACGAAGTCGCGCTATCGAAGTATGAGGTGCGGGACAGTTCAGTGATCGTCTGCTTGCCTGCGTTTATCAGGTCGGCGTCTTCCTCGCCCTCAAACGGGAAGGGGCCCATGCCCAGCATGCCGTTTTCGGATTGCAGAGTGATATCCTTGTCGCCCACATAGTTCGCCACCAGCGTCGGAATGCCGATGCCGAGGTTCACATACATGCCGTCTTCCAGTTCTTCTGCCGCGCGTGCGGCCATCTGATTGCGATCCCAGGGCATTATGCGTCCTCCTTCTTGCGGGTGGTGCGCTGTTCAATGCGCTTTTCGTGGCTGCCTTGGATGATACGGTGCACATAGATGCCGGGCAGGTGGATGCAGTCAGGGTCTAGCGAGCCGCGCGGAACGATTTCTTCAACCTCTGCCACACAGATCTTACCGCAGGTCGCGGCTGGTACGTTGAAGTTGCGGGCGGTCTTGCGGAACACAAGGTTCCCAGTGTCATCGGCTTTCCACGCCTTAACGATCGCGAGGTCGGCGAAGATGCCTTCCTCCATGATATAGGTCTCGCCGTTGAAGTCCTTGTGCTCTTTGCCTTCCGCGATCACCGTTCCCACGCCCGTTTTGGTGTAGAACCCGGGGATGCCAGCACCACCGGCGCGCATTCGCTCGGCCAGTGTGCCTTGTGGGTTGAATTCAAGCTCTAGCTCACCGCTCAAATACTGTCGCATGAACTCCGCGTTTTCACCGACATATGAGCTGATCATTTTCTTGACCTGCTTGGTTTGCAGCAGGATGCCGATGCCGAAATCATCAACGCCTGCGTTGTTCGAAGCAAAGGTCAGGTCCTTCGCGCCCGACGCTTTGATCGCCTCAAGCAGCATCTCTGGGATACCGCACAGACCAAAGCCGCCCGCCGCGATCAACATGCCATCCGAGATCACCCCATCGAGCGCCTCTTCGGCATTGGCATAGATTTTCTTCATGGAAAACTCCCCCAATGACATGGTGTTGTGCCGAGTTGTGCCGCCACGTCACGGGGAAGTCAACGAATCCAAGGGGCAGGTGGTATTTCTACCTAACCTGCCTTTTTGGTGGTTTTCTTGGCAGCTGCTTTCTTCTTGGGCGCCGCCTTCTTCTTAGTACCCTTCTTGGCCGCACGCTCATTGACCAGTTCAATGGCCATTTCCTGCGTCACATCCTCGGGCTTTATGTCCTTGGGGATTGTCGCGTTGACCTTTTCCCATTTCACGTAAGGCCCGTAGCGCCCGTCCAGAATCTGCATCACGCCACCATCCGGATGTTCGCCCACTTCTTTCAGCGGTTTCGCGGCCTGTCCGCGCCGTCCCGGATTAGCCCGTTTTTCGGCCAGCATTTCGACCGCCCGGTTCATGCCGATTTCAAACACGTCATTTGGGTCTTTGACATTGACGTAGACGGGTTTGGCCTCCTCCGGCAGCTGGTGCATGATATATGGGCCAAACCGTCCAAAGTTTGAGCTGATCATGCCACCCTCGGGATGTTCGCCGATCTGGCGCGGCAAAGACAACAAAGTCAGCGCCTTTTCCAGATCCATGTCATCTTTGTTCCAGCCACGGGGCAGGGATGCACGCGGAGGTTTCTTGTTTTCGGGCGTGGGCTCTCCGCGCTGTACATAAGGGCCAAAGCGACCGGATTTCAGCCAGATTTCATCGCCCACATCTTCGCCCAGCAAACGTTCGTCACCTTCAGCACCTTCGCCAGCGATCGGACGGGTATAGGTACATTCCGGGTAGTTGCCGCAGCCCACGAATCCACCGGTACGCGACGTTTTGAGGTGCAACTGCCCCACGCCGCATTTCGGACAAACACGCGGATCGGATCCGTCTTCTCGCGGGGGATACAGCTGGGGCGCTAACGCCTCATCCAGCTTGTCCAGCACTTCTGATATGCGCAGTTCCGAAGTCTCACCAATTGCAGCCGAGAAATCTCGCCAGAACTTACCGAGCAGATCCTTGTAGTCACGGTCCCCAGCGCTGACGTCATCGAGCTCTTCTTCGAGGTTGGCCGTAAACTCATAGCCCACATACTGGCGGAAGAAGTTCAGCAGAAAGATCGTGACGATCCGCCCCTTTTCTTCGGGGATCAGGCGGTTCTTGTCTTTGCGTACATATTCCCGGTCCTGAATCGTGGTGACGATCGAAGCATAGGTCGATGGCCGTCCGATCCCCAGTTCTTCCATCCGCTTGACAAGCGTCGCCTCGGTATAGCGTGGCGGCGGTTGAGTGTGGTGTTGCAGAGCGAGCACGGCCTCGTTGTCGGACAGAATCGCGGCTTTGTCCGAGTCGCTGGTGGCCTTGATGAACTGATCCCGCAATGATGTCTTGGCAAAGCGCGCTGGATCGCCTTGCATGATCTGAGGCAGGCGCTTGTCATCGTCATCAACAACGTCATCTCGGCCTTCTTCATAGACACGCATGAAACCGTCAAACAAGACTACCTGACCGGTGGCGCGCAAGCCGACTTGGCCGTCATCACTGCCGATTTCGACTGTCGTGCGCTCCAGTCGTGCCGCAGCCATCTGACAGGCAATGGTGCGCTTCCAGATCAGGTCGTACAGTTTACGCTGATCTTCATCCGTCACTTTCAGCGCTTTGGCATCACGCGACATATCCGTCGGGCGGATACATTCGTGCGCTTCCTGTGCGTTCTTGGCCTTGTTCTTATACATGCGCGGGCTGTCCGGCACATATTCGGGGCCATATCGATCCGAGATGACATCACGCGTGGCGGCGACAGCTTCGGGCGCCATGTCGATACCGTCAGTCCGCATATAGGTAATGTAGCCCGCCTCATACAACCGTTGCGCCACCTGCATTGCATGGCGCGCGCCCATTCCAAATTTACGACTGGCTTCCTGCTGCAGGGTCGAGGTCATGAACGGGGCGCTTGGGTTGCGTGCAGCAGGCTTGGCCTCGACTGAGGTGACACTTAGCGCGCGGCTGGTGATGGCTTGCACCGCCAACTCGGCCTGCGTGGCGTTAGTCAGATCGTGTTTGTCGAGCTTTTTGCCGGCCAGAGTAACAAGACGGGCTTCATAGGTCTGGCTGCGTGGTGTTTCGAACAAGGCCCTTACGGACCAGTATTCAACAGGCTTGAATGCCTCAATCTCCATCTCGCGTTCGACGATCAGTCGCAGACAGACCGATTGTACGCGGCCAGCAGACTTTGCGCCCGGCAGTTTGCGCCATAAAACGGGCGATAGGTTGAAGCCCACCAGATAATCCAGCGCACGGCGGGCCAGATAGGCCTCGACCAGCGGCATATCGACCTCGCGCGGGTTCTGCATCGCCTCGGTCACGGCGTCTTTGGTGATCGCGTTGAACGTCACGCGGCTCACCGGTGTGTCTTTCTTGATCGAACGCCGCTTGGTCAGCGCCTCTTGCAGGTGCCAGCTGATCGCTTCGCCTTCGCGATCAGGGTCGGTCGCGAGGATCAGTGCGTTGTCTTCTTTCAGCGCGTCGGCAATGGCTTTGACATGCTTGCGGCTGTCATTGCCGACCTCCCATTTCATGGAAAATTCATGCTCGGGATCGACCGACCCATCCTTCGGCGGCAGGTCACGGACGTGGCCATATGAGGCCAAAACAGTGTAGTCGGGGCCAAGATACTTGTTGATCGTTTTCGCTTTGGCCGGAGATTCTACAACAACTACGGGCATTTAAGGGGAATCCTCGCTCGACGGATTTTGCGCTTTGTATGACCGTGCAAAATGTGTGGGGCAAGATCGAATTGTCAATGCGTTGGTTTTCCGCGCCCAAAGCCACTGATTTTCAAGCCGATTCTGGCAGTTTGCACCGTGTAATCAGTCGCTGGTCCCAAAATCTCAGCTTTTCGGATATTAGGCGCTAAGGGCCAAAAGCCCGCCCGGTTGCCGCTGAATCTTACCATCAAGCTCCAGATCGACCAGCACTGGGCCTATTTCGCCAGCGGATGCGTCGACATCCCGGATCAACTGGTCCTCGGCAATTGGAGATGGACCAAGGCAACTGAGAATCACGTCGTGTAGTGCGCGTGGGGCATTTTCGGATTGTGCGGTCTCCAGTCCGATAGGCGGGATTTGTTGGGGCAGTATCTGATGCTGCGGCGTCGGCAATGCGTCAATCACATCTTCAGCGGAGCGCACCAATGTCGCACCGTCCCGGATCAGCAGGTTGCACCCCGCCGCCCTTGCGTCGAACGGGTGCCCAGGGACGGCCAGAACTTCTCGTCCCTGGTCTAGCGCGTCTCGTGCGGTGATCAGGCTGCCTGATTTGGCTGCAGCTTCGACCACGACAACAGCCTGTGCCAGACCTGAAATAATGCGATTGCGGCGCGGGAAATGCCGGGCCTGTGGCGTAGTGCCCATCGGTTGCTCGGACAGGCGCAGGCCGGTTTTTGCGATGTCGCGCGCCAGATCAGAATTCTCGGCTGGATAAATCACATCGACCCCACCAGCCATCACCGCCACAGTTCCTGTCTCCAAAGTGGCAATATGGGCCGAAGTATCAATACCGCGGGCCAGTCCCGAGACGACGATGTAGTCTTCTTTACCCAACTCAGAGGCCAACGCCCGTGCCATGCGGGCACCCAGTGAAGAACAGTTCCGTGCCCCGACCATAGCGATCGCCTGTCGATTCAGAATAGTCGGATCACCAATCGCCCATAACATTGGAGGTGCGTCAGAAATGTCGATCAGCGCATCGGGATAGTCAGCGGCCCCAAGGCACAAAAGCCGCGCTTCGGCTGCTTTTGCGGCCTTGAGCTCCGCCTCGATCACGCCGGGGGGGCAGATTTCGTACCCTTCAATTCCGGCTGCGCGCGCCATTTCCGGCAGCGCGGCCAGCGCATTCTGCGCCGAGCCATGTTCGCGCAACAGGCGCCGAAACGTCGCCGGTCCAACTTTGCGCGAACGCAACAGACGGAGCCACGAAAACCGGTCCTCTTCCGTGGTGGGTGGGAGTGGGGGGTGATTGGAAGAAAGCTGCTCTTCGGTCATCCGATGCTCCGCCTGATTGCAAAACTGGTTTACGGTGCAGCGGGTTAACAGCCTGTAAATCTTGGATAATTAGAACTGAATTATTCGGATTTTGAAATTAGATGTCACGCTATACATATGAAAATAAAGCAAAAATTTGCATGAATTTTTTTGCGCAAGTTACCGTTGATCGGCAACTTCTTCAACCGATGAGGCGCAGCGTTAACCCTGCGCCTCATTCCTCGCACTGAATTCCGACTCAAGCAGCAGAGCCGCCAACCGTAAGTCCGTCCATCAGTACGGTTGGTTGCCCCACTCCCACCGGCACCCATTGCCCGTCCTTGCCGCAGGTGCCCATGCCCGGATCAAGCGCCATATCGTTCCCCAGGCCTCGAATACGCTTTAGCGCCGAGGGACCGTCACCAATGAGTGTCGCGCCTTTGACCGGAGCACCGATCTTACCATTCTCGACGCGATAGGCCTCGGTGCAGGAAAAGACGAACTTGCCATTGGTGATATCAACCTGACCGCCGCCAAAACCGACGGCCCAGATGCCGTCCTTGATGTCTGATACCAGTGAGGCTGGATCTGAATCACCGCCCAACATGATCGTATTGGTCATACGAGGCATGGGTTTGTGGGCATAGCTCTGTCGCCGCCCGTTGCCGGTGGATGAAACCCCCATCAGACGTGCGTTTTGGCGGTCCTGCATATATCCAGTCAGTATACCGTCTTCGATCAGGACCGTGCGCGAACTGGGGGTACCTTCGTCATCCACCGAAATCGAGCCGCGACGGTCCGCTATCGTGCCGTCATCAACGACGGTCACGCCTTTTGAGGCGATCTGCTGTCCCATCAGCCCGGCGAAGGCCGAGCTGCCCTTGCGGTTGAAATCGCCTTCCAGACCGTGTCCAATGGCCTCGTGCAACAGAATTCCGGGCCAACCGGGGCCCAATGCGACCTCCATCACGCCCGCCGGGGCCGGTATGGCATCCAGATTGACCAGTGCTATCCGCAGAGCTTCGCGCGTTTTATCTTGCCAATCGGCAGGATCAATCAGCCCATCCAGACCCACGCGCCCACCGCCCCCGGCTGAGCCGCTTTCGCGCCGTCCGTTGTGTTCTACAATGACCGAGACGTTCAGGCGGGTCATCGGGCGCACATCGCGCACCTGCACGCCGTCGGGGCGCAGAATCTCGATCTCCTGCACTGCGGCGGCAATCGTCGCGCTCACTTGCACGACCCGAGGGTCCAGATCGCGGGCAAAGGCGTCAATCTCGCGCAGAGTCTCGATCTTGACCGGAAAACTGGCGGATTCGATCGGGTCCTCATCAGTATAAAGCCGTGTGTTGGTGGCCTGTGGCGGTCCGGCCAGCGTCCCACCACCATCACCGACTGCCAGCCGTGCGGTTTCGGCGGCTCGTCTAAGTGAGGGAATCGAAACATCCGTCGAGTGTGCGTATCCCGCAACTTCGCCCTGCACTGCACGCAGGCCGAATCCCTCGGATGCATCGTAGGAAGCCGTCCGCAGACGACCGTCATCGAACACCAGTGACTCAGACTTTCGCCGCTCGACAAACAGCTCTCCGTCCTCCGCGCCATTGGTTGCGGCCAGCAGCACAGCAAGCGCCTCGTCCTTCGGAAGAACGCTTTCAAAGGGGCGAAATGGGGCCTGAGACATAGGTTGCGACCTTTCGGGTTTGATCCAGATCAAAAATAGCGTCTGTTTGACGCAAGCATTTTGCTTTATCTACCCGACGGAATATGGTTTTTAACGCGGCCAAAGACAACGGGAGAGGTGCGACCGATTCACACCTTTTCGCCAGAGACGCAAAGATCAAACGATCAGGACAGAAAATGAAGAATGCTTTGATGCTTTCCGGGCTTGCAACAGCCCTCTCCAGCCTTCCCGCCATGGCTCAGGAGCTTGAGATTATTGGCAAGCCGGTGGCAGGCGGCGTTGGTTTCCAGCCTGCGACCACCAGTCTTGCCGAAGGAATTCAGAGTCTCGACAATATGATTCTGGTGATCATCACGGTCATCTGCCTGTTTGTCGCCGGTCTGCTGCTCTACTGCATCGTGCGATACAATCGGCGTGCGAATCCTGAGCCTGCGCGGTTTTCCCACTATACCCCGGTTGAGATTGCGTGGACCCTTGGGCCAATCCTAATTCTGGTTTTCATTGGTGCATTCTCGCTGCCGGTTCTGTTCAAGCAACAAGAGATCCCAGAGGGCGACATCACCATCAAGGTCGTGGGTAACCAGTGGTACTGGACTTACGAATATGTCGATCACGATTTCGCATTCGACAGCTACTTGCTGGGCCACCCGGCCACTTTGGATGAGGGCGCGCGCCCTGCGGATGCAGATGTAACGCCATTTGTGCTGGATGACGCGATGCGCGCCAAGCTGGCCGATGCGGGCTACAGCCAGGATGAGTGGCTGCTCGCGACGGACACGGCGGTAGTTGTTCCAGTTGGTAAGATCATTGTCATGCAGGTTACTGCGTCTGACGTGATCCATTCGTGGACCATCCCGTCATTCGGCGTAAAGCAGGACGGCGTACCAGGTCGTTTGGCCGAACTGTGGTTCCAGGCTGATAAGGAAGGCGTCTATTTCGGCCAGTGCTCGGAACTGTGCGGCAAAGACCATGCCTATATGCCGATCACCGTCAAAGTGGTCAGCGAAGAGGCATATGAGCAGTGGCTGCAGGGCGCTCTGGAAGAGTATGCAGGTAAGCCTGTTTCCTATCAGGTGGCCTCGAACTAAGCCGACTAAGGCCTAGGTAAACATGTGCGGGCTGCGCGGGTTTCGCGCAGCTTTTGCCCCGAAAAGGACCAAAGATGAGCGACACAAGCTTCAATGCCAGCACCGTTTCCGCGCAGACCCGCGCGGACGAGGCCAGCTTTGGCGATTATTTTGCCCTGCTGAAGCCACGCGTGATGTCGCTGGTGGTGTTTACGGCTTTGGTTGGATTGCTTGCGGCCCCGGTTCCAGTACATCCGTTTGTAGGATTCTGCGCCATCCTGTTTATCGCGATCGGCGGTGGTGCGTCTGGCGCGCTGAACATGTGGTGGGACGCGGATATCGACCGCGTGATGAAGCGCACCAAAGGCCGCCCGATCCCGTCCGGCAAGGTCGAGGAAGGCGAGGCATTGGCATTGGGACTGGCTCTGTCTGGCCTGTCCGTCATCATGCTGGGTCTGGCAACCAACTGGTTCGCCGGCACGTTTCTGGCCTTTACCATCTTCTTCTATGTCGTCGTCTACACGATGTGGCTAAAGCGTTCGACACCGCAGAATATCGTGATCGGTGGTGCCGCAGGGGCGTTCCCGCCGGTGATCGGATGGGTCGCGGCCACAGGTTCGATGACGCTTGAGCCGTGGTTGATGTTCGCCCTGACCTTTATGTGGACGCCGCCGCATTTCTGGGCATTGGCGCTGTTTATGCGCTCGGACTATGACGACGCAGGCGTGCCGATGCTGACCGTTACGCACGGCCGCCGCGCCACACGCTGGCACATTCTGGTCTATACCGCACTGCTTGCGGTGCTGGCGGTGGGCACCGCGTTCTCGGATATCGGAGGCCCGATCTATCTGGTGGTCGCACTGGTTCTGAACGGCTTGTTCCTGCGGGGCGCCTGGCAGATTTCCCGCCGAAACGAAGACGATTCCGAAGCCGACAATTTCAAGGTCGAGCGCAGCTTCTTCAAGCTGTCGTTGCTGTATCTCTTCCTGCATTTTGGCGCGATTCTGGCTGAGGCGCTGCTGAAACCTTATGGGCTGGGAGGCTGGTCATGAGCCTGCGCAAAAGCCATGAGCTGCATCAGCGTCGGTTCAGCCGCAATCTGGGCGTGGGCCTAACACTGGCCGCGTTCATCGTGATCATCTTTGGACTGACGATCGTGAAGGTCTCGGGCACTGATTTCAACATGGCACCACAAGAGGTGCAGAACTGATGGCGTTGACCGGTCCTCAGAAAACCGTTGCACAAACGGTTGGTGTGGTTGTCCTGATGGGCAGCCTCGCTTGGGCAGCTGTGCCGTTTTATGACTGGTTTTGC
Organism: Ruegeria sp. AA3; assembly: GCF_056542905.1. Classification (NCBI taxonomy): domain Bacteria; kingdom Pseudomonadati; phylum Pseudomonadota; class Alphaproteobacteria; order Rhodobacterales; family Roseobacteraceae; genus Ruegeria; species Ruegeria sp. AA3. The sequence goes on along the minus strand of NZ_JBQGAQ010000017.1, from coordinate 45,995 downwards.
CGGGTCACCGGCTTTGGTGGGACCACCGGCGTGGCCGAAGTGGCACCAGACGAGATTCTGGACCGCACCGTCACCGTGCGTTTTGACGCGTCAAAAGCCAAAGACATGGCCTGGGAATTCAAGCCGGTCGAGCGCGAGATGGAAGTCCGCATTGGTGAGACCGGGTTGGCCTTCTACGAAGCCTATAACCCAACTGATCGCCCGATTGCGGGACAGGCGTCATACAATGTCGCCCCGTATTCTGCCGGTGGGTATTTCCAGAAGATTGCCTGTTTCTGCTTTGAAGAGCAGGTTCTGCAACCCGGAGAGCGGGTTGAGATGCCGGTGACTTTCTTCGTCGATCCAGAGATGGTCGAAGATTTAGAAGCCAAGTATGTGCATACGATCACTCTGTCGTATACATTCTACGAAATTGACCTGCCCGAGGGCTATGCCGCCCTTGACGTGCAGGCTGAGACAAACAAGAACTAACGCCTGTAGGTGAGGGACGCTGATGGCACACGCAAAAGACCATGATTATCACATTCTGAACCCGTCGATCTGGCCATTGATCGGCGCGGTATCTGGCTTTGTGATGCTATTCGGGGCTGTTCTGTGGATGCACGGGATTACCCCGTGGATCTTCTGGATGGGACTGATCGGTGTTCTTTACACCATGTTCGCATGGTGGTCCGAAGTGGTGGTCGAAAGCCGTCAGGGCGACCATACGCCGGTTGTGCGTATCGGTCTGCGCTATGGCTTCATCCTGTTCGTGATGTCCGAAGTGATGTTCTTCTTTGCCTGGTTCTGGTCGTTCTTCAAGCATCGCATGTACCCGATGTACGACTATGCTGGCACCGAGTACATCCAGCCCGACATTCACGCGGTTGACCCGTTCCACCTACCGCTGATCAACACTCTGGTGCTGCTGCTGTCGGGTTGTGCGATCACTTGGGCACACCATGCTCTGGTGCATGACAATGACCGCAAGGCACTGATCAATGGCCTGGCCATTGGCATCGTTCTGGGTATCGCGTTTACTGCATTGCAGGGCTTTGAGTACTACGAGCTGCTGGCCCACGAAGGCTGGAAGTTTGGCGATGACCAGTTCTACTCGAACTTCTTCATGGCAACTGGTTTCCACGGTTTCCACGTCATCATCGGAACTATCTTCCTGTCGGTCTGCTTGATCCGCGCCCTGAAAGGCGATTTTACGCCTGAGAAACACGTCGGGTTCGAAGCGGCTGCCTGGTACTGGCACTTCGTTGACGTCGTCTGGCTGTTCCTGTTCTTCGCCGTTTACATCTGGGGTCAAGCTCCGTTGATGTGACGCCGGTCAGGTGATCCAATTGCAAAAGCCGCCCCAAGGGGCGGCTTTTTCTCTATAAGATGCGCAAGATTGCGCCCCATACAATTGCGTGGTTGCAATTAGACCAACACGCGCCGTAACAAGACGCCGATTTCTGCAACAAGGTTTGGCCCCGCCATGCGCCCCATTCTGTTTCTGCTGATTTTCGGCCTCGCGGGTTTGGGCGTGCTGACATCGCTCGGCGTGTGGCAAATGCAGCGTCTGGCTTGGAAACAGGGCATTTTGGCCGAGATCGAAGCGCGCATTGCGGCTGATGCGGTTGATCTCCCCGAGACCGTCATGGAAGCAGATGACAAGTATCTTCCTGTCACACTCTTCGGAGATATGAAGCCAGAGGAAATCCACGTTCTGGTCTCGGTCAAGCAGGTTGGGGCTGGGTACCGGATCATTCAGCCCTTCAGCACCGCTGGTCGCACTATTCTTGTGGATCGGGGCTTTGTACCGACGACCGCCAAGCAGGCCGATCGTGTGACTGGCCCGATGGAGGTCTCAGGCAATCTGCACTGGCCTGATGAAATCGACAGCTACACGCCCGTGCCAGATATCGATGGCAACATCTGGTTTGCGCGTGACGTGCCCACTTTGGCAGCGGCGCTAGCTACAGAGCCTGTGCTGTTGATCGCCCGGTCCAAAACGGACCCTGACATAACACCTCTTCCGGTGGACACGGCGGGTATCCCGAACGACCACCTTCAATATGCAATCACATGGTTTGGTTTGGCTCTGGTTTGGGCCGCAATGACCGGATACTTCCTTTGGCGCAACCGCGCCCCTTCTGAGAGAGAAGAGCAATGAGATATATCTCGACCCGTGGCCAAGCGCCGGAACTAAGCTTTGAAGAAGCGATGCTGACCGGGCTGGCACGTGATGGTGGCCTGTACCTTCCCGCCGAGATCCCTGTGATGTCGCAGGACAAAATTGCTGAGTTGGCGGGTTTGCCCTACGAAGAAATCGCATTCCGCGTCATGTGGCCCTACGTCAACGAGTCATTCGCTGAGGATGAGTTCAAGGCGATCATCGCCCGCGCTTACGATGGTTTTGGACACGACGCCCGCGCGCCGTTGAAGCAGCTGAACGAGAACCATTTTCTGCTGGAGCTGTTTCACGGACCCACGCTGGCCTTCAAAGATTTCGCCATGCAGCTAATCGGCCAGCTGTTTCAGGTAGCGCTGAAACGGCGCGGTGATCGCGTAACTATCGTCGGTGCGACAAGCGGCGATACTGGTTCAGCTGCCATTGAGGCGTTTCGAGGGCTGGACGCGGTGGATGTGTTCATCCTGTTCCCGCATGGCCGTGTTTCGGAAGTGCAGCGTCGTCAGATGACGACGCCCGCCGATAGTAATGTGCACGCGCTGGCTGTGGATGGGGACTTTGACGATTGCCAGGCCGCGCTGAAGGATATGTTCAACGATTTCGACTTCCGTGACAGCGTGAAACTGGCGGGGGTAAACTCGATCAACTTCGCGCGTGTTCTGGCACAGATCGTGTACTATTTCTCGGCAGCTGTCAGTGTGGGCGCGCCGCATCGCAAGGTCAGCTTTTCCGTGCCGACTGGCAACTTTGGCGACATCTTCGCAGGCTATCTGGCCAAGCGTATGGGATTGCCCATCGACCGTCTGGTCGTGGCAACCAACCAGAACGACATTCTGCATCGCTGTCTGTCGGGCGAGGGGTATTTCAAGGGTGACACGATCCCTTCGATCAGCCCGTCGATGGATATTCAGGTCAGTTCCAACTTTGAGCGCGCACTGTACTTTGCCTATGGTGAGGATGGTGGTGCCGTTGCGCAATTGATGGATGAACTGAAGAACGGTGGCTTCAACGTCAGCCAAGGCGCGATGGAAACGCTACGGGAAAGCTTCGACTCGGGTCGTGTATCTGAGGATGAGACACTGGCCACAATCAAACATACTCTAACCCGCAGCGCCGAACTGGTTTGTCCGCACACTGCCGTTGGTATTAAGGTCGCGGAAGAACATCGCTCTGCCGACGTTCCGATGATCACTCTGGCCACCGCACACCCCGCGAAATTCCCGGCAGCGGTTGAGAAGGCAAGCGGCGAACATCCGCCTCTTCCATCCCGCATGTCTGATCTGTATGAACGTCCGGAACGGGTGACACGGATTGCCAACGATCTGGGTGCCCTTGAGGATCATATCAGAAGGCATATCGCTGAGTGACTGTCAGACAAGACCAACTGAAGAACGGCTTTCGTATCGTCAGTGAACATATGCCGGGGTTGCAATCAGCGGCCATCGGCATCTGGGTAACCGCCGGTGGGCGGCATGAGCGGATCGAACAGAACGGCATCGCGCATTTCCTTGAGCATATGGCGTTCAAGGGAACCGAGCGGCGATCCGCGCTGCAAATCGCCGAGGCGATCGAGGATGTGGGCGGATATATAAACGCCTACACATCGCGAGAAGTTACGGCCTATTACGCGCGTGTTTTGAAGGACGATGTGACGCTGGCGATGGACGTGATCGGCGACATCGTTCTGAACCCAGTGTTTGATCCGCGCGAGATCGAGGTCGAGCGTGGTGTAATCCTGCAGGAAATCGGTCAGGCTTATGACACGCCCGATGATGTTATCTTCGATTGGCTGCAAGAGCAGAGCTATCACGACCAGCCTCTGGGCCGGACCATTCTGGGGCCGACCGAGCGGGTCAGCGCATTCTCGCGTGAGGACCTTTCAGGATTTGTATCCGAGCATTACGGGCCGGAACAAATGATCCTGTCCGCTGCGGGCGCTGTGGATCATGACGCCCTGATGAAGATGGCGGAAGAAATGTTCGGCCATCTGCAGCCGCGCAAAGGTCTGACCCCTGAAATTGCCCGCTTTACCGGTGGTGAGGCACGGCAGGAAAAAGATCTGGAACAGGCCCATTTCGCGCTGGCCCTGGAGAGCCCAGGCTATCGCGATGATGCGATCTATACCGCACAGATTTATTCGACGGCTTTGGGCGGCGGCATGTCTTCGCGCCTGTTTCAGGAAGTGCGCGAAACGCGTGGTCTCTGCTACACGATATTTGCACAGACGGGCGCCTATGCCGACACCGGCACGACCACGATCTATGCGGGCACCTCCGCCGATCAAGTTGCCGAACTGGCCACGATCACCATCGACGAGATGAAGCGCGCCGCCGGCGATATGAATGACGAAGAAGTGGCCCGTGCCCGCGCACAGATGAAGGCCGGAATGCTGATGGGGCTGGAAAGCCCCTCGAACCGGGCCGAACGTCTGGCGCGTCTGGTGCAGATTTGGGGGCGGGTACCCTCGCTCGAGGATACGGTCGCCAAGATCGATGCCGTCAGTACCGAGGATGTACGCGCCTTTGCTGAACAGATGGCCATGCAGGCCCCGGCGGCGCTGGCGCTGTACGGGCCGGTTTCGGGTGCGCCAACGCTGGCTGAGCTACAGGAGAGGCGTGCGGCGTGATGCTACTGGGCAGACGCAAGCTGAAACTCGAAACCGAGCGGCTGAGCCTGCGCCCGCCTGTCCATTCCGATTTCAATGATTGGGCGGCACTGCGTCGCGCGTCAAAAGAATACCTGACTCCGTGGGAGCCGGTCTGGGCGAAGGATCACCTGAGTCGCAAATCATTTACCAACCGGGTCTACTGGGCACAGCGCTCGGTTGCCGGCGGTACGGCGATTCCGCTATTTCTGTTTCGCCGTACGGATAATGTCCTGCTGGGGGCCATCACGCTGGATAATATCCGCCGTGGCCCAGCGCAGGCCGGAACGCTGGGATACTGGACCGGGCAATCCTTTGCCCGTCAGGGCTTCATGCGCGAAGCGATTGGAGCGGTGGTTCATCACGCTTTTACCCGTCTGGACCTCAGCCGGATCGAAGCCGCCTGTTTGCCGGAAAACAAGGCCTCGCGCGGGTTACTGGAAAGCTCGGGCTTCAAATATGAAGGCGTGGCGCAGTCCTATCTGCAGATCAACGGGCGGTGGCGGACCCATGTTCTGTATGCGTCTTTGCGGTCTGATCGGCGCGGGAAGACCGACGTAGGTTAGGGGGCGCTGCCCCGTCGCGGCGGGCCGCGACTCTCCCTGGAGTATTTTGGACCAGATGGACAAGGGGCATGACTTGCGGGCGTTCTGCGCTACACTCGGGGTATGTGGCGGGTTGTTGCGGTATTGATGATGATCTCGGGCGGGGCTGTGGCGCAGGAGCGGCGGCCTAGTCACTGTATCGCTATTGCAGAGGCAGCGCCGGGGATTGAATATCTTCACAAAGCGGCCTGGCAGGATCCCGTGCCAGAGTTTTCGGTTCGGATCAGCTATGTCGCGCATGCATCGTTTTTGATCCAGACACAGGGTGGATTGAACGCGGTGACTGATTTCACCGGCTTTATCGGCGGCGCAGCGCTGATTCCAGACGTAGTCACGATGAACCATGCGCACAGCACCCACTGGACCGCCCATCCCGATCCGGCCATCCCGTACGTCCTGCCTGGCTGGGGTGAGTTCGGGCAGGGCATTGAACATCATCTCGATCTGGGAGAGCTGCTTGTGCGTAATGTGTCGACCGATATTCGATCGGCCTACAGTGGGGTGGAAGAGCGCGGGAACTCGATCTTTGTGTTCGAAGTAGAGGGGTTGTGCATCGGTCATCTGGGACATCTGCATCACATACCCTCGGACGAACAATTCGCGGCATTGGGTCGGCTTGATGTGGTCATGGCCGCAGTGGATGGTGGGACGACCATGCCTCTGCCCGAAATGATCCAAGTTCTGAAGCGGCTGAAAAGCTCGATCATTATTCCAATGCACTGGTTCTCGGACTTCTCACTTGAGCGATTTCTAGTGGATATACGCGAGGATTTTCCGGTTGAACGAGATGGAGTTTCGGAACTCATCGTCTCATTGCGGACTTTGCCAGACCGACCGACGGTCGTCGTGTTGGAACCCCAGTATCTGATTGAGCAGGAATAGGGCTTGCCGCTGCCGTTGGCCTTTGGCAGGGAGTGGGTATGACTCTGTACCCCGCCGATGACCGCTTTGCCGAAGCAGTACGCGCCCAGCTGGGCGATGATGTACTGAGGCCCGTTTCCGAACGCTATCTTGAAGAGCCACGTCAGCGGTTTGTGGGGCAGGGCGGGTTGCTGGCCTTGCCTAAGACCGTAGAAGAGGTATCGGCCCTGGTCCGGTTGGCTGCTGACGCGTGCGTGCCCGTTGTTCCATATGGCGGCGGCACCGGTCTGGTGGGTGGGCAGGTTGCGCCGGATGGCCCTACGCCGTTGATCATCTCGCTAGAGCGGATGTCAGCAATCCGTGCGATCTACCCGACCGAAAACATTCTCGTTGCTGAAGCGGGTGCCATTCTGGCTGATGTACAGGCGGCAGCCGAGGATGCCGAACGGTTGTTTCCTCTGTCGCTGGCGGCACAGGGGTCTTGTCGGATCGGGGGCAATCTGGCCACCAATGCCGGCGGCGTGAATGTGCTGCGCTATGGTAATGCACGCGATCTATGTTTGGGGCTTGAGGTGGTATTGCCAAGCGGTGATATCTGGCATGGGCTTAGTCGTTTGCGCAAAGACAACACCGGTTATGATCTGCGCAACCTGATGATCGGGTCCGAAGGGACGCTGGGGATCATCACGGCGGCGGCACTGAAGCTGTTCCCGCAACCCAAAGGGGTCGGAACGGCGATGTTAGAGGTTGCCTCGCCTGAGGCAGCAATTGATCTGTTATCATTGGCGCGGGATCAGGTGGGCGAGGCGATCAGCACGTTTGAGCTAATCCACAGGCAAGGGCTGCAGTTTCTGACCGAGGTTCTGCCAGATATTCGGCAACCCTTTGCGAAGCCACCGGAATGGAGCGTCCTGATCGAGTTGGGCCTGTCCGCTGGGCAAGATCCTTCGGACATGCTCGAGGCAATCTATGTGGCGGCCGAAGAACGCGGTCTGGTGGGGGATGCCGTCATTGCTCAGAGCGAGGCTCAAAGAGCCGAGTTGTGGGCAGTGCGCGAGCAGATTCCCGAGGCCAACCGCTTGGTTGGGTCTGTCTCAAGTCATGATATCTCGGTTCCGATCTCCCGAATCCCCGAATTTATTCAGCGCGGCGCGCGTGTGGTTGCCAAACAGGGACCGTTCCGGGTGAATTGCTTTGGCCATTTGGGTGATGGGAACCTGCACTACAACGTGTTTCCACCTGCCGGTCACGACAAGGCCGAGTTTGATGCACAACGCAGTGCCGTCAAACGTGCCGTGCATGATCTGGTACATGAATTTGAAGGATCGGTAAGTGCGGAACATGGTGTTGGTAGGCTCAAGACTGACGATCTTGAAGACTATGGCGATCCGGTAAGATTGCAGGCCATGCGTGCCATCAAGATGGCGCTTGATCCAAAGGGGATCATGAACCCCGGTGCGGTTCTTAAAAACTAAGCGCGACCCGGTCGACTACCGGGCCGCGCCACAAGTTCATGACGCAGGCAGAATAACTTTGTCGATCACATGGATCACGCCGTTCTCGGCCTCAATATCGGCTTGCACCACGTTGGCATCATTCACCATGACGCCATTGTCCAGATCGATAGTAATATCCCCGCCTTGTACGGTTGCGGCGGTCATGTCATCGGACAAATCACCCGACATCACTTTGCCAGGCACAACATGATAGGTAAGGATCGCGACAAGTTGGTCTTTGTTTTCCGGCTTTAGCAGATTTTCTACCGTGCCTTCGGGCAGCGCTGCAAACGCCTCATCCGTGGGCGCGAACACAGTGAACGGCCCGTCACCCTTTAACGTTTCAACCAGTTCGGCGGCCTGTACCGCAGCGACGAGCGTTGCGAAGCTGCCCGCACCCACTGCAGTATCGACGATATCTTTAGAGTGCCCATCTGCCAGGACAGAAGTCGTCAACAGAAGACTTGCAACTCCAGCAACAGCGAATTTGCGAAACATGACGTGATTTCCCTTGTTGAAAATGCCTCAGGTGGCATCATTCGGGGTACGCAGTATGTTCACAAACAGATCAGAGATATAAAGCGCCGCAGTTTCTTGAAATTCGCCTTACCCGGGCTAAGCTTGAGGGTTGCACGAATTCCAGTCACGAGTCCGTGAATTGTGTGATGGTCAGAGCCCTTCGAACTCGCACAGAACGTGCACATCCATACCCAGATCTTCCAGCGCTTTGCGACCACCTAGTTCGGGCAAGTCGATGATGAATGCGCAAGAGATAATCTCGCCCCCCAGTCGTTCGATCAACTTGATGCCGGCGGCAGCGGTGCCGCCAGTAGCGAGCAGGTCGTCAACGACCAGAATTTTTTCACCCGGCTGGATGGCATCATCATGAATCTCAACGATAGCTTCGCCATATTCCAGCTTATAGTCTTGGCTGATCGTAGTGCCGGGCAGCTTGCCTTTCTTGCGAATTGGCACAAATCCAACGCTCAACTGATGTGCTATGGCACCGCCCAGAATGAAGCCGCGTGCCTCAAGACCCACGACCTTATCGATCCGCTCGCCCGCATAGGGGTGCAGCATCTGGTCGATTGCCATACGAAACCCGCGCGGATCAGCAAACAGGGTGGTGACGTCCCGGAACATGATCCCATCATGCGGGAAATCGACAATGGTCCGAATGTAATCCTTGACCGTTTTGTTTCTGGACATGGGCCACCCCTTTGGCATCAAACACGCAGGGGTGTTTGACCCATCAAAGTCGGTCATGCAAGAAAACTTTGGCGCCTGCGGCTACTTGCGGCGGCGGCCGATGGCGTTTGGCAGGCCATGGTAACGAAACTGAGCATTCGAAAGCCACGAGTTGCGCGGTTTACGTCAGCCACGCACAATCCGCCGGTTCATCCGGGCGTTCATGAAGGAAAATGCCAAAGACTGACCTTAGGCAGGGCGGCGCAATACAGCTGTAGCGACGCCCATCCCGATCAGAGTCAGCCCTCCAAACCGGGTCATGGCAGTGATGACGTTTGTACGTCCGATCATGCGGCGCAGCCGATCCGCCAGCAGCGCATAGGCGAGTGCGTTTAGCCCGGCGAGACCGACGAAGGTGGCGATCAGTATTGCGAATTGCAGCCCCAACGGATCAGTCGGGCGCAGGAACTGCGGTACAAACGCGATGAAGAAAGCGATTGATTTCGGGTTCAGCGCGGTGACGGCGGCGGCATGGCCAAAGACGCTGCGGGCGGTGACATTTCGTTCAGTCTCAATAGCCTGTAAACCACCAGAAGGTGCGCTGCGAAGAAGTTTGATGCCCAGCCAAATCAGATAAACAGCACCCACCCATTTCAGCACAGTGAACAGGGTAGCCGAGGCCAATACCAACGCGCCCAGCCCCAACAGCGATGCAGTCATCGCCACCAGATCTCCCAAAGCCACACCAGTTGCCGAGGCAACCGCAACGCTGCGCCCTTTCGACAGCGCATAGCTGAGAACCAGCAGAACCGTCGGCCCGGGGATCAGCAGCAGAGCGGTCGATGCGGCCACAAAGGCGAGCCAGAGTTCAAGTGACATTGGAAATCCTATCGATGCGTCGCCCACACCAAGCCTTGCCGCAACGGCGAGGTCAAGCCTTTGCGTGTTCTGTTAGGCGGCGCATCACCGTCTCTAATGGTCCGTGCTTGAATTTACTGAACCAAAACAGGGCAAATAGTGACGACAAGACACAGAAGTACAGTGCGTACATCGCGATTTGCGGCGCGCTCAGCGATCCGTTTAGCAGTCCGAGTTCTTCCAGCAGCCCCATTCCAATCAGGATATGGGCCATATAAAGCGTCAGGCTTTGTCGTCCCGGTGCGGTCAGAAACGTCGCGATCCCACTCCGCTCGATCATTGGCCAGAGCTTCAATAACAACCCGATCACCATACAGGCGGTCCCAGTCCCCGCCATTATGTAGAATGGGCCGGGCGGGATCGACTCGGTCCCCAAATAGGCCGCCAATTCCGGGTCTGATGTTAACATCTGCGGAAACAGAGCCAGCACCGCTGCGCCAAAGCCCCACATGATCAATCGATGCTGAATGCAAAGGGTATGAATGTCAGACCGCCCGATCGCCATTCCTATCAATAGGAATGCTGCCCATGGCAAGACCGGATGCCAGCCGTTGAAAAGTGCGTTGCGAATAAATCCGGACAAGCTCCAGAGATCGGTATACACCAGCGTTTCCCAATCCCAGCCCTGATCATAGTTGAAGATCAGGTTGGCGAATACTGTGAGGATCAGGATTCCCAACGCTCCCAGCCACAGCCCGCGTTTCGAAGTCGTCAGAAACGCGGCACCGACTACAAAGTAAAGCGCATAGAAATGCAGGATATCGGCGTCGAATATGGTCATATTCATGAGACCGATCACAAACAGAAATGCAGCTCTGCGTAGCAATAATCCTGCTGAGATACGTGACAATTCGATACCAATCCCGGCGAGAACTACGAATAAAGCAGCTGCGCGCCCTTCCAGCGCATCAATCAAAACAGAGGCCCAATCAGTGCCCGGAGCGACTTCGGCTGCGATACGGAAGTTAACCAACACCATACCGCAAAAGGCTAAAAAGCGGGCAGCATCCAGCGCGTCCAAACGTTTCATAACGCCTCTCTATGCTCGGGTTGGGTTGGCTAAGTGTATGCCTTTTTGTCGATAATTGGCTTCAACATGGCGTGGCATCAGGGCAATTCAACTGCCGCTATCTCAAACGCCAGGGGTTCTTGCATTGCGGCAACAGATTTAAGATTGGATGAAGCTTGGCTCATGCATCTTGAAACGCGCTTAAGACTTCCCACACTCGAAGTGCGACCAAAGGAGGGGGCAATGGTTCAAACACAACATGCAGATACTAAGACAAGTTCCAGCCACTTTGGCGTTGAGCGTGTAAAAAACATTCTGGTTGGGCTGCTGCTGACCGGTGCGATCATCTATACAGGCATCGTCGGTTACATGTTTCTTAACCAGCAATCCCTGCTTTACAGACCCGATGGTGAATTGCCCGACCCGTCCAGCGTTGGATTGGCAGATGTTGAGATGCAATCGGTCCCGATGACCGATGGCACAGTGCTGACAGTCTGGGCCGCGCCGGCTGCGGTGCAGGATGCACCGACAGTCCTGTTTTTCCACGGCCAAAGCGGCAATCTGGGTGATCGCGCTGATCGTTTGCGCAAAATTCTCAACTCAGGCTATGGCTTGCTGGCCCCCAGCTATCGTGGCTTTCCGGGCAGCGAGGGTGAGCCTTCGGAATTGGCCTTGATCTCTGATGGCGTGCAACTGTTCGACCGGCTGACCGGAAAGGGTGAAGCCGTTGTTTTGCACGGACAAAGCCTCGGCACCGGCATCGCGGCCGCCGTTGCTGCTGAGCGCCCCGAGGCGGAATTGCTTGTGCTCGAAGCTCCATTCACTGCAACCGTCGATGTCGCTGCAGAACGCTATCCGTTTCTTCCTGTCTCTGCCCTGATGAAGGATCAGTTTGCCACCCGCGAACTGATCGAACAGATCACGGTGCCGACGTTGATCTTTCACGGCACCGAGGATGAAACCATCCCGCTGCACCACGGACAGGCTCTGGCCGAGATGTCTGATAGCGCGCAGCTTTACGTGATCCCGGACGGAACCCACAACAATCTGTGGTCATATGGCCTGTGGGACGAGGTGCAAAAGAACCTGTCTCAGAACTGAGATCATAGGACCCGCCCAGCCACCGCATCCAGCTTGGCCAGCAGCGCCGGGTCTCTCTTTTCTGGCGCAGTCAGGATGGCATATTCCAGCGCCCGGTCGCAGCCATGCGGGCAGGGCACACGTTCGGCCCCCAATAAGGCGGGCAGGCCTTTGACCAGCGCCCGGCCTTTCTCGGCGTTGCCGGTCAGCGTGGCGATGATTGCGGTTACGTCGACCTCGCCGTGGTCCGGGTGCCAGCTGTCATAATCGGTGACCATGGCAATCGAGGCATAACAAAGCTCGGCCTCGCGGGCGAGTTTCGCCTCGGGCATGTTGGTCATGCCGATCACATCACAGCCCCAGTGCTCGCGATACATCTTTGACTCTGCAAGTGAGGAAAACTGCGGCCCCTCCATCGCCAGATAAGTGCCGCCCCGATGGATATTGATGCCTGCGGCTTTGCCAGCTGTCTCGCAGGCATCCGACAGGCGTGGGCAAGTTGGATGGGCAACGCTCACATGGGCGACGCAGCCGGTTCCGAAAAAGCTCTTTTCGCGGGCAAATGTCCGGTCGATGAACTGATCCACGATCACGAAATCACCCGGCGCCATAGGTTCGCGGAATGACCCGCAGGCCGACACCGAAATCACATCCGTTACGCCCAGCCGCTTCAACGCGTCGATATTGGCGCGATAGGGCACTTCGGTTGGTGAATGAACATGGCCGCGCCCGTGACGCGGCAGAAAGGCCATCTCAATGCCGTCCAGTGACCCGGTCAGAATCTGATCTGAGGGATCGCCCCATGGTGTCTCCACAGTGACCCATTCGGCATTTTCCAGACCATCGATGTCATAGATACCCGATCCTCCGATGACGGCGATTTTTGTTTGGGTCACGTTTGCTCTCCATTGAAAATATCTTCTTGGTGAGTTCTGCGGGCCACGGCCTCTTTTGACAAGTAGGTTCAACGGTTTGTGTGCACCTGCGTCAAGCTATGCGCCGGGCGCATATCAGGGTCCCGCTTAGCGCAGTATCTCGAGGCTGGTTTGACCGCTAGAAGGCCCCTTTCGCGCGAACAAAACCGACCAACAGGACCGATCCATGCCCCGAGCCATGCTGGCAAGCTTTGCCAATCGTATAGCCAAACCCGATCTGCGCTGGGTCCCGGATGAGGGATTGACCTTTTCCCGCATGCGGATCGAGTTGCTGTCCGGTCTCACCGTCGCCTTGGCGCTGGTCCCCGAAGCCGTGGCCTTTGCCTTTGTCGCCGGGGTGCACCCTCTGGTCGGGCTTTACGCGGCGTTTCTGGTCGGTCTGATCACTGCTTTGATCGGCGGTCGCCCCGGCATGATCTCGGGCGCAACCGGGGCGCTAGCGGTTGTCATGGTCGCACTGGTCGCGCAGCACGGGGTCGAATACCTGTTCGCAACGGTGGTGCTGATGGGGATCATGCAGATTATCGCAGGAGCAATGCACTGGGGCCGGTTCATCCGCCTTGTGCCGCATCCGGTGATGCTGGGCTTTGTGAACGGTCTGGCGATCGTGATCTTTCTGGCGCAGCTGGGGCAGTTCAAAGTGCCCGGAACCATGGAAAACACCGGCCACGGCATGGGTGGCGGCGAGTGGCTTTCAGGCATTCAGTTGTACACAATGCTGGGTCTGGTCGCTCTGACCATGGCTGTGATTTGGGTCATGCCCCGCATCACTCGCATCATTCCTGCACCTCTGGCCGGGATTTTTGTTGTCGCCGCTCTGGTCATTGGCATTGGGCTAGACGTCCCGCGTGTCGGCGATCTGGCATCGATCGAAGGCGGTTTGCCTAAATTCCATATCCCGATGGTTCCACTGAACTGGGAAACCTTTGAAATCATCCTGCCCTATGCGCTGATCCTTGCGGCAATCGGCCTGATCGAATCTCTGCTGACACTGAACCTTGTGGGTGAAATCACCGGCAAACGCGGCGGTGCTTCGCAGGAGTGCATCGCGCAAGGAACCGCCAACGTGGTCACTGGCTTTTTTGGCGGTATGGGTGGCTGTGCCATGATCGGCCAGTCGATGATCAACGTGAAATCCGGCGGACGCACCCGGATCGCTGGCATCGCTGCGGCACTGTTCCTGTTGTTGTTCATCCTCGTCGGCTCTCCGCTGATTGAACAAATACCGCTGGCTGCACTGGTGGGCGTGATGTTCATGGTGGTGATCGGCACCTTCGCCTGGAACTCGCTGAAGATCATGCGCAAGGTGCCTTTGATGGACGCGTTCGTGATTGTACTGGTGACAGTCGTGACTGTGATGGAAGACCTTGCAGTGGCTGTTGTGGTCGGGGTGATCGTCTCGGCATTGGCATACGCTTGGAATAACGCGAAACGCATCCATGCGGTCACGCGCGACTCGGAAACGGAAGAGGGCGCGAAGGTCTATGAGATTCAGGGCCCGCTGTTCTTTGGATCGTCCGAAGGATTCGTGGAACTGTTCGAGGTACAAAACGACCCCGAGACCGTCATTATCGATTTCGCCGCCAGCCGTGTGGTGGACCAATCCGCGCTGCAGGCCATCGAAAACATTGCTTCCAAATACGAGACGGCGGGCAAGCGGGTTATGCTGCGGCACCTCAGCCGCGACTGTCACACGCTACTGAACAAGGCCGGCCACCTGATGGTCGATAGCGATGATGACCCGGATTACGAACTGGCTGTCGATTATTCGGTTCGGACCGGAATTCTAGGTGGGCATTGAATACCGGAAAAGGCGGCCTGATTGGCCGCCTTATTTCTGCAAAGCGATCTTCTCCAATGCGTTGATATCACCCGAGAGCAGCGCTTCTTCGGCCTGTGCGATGGTATCAGCGGGCCAATCCCACCAGCGCAATGCTTGCAACCGCTCGATAACATGGCGATCAAAACGGAACCGTCGAACTTCCGCTGGATTACCGGTAACAATCGCATAGGGTGGAACCTCACCGCGCACGACCGAGCCTGCGCCGATGATTGCGCCATTTCCGATCCGTGCGCCGGGCAGGATCAGCGCCCCGAAACCGATCCAGACATCGTGCCCAATAACCGTGTCACGTGTGTCAGGTTGGTAGCCTGTCATGCGATCCGGATTGAAGATTGGAAACGGAAAGCAGGTCAACCCATCGGTCGCGTGGTTTGCTGAAGCGGTGATAAACCTTACCCCATGAGCGATCTGGCAGAACTTGCCGAGCACCAGTTTTTCTTCCGAAAAGGGAAACAGATACGGTGCAAGCCGCTGCGCCCAGTCCTGCGGCGCATCGAAGTCAGAGGCATACGTGTAAGCTCCAGCCTCGAACCGGGGATGATCGACGGCCTGAGATAAGAATACCGTTCCTTTGAGGCTAGAGCCGTCGGGTAGAGAGATCGGATATCTGCGAAGAGGATCGGGCAGCGGCATCAGTCATCCGGTCGTGAAAGGCTGAACAAATCTGTCACTACAGAATAGTCCCGATATCCCAGCCGCGCGAGGGGATTGAACGAGGTCACATCAAACTTGCCATCGCGAATATGGTCGTCCTGCAGGTGAATGCCGGTGACCTCTCCGAATACCACTCGATTTGCCTCACCCGGTAGGGTCACGATCCGCGTCAGTTTGCATTCCAGCGCTGCGGGTGCGCCTTCGACGCGCGAGCAGGCGATCGTTTCGCATTCAATCGGGGTCAGCCCGGCATGGGCGAACTCGTCAATGTGCTTTGCCAGACCTTCCGAGCTGGCATTCATCTCGTCACGATGCGCATGGGCTACGACGTTCACGCAGAACACGCCGGTTGCCTCGATATTGGCGATGCTGTCCTTGCCGCCGTCCTGATCGTGCTTTGTGCCCGTTGTGGCAAACATCACCTGGGGCGGCGTGTAGGCGACGCCGTTAAAGAAGGAATAGGGGGCCAGATTGTTAATTCCATCCGCATCGCGCGTTGAAATCCAGCCAATCGGGCGCGGCGTGATGATGGCGTTGAAGGGATTGTGCGGCAGGCCGTGGCCGTCTTCGGGGCGATAGAACATAAGATCTCCAAGCGTTTGCCCAAGGCGTATCGAAGTGCTAGGGCGAATTCCAGCAAGGAAAAGAGGACGCGCGTGCAGCAATTCAGGATCAGGCCGGAAGAGCCAGAGGACTGGTGGGAGGTCGAGGCACTATATGACCTGTGCTTTGCACCGGGGCGCGAGGCACTGTCGTCCTATCGGCTGCGCGATGACGTGCCTCCGGTTGCCGGGCTATCGCAGGTTGCGCGCGATGGGCAGGGTATTCTGGCGGGCGCGATCCGGTTTTGGCCCGTACACATAGAAGATCACGACGCATTGCTGCTAGGTCCGGTGGCCGTGCATCCAACCCATCAGGGAGAGGGGCTGGGCGGCTATCTGATCCACCAGGGCGTTGAAGCCGGGCGCGCCAAAGGCTGGGATCGTGTCATGTTGGTGGGTGATGCGCCCTATTATGCGCGATTTGGTTTCAATCGGCTCACCGGTGTTGAGATGCCCCCACCCACCAACCCGGATCGCGTGCTTGGGTTAGAGCTAATCCCCGGAGTTTGGTCTGGAATCCAAGGAGTTGTCACCCGCTGGACGCGCTGACCCATTGAAAATCCGCCGCAAAGTGCCGATGTTTTCAGAACAGGAGGGCACAGATGCAGGACGTTGTTCTTGTCGAAAAACTCGATCCCGAGGCCGAACTTGACCGGCTGGCGCAACTTTATGGCTCGGCAGGTGGTGCGGGGGTAAACCTTTTGAACAAATTGGGTGGGTCTGCAGAATCCCTGCTGGATCAGCTGCCAAAACCAGTGCGGGAAGGACTGACCGAAGCAACCGAACAGGCGCTTTGGCTGGCCATGCATGCCGCCGAAGGCACGCGCCGGGCGGTGCCGGATCAGAAACCTTGGGTCAATACGGCGCTGACTACCGCCATGGGCGCAGCCGGAGGCCTGGGCGGCGTGTCAACAGCTTTGGTTGAACTGCCCGCGACCACAGCAATGATGCTACGTGCCATCCAAGGCGCGGCAGCACGCGAAGGGTTCGATCCGAAGGCTGAAAACGTGAAATTCGACTCGATCCGGGTGCTGTCAGCCGCAGGACCGCTGGCCGAGGATGATGGGGCTGATCTGGGCTTTTTCTCGATGCGTTTGACCCTGACGGGGCCAACCATGCAGCGCCTGATTGCGCTGGTTGCTCCGCGATTGTCGGTCGTGCTGGGCCAGAAGCTCGCGGCGCAGTCCGTACCGCTGCTTGGTGCGTTTGCCGGGGGTGGCACGAACTTTATTTATACCCGCTACTATCAGCAGATCGCGCAGGTGCATTTCGGGCTCCGTCGATTGGCAATTGACGCCGACATCCCTCATGACGAGTTGGTGCGCCGATTGTCGGGACGGATGGACCTTAGGCAAGGAACTTTCCCGTAATGCTTGGCAGATTCCACCAGATATGATAAATATCACTTTATAAACCGCAACATAAGCGGAGCGAGCAGTAGGTATGAACCGTGTTTGACGGGCGCAGTGGTGTGGCTAGCAGGCTTTCGGCAGAGGGGCTTTCTCTGTCCGGGGCGCTGCCTGTGTTTACCCAATCTGCTGCACTTTGTTATCGCATCAAATGTGGTGCGCCTGAAATTTTGTTGATCACGACCCGTCGGGCGCAACGCTGGATCATTCCAAAAGGGTGGCTCATCAACGGGCTATCTGCGCCAGAAACTGCCGCGCGGGAGGCCTGGGAAGAGGCGGGCGTGCTTGGAAAATGTGGAACTGAAAGTCTGGGCCGATTTGCATACGTAAAGAAGCGATCTAACAATGCTTCTGCGTTGTGTCTGGTCGATGTTTTTCCGCTGTATGTACAGCAAATGGAAACTCGTTTCCCCGAGGCCGGTAAACGCAGAAGGAAGTGGTATTCGCCTGAAAAAGCATCGGCGAAGGTGTCATCCCCTGAGCTTGCTGCACTTTTGGACGGATTCGGCGGCCATTCGCACTAGTGGGTCAAGATCAAGACTTGATATTGCCTTGTTGGTCGGTATCTATTCGCCAACCGTAAACTGGAAACACCATGATTCAATACGCATTGAAATGTAGCCAAGGCCACAGCTTTGATAGCTGGTTCCAATCAGCCGCTGCGTTTGACAAGTTGGCAAACACCGGGTTGGTCACCTGCGCCGTTTGTGGTTGCGATCAGGTGGAAAAGGCGATCATGACACCGCGGGTTCGGCCTGCACGAGATACCGTTGCCAATACAACTCCGGCGCCGACGCCAGCGCCAACAGATGAGATCAATATGGCAAAACCTTCGCCCGAGATCCAAGAAGTGTTGAGCGAACTGCGTCGCAAGGTCGAAGAAAACTCTGACTATGTCGGCAAGGATTTCGCCAGCGAGGCGCGCAAAATACATTTGGGTGATGCGCCCGAGCGCGCCATCTATGGTGAGGCACAGCCCGAAGAGGCGCAGTCACTGATCGAAGATGGCGTGCCCGTCGCGCCACTGCCGTTTGTCCCCAGCCGTAAGACCAACTGACAAATGCATATCGTTATTACTGGCGCGAACCGGGGGATCGGAAAAACCCTGGCGGATCGATACCGTGCCGCAGGCCAAGAAGTGATAGGGACGTCGCGAGACGGCAGTGCCGACATCGTATTAGATGTCACAGATCCGGCCCATCACTCGGCGATGGCCGAGCTATTACAAGGTCGCCCGATCGATCTTCTGATCTGCAATGCGGGTGTGTATCTGGACAAAGGTCACGACTTTAACGGTTATCCCGCCGAGATGTGGGCGCAGAGCTTCGCCACCAATGTGACCGGCGTGTTCCTGACTATTCAATCACTATTGCCGAACCTGCGTGCGGGGCGGGGACGAATTGCGATTGTCTCTTCTCAGATGGCATCACATACGCGCGCACCCGGTGGCAGCTATATCTATCGTGCTTCAAAAGCAGCGGTTCTGAACCTGGGTCGCAACCTTGCGTCGGATCTACAGGCAGATGGAATCGCGGTCGGAATCTATCATCCGGGCTGGGTGCAGACCGATATGGGCGGAACCAGCGCAGAGATCAGCGTAGATCAAGCGGCGGATGGCCTGATCGAGCGCTTTGCGGCGCTTTCGCTCGACACCACCGGTTGTTTTGAAACCTGGGACGGTCGCGCACACCCTTACTGAGTGTTCAAGGCCGCTTTGGGGAGTTCGTAGACTTCTCCGGGCTCGATGAAAATTACCATTATGTCGCCGCGTGTTTCATATGTCAGATTCGATGTCGAACTGCTGGAATCAGGCACGCCCTTGGTAAAATAGATCCGCCGCACCTCGCCGGTGTTCAACTGTACCGCCAGCGTTGCGGTTCCATCTTCACGCTTGCGCAATTCGGCAGGGCAGCTGGCCAGCGTGTCACCCGCCAAAGCCGCGCACGGTACCGTGCCCAGTGAATTCTCACCATCCGTTCCCGACAGGGTGGCCACTTGGGCATTGGCAGCGGTTGAGATCAGAGACAGGGCAAGGGCAAAGCGGAACATGGAAATCCTCTTGGAATAAGATGTTGATGGAACGCTTACATCACGTGCGATCAAAGTAAAGCACTGCTGCGCAGACTTTGCCCACTTGCCCTTACGCCCCCCCTCGCATAAGACGCACGGGATCAGAAATTCAAGGCGCGGAGACTTTGGCCTCATGCCCGTACTCGTGATGAAATTCGGCGGCACGTCGGTCGCCAATCTGGACCGGATCCGCCGTGCTGCAAAACGGGTCGGTGTCGAGGTCGCCAAGGGCTACGACGTGATCGTCATCGTTTCGGCCATGTCGGGTAAAACCAACGAGCTGGTAGGTTGGGTCGATGAAATCTCGCCCCTCTATGATGCGCGAGAATACGATGCCGTTGTCTCTTCGGGTGAAAATGTTACCGCAGGCCTGATGGCGTTGACGCTGCAAGAAATGGAAATCCCGGCGCGCAGTTGGCAGGGCTGGCAGGTGCCTCTGATCACGAACGGCGCCCATTCGGCTGCCCGGATCGAAGAGATCCCGCCGGAAAACATCACTCAGAAGTTTGGCGAAGGCATGCGTGTTGCGGTTGTCGCTGGCTTTCAGGGCATCAGCCCCGAAGGACGGATCACCACATTGGGTCGCGGTGGGTCTGATACCACCGCCGTGGCATTCGCTGCCGCGTTCGAGGCCGAGCGCTGCGATATCTACACAGATGTGGACGGCGTCTACACCACCGACCCGCGCATCTGTGAAAAGGCGCGCAAACTGGACAAGATCTCGTTCGAGGAAATGCTTGAACTGGCCTCGCTGGGGGCCAAAGTGCTGCAGACCCGCTCGGTCGAGTTGGCGATGCGTTACAAGGTGAAACTGCGCGTTCTCTCAAGCTTTGAGGAACAATCCGACGAGGCTGGTACGCTGGTCGTCGACGAGGAGGAAATCATGGAATCCAATGTAGTCTCGGGCGTGGCCTATTCACGGGATGAGGCAAAGATGACCGTTGTCTCGGTTGCCGACCGGCCCGGAATTGCCTCGATCATCTTCACTGCGCTCAGCGATGAAGGTATCAACGTTGACATGATCGTCCAGAATATCTCGGACGAAGGGCGTACCGACATGACGTTCTCCTGCCCGACCAATCAGGTTGCGCGTGCCGAAAAGGCCCTGCTGGCGATCAAGGAACAGGGTGAGCTGAACTATGCCGAACTGGTTGCTGACGAAGATGTCTGCAAGGTGTCGGTTGTGGGGATCGGCATGCGCTCGCAATCCGGTGTTGCGGCCAAGATGTTCAAGATTCTCTCGGATGAGGGGATCAACATCAAGGTCATTACAACCTCCGAGATAAAAATTTCCGTCCTGATCGACAGGAAATACATGGAACTTGCGGTTCAGGCACTGCATGATGCCTTTGAACTGGACAAGGCGGCCTGAGTTTTCAGCCACGTGTCCCGTCTGAAACCGTAACGTGGGTGGGCCATGGCGGAAGGCACGGAAACAGAATCTCGCAAGCTGCTGGGGCGGCTGCGCGAAGAAATGGCCAGCGAGGCCGCCGGTCAGGAACGTCTTGACCGGATCACGCATCTGATCGCAGACAGTACCGAACGCGAAGTGTGTTCGATCTATCTGTTCCGCGATGAAGATACGCTGGAGCTTTGCGCCACCGAAGGTTTATCACCCGAAGCCGTGCACCAGACCCGGATGCGCATGGGTGAGGGGCTGGTTGGGCGCGTCGCCAAGTACGGCAAGGTGGTCAACACCGCCGATGCGCCGTCAGCCAAGGGGTTCCGGTACATGCCGGAAACCGGCGAGGAACGTTATTCGTCGTTCCTGGGTGTCCCGGTGCAGCGCTTGGGCCAAAAGCTGGGCGTGTTGGTGGTGCAGTCACGGGACGCGCGTGAGTTTTCAGCGGATGAGGTCTATGCGCTGGAAGTGGTCGCGATGGTTCTGGCTGAAATGGCCGAACTGGGCGCGTTCGTGGGCGAAGGCGCAGCCTTGTCACCGCTTCATCAGCAGTCGGTGCAATTGAACGGGGGACCTGCGCAGGAAGGGTCTGCAGAAGGTCATGTCTGGCTGCACGAGCCCCGCGTCGTCGTCACCAACCCAATCGCCGAAGATCCGCATCGTGAGCGCGAGCGGCTGACCGAGGCCGTTGAAGAGCTACGCGTTGGCGTCGACAAGATGCTCGAGATTTCTCAGGGCGGCGACAAGGAGCAGTTGCAGGTTCTGGAAGCTTACCGGATGTTTGCCAACTCCAAGGGCTGGATGCGCCGGATGGAGGAAGACATCGCCCTTGGCCTCAGCGCCGAGGCGGCGGTCGAGAAAGAGCAATCCCAGGCTCGCGCCCGCATGGGGCAGGTCACCGATCCGTACTTGCGTGAACGGCTGGCGGATCTGGATGACCTCAGCAACCGGTTACTGCGGATTCTGACCGGTCAGGGCAATGGCAACGGGGCTGATCTACCGCCCGATCCGATCCTGATCGCCCGTAACATCGGCCCTGGAGACTTGCTGGAATATGGCCGATCGCTCAAAGGCATCGTGTTGGAAGAAGGCTCGGTTGGCAGCCATGCAACCATCGTGGCACGCGCTCTGGCGATCCCGCTGGTGGTGCATGTGGGCCGTATCACAACCGAAGCACTGAATGGTGATCACATTCTGGTTGATGGGGATAGCGGCGTTGTGCATCTGCGACCCGAAGACACCGTGGTCAGTGCCTTCCGCGACAAGATCGCTATGGAGGCTAAGGCGCAGGAACGCTACGCGTCGATCCGCGAAACACCGACGGTGACGCAGGATGGTGCGCGTATCAACATGGTGATGAACGCGGGTTTGATGGCCGATTTGCCATCACTGAATAACTCGGGTGCCGAAGGCGTGGGTCTGTTCCGCACCGAGCTGCAATTCCTGATCCGCAATCAGATGCCCAAGCGATCCGAGCTTGTAACGCAATACAAACGGGTCCTGGATGCGGCGGGCGAAAAGCGAGTGGTGTTCCGAACATTGGATATCGGGTCGGACAAGGTTCTGCCCTACATGAAGCATGTGGAAGAACCGAATCCGGCGCTGGGCTGGCGCGCAATTCGCGTCGGACTGGACAAACGCGGCGTGATGCGGATGCAGCTGCAGGCGCTGATCCGTGCCGCCGATGGACGACCCCTGACGGTCATGTTCCCGTTTGTCGCGCAGGCAGATGAATTCAGGGAAGCGCGCTGGGAGGTCAAGAAAACCATCGAACGTGAACGTCGGCTGGGTCACGTCTTGCCCGAAACACTCGAGGTTGGGGCGATGCTGGAAACGCCCTCGCTCGCCTTTGCGCCACAGAAGTTCTTTGACGAGGTGGGCTTTATCTCGATCGGTGGCAACGACTTGAAACAATTCTTCTTCGCCGCCGACCGCGAGAATGAGCTGGTGCGTCGTCGTTATGATACGTTGAACGTCAGCTTTCTGAGTTTTATCGAACGTATTGTGGAACGATGCGCGATTTCCGAAACTCCGCTTAGCTTCTGTGGTGAAGATGCCGGTCGCCCGGTCGAGGCGCTGTGCCTCGCTGCGATGGGTATTCGGACGCTGTCGATGCGCCCCGCTTCAATCGGGCCGGTCAAAAGCCTGATGCTGCGATCGAACCTTCAGGAAGTGCGCAAGATTATCGCCGATGCCCGCCATCGCGGCGAACAATCCGTGCGACCTGCGGTGATGGATTGGCTGCGGACACAATCCTGACCGGCCTTCTGCGATGTTGATTGTAAATCCGAGCTTGATTTTTGCGTTCGGGTTTCTTATTCAGCCGATGAATGTTAGCGATAACATGAATTATGACGCACATGCGTTAAGTCCCGGACTGAATCCTTGCCTAATCTGGCGGGGAAGTCGAAAGGAGCCTTGCAATGGTCTCACGCGTAATTCCGGTTGATCCGTTCGACCTTGTTTTGTTCGGCGCGACGGGCGATCTGGCGCAACGCAAGATCCTGCCGGGCCTGTATCACCGGTTCGAGGTCGGCCAGATGCCGGAGGATGCGCGCATCATCGGAACCGCCCGATCCGACATGGACAGTGATGGGTTCCGCGAACAGCTGCGTACTTCGATGCAAGAGTTTGCGCCAGGATTCAAAAAAGACACGCTTGATCGCTTTCTCTCTCGCGTCGATTATGTTCCGGTTGATGCACTGGGTGATGCGGGTTGGCCCGATTTGGCTAAGGCACTGCGTCCGGATGTGGTGCGCGCATTTTATTTGTCCGTCGGCCCAAGTCTCTTCTCAGGTATCGCACAACGTCTGAACGATAACGGACTGGCGACGCTGGACAGTCGTATCGTAGTCGAGAAACCTTTTGGTCACGATCTTGCATCAGCCAAAGCATTGAATGAGGGCCTGCGCGCCTGTTTCGAAGAGCATCAAATTTACCGTATCGACCATTATCTGGGTAAGGAAACCGTGCAGAACCTGATGGCCCTGCGCTTTGCCAACTCTCTATTCGAACCGCTCTGGAACGCCACCCATGTCGATCACGTCCAGATCACCGTGGCCGAAACCGTAGGCGTCGAAGGGCGCGGTGCTTATTACGATCAGTCCGGAGCAATGCGGGACATGATCCAGAACCATCTGGTTCAATTGCTGTGCCTGACGGCGATGGAACCGCCTTCGAAATTCTCACCCAACGCTGTGCGTGATGAGAAGGTCAAAGTGATCGAAGCGCTGGAGCCGGTGGAACCCAAGGATATCGCTCGTGGCCAGTACCGCACCGAAAAAGGGGGCGATGGCTATCTGGATCACGTCGGCAACCCCGCCAGCCGTACCGAAAGCTTTATTGCGCTCAAGGCCCATATTGGCAATTGGCGTTGGGCCGGAGTGCCATTCTATCTGCGCACGGGCAAGCGCCTGCGGGCGCGCGAATCCGAGATCGCGGTGTTTTTCCGCGACCCACCGCACACGATCTTCCCGAATGTTGGCCCTTTGCACGGCAACGTGTTGGTAATCCGCCTGCAACCGGACGAAGGCATCACGCTCCGCACCACCATCAAGGAACCGGGGCAGGGCGGGTTCCGCCTGTCCGATGTGGCGCTGGACATGAGCTTCGCCGACGCTTTGGGCGACGATGGCCAATCCCCTGACGCCTATGAGCGCCTGATCATGGATGTGATCCGAGGTGACCAGACCCTGTTCATGCGGGGTGACGAGGCCGAGGCCGCCTGGGCCTGGGTTGATCCCATCATTCACGGCTGGGAAGAGCGTGGCGACAAGCCCGCGAAATACGATCAGGGCAGCTCGGGGCCTGAAGAAGCATTGATGCTGATGCATCGTGACGGGCGTCGCTGGCGTCAGATCGGAGGATAATCATGGTCAACACAGTTATATCCGACGTCACCAAACGCATCATCGACCGCAGCGCTGACCTGCGCGGCCCGCATCTTGAGAGGATGGAACAGGCCCGGTCAAAAGGCCCAGCCCGCGCGCATCTGTCCTGCAGTGGCCAGGCCCATGCCTATGCGGGTGCTGGTGAGGACCAGGATTCCATGGCAACCGGCACTGCGGGAAACCTCGGCATCGTCACCGCCTATAACGATATGCTTTCAGCTCACCAGCCCTTCGAACGCTACCCCGGCCTGATCCGTGATGCGATCCGCGCAGAAGGCGGCACCGCGCAGGTTGCGGGCGGGGTTCCGGCAATGTGCGATGGCGTGACACAAGGTGAAGCGGGGATGGAACTGTCCCTGTTCTCGCGTGACGTGATCGCGCTGGCGACCGGTGTATCGCTCAGCCACAACACCTATGACGCAGCTGTGTTCCTTGGCGTCTGTGACAAGATTGTCCCCGGCCTGATCATCGGCGCGCAGGCGTTTGGCCATTTGCCAGCCGTCTTCCTACCCGCCGGTCCCATGACCAGCGGCCTGCCGAATGACGAAAAGGCCAAGATCCGCCAGAAATTCGCCGCCGGAGAAGTGGGCCGCGAGGAACTTATGAAGGCCGAAATGGCCGCCTATCACGGCCCTGGAACCTGTACGTTTTACGGCACCGCGAACACCAACCAGATGCTGATGGAGTTCATGGGCCTGCACCTGCCGGGCTCCAGCTTTATCAACCCCAACACGCCCCTGCGCGATGCGCTGACCGAAGAAGGCGCGCGCCGCGCCCTTTCCCTCAGTGCGTTGGGCAATCACTACACTCCCGTCTGCCAGATCCTTGATGAGCGTGCTTTCGTCAATGGCATCGTTGGCCTGATGGCCACCGGCGGATCCACCAACCTACTGATCCACCTGATCGCCATGGCGCGCGCGGGTGGGATCGTGCTGGACTGGGAGGATTTTTCGGACATCTCAGCCGTCGTGCCTCTGGTCGCGCGGGTCTATCCCAACGGTTTGGCTGATGTGAACCATTTCCACGCCGCTGGCGGGTTGGGCTTTGCCATCGGTACTCTGTTGGAAGACGGCCTTCTACACCCCGACACGCTCACCGTCGCCGGTCAGGGCCTGCACAACTACACTAAGGAACCGAAACTGAAAGACGGCGAATTGATCTGGGAAGATGGCGCGGGCCACAGCCTGAACGAAAAAATCGTTCGCCCCGCCAACGATCCATTCCAGCCCACCGGTGGTCTGTCGCGCCTGACCGGCAATCTGGGCACGGGCGTCATGAAGGTCTCGGCCGTTGCGCCCGAACACCAAGTGGTCGAAGCACCCGTGCGTGTGTTCCACGACCAGAACGCCGTGAAAGCCGCGTTCAAGGCCGGAGAATTCACCGATGACGTTATCGTCGTCGTCCGCTTCCAAGGCCCCAAGGCCAATGGCATGCCCGAGCTCCACTCTCTGACGCCGATCTTGTCAATCCTGCAGGGCAGGGGGCAGAAAGTGGCTCTGGTCACTGATGGCCGGATGTCCGGTGCCTCTGGCAAGGTTCCCGCTGCCATCCATGTTTGCCCCGAGGCGCTGGACGGCGGAGCCATCGCCTATCTGCAGGACGGTGATCTTTTGCGCGTCGATGCGATCAAGGGCGAGTTGGAAATCCTGACCCCCGGCGTTCTCGACCGTGCACCTGCTACTGCAGACCTCACTGCAAACCAACACGGCGTTGGCCGTGATCTCTTCGGCGCCTTCCGTCAGAATGTCGGCTCAGCCGACACCGGCGCCAGCATTTTCGGAGTGTAACCCCATGTCCAAAACTCAACGCACCCGTGAGATCTGCGCGCTGGCCCCGATCGTCCCGGTTCTGGTCGTGGATGACGCCGCCCACGCCCGCCCGTTGGCCGAAGCCTTGGTCGCCGGAGGCCTCCCGGCGCTTGAAGTCACCCTGCGCACCCCCGCCGCGCTCGACGCTATCCGCGCGATGGCCGACGTCCCTGGTGGCGTAGTAGGTGCGGGTACATTGGTTACCCCTGACGATGTCCGCGCTGCCAAAGAGGCTGGCGCGCAATTCGGTGTTTCACCGGGCGCAACCGATGCCCTGATCGCCGCCTGCGAAGCCGAAGGCCTGCCCCTTCTTCCCGGCGCGGCTACCGCAAGTGAAGCCATGGCTCTGCTGGAGAAGGGCTATGACATGCTGAAATTCTTTCCTGCCGAAGCCTCGGGCGGAGCGCCCGCCCTGAAAGCCATCGGCGCGCCCTTGCCGCAGATCACCTTCTGCCCAACCGGTGGCGTATCGCCGTCAAATGCCCTCGATTACCTGTCTCTATCGAATGTTGCCTGCGCCGGAGGCAGCTGGGTCGCGCCCAAACAAATGGTACAAACTGGCGACTGGGCTGGAATCGAAACACTTGCGCGCGAGGCCGCCATCCTGGTGGATTGACGTCGCAGGGCGAAACGCTAGGGTAAGCCTCAATTCAGACAGGTTGCCCTCATGACAAACCAAATCTCTCTCGCGCAGGGGCGCGAGTATCTGGCGATCCCTGGCCCCTCGGTCATGCCAGACGCGGTGCTACAGGCGATGCACCGTCCGTCGCCCAATATCTATGACGGCGAATTGATTGAGATGATGCCCGCGCTGACGCATGACCTGAAACGCGTTGCCGGGACCCAGCACAACGTCGCCATCTACATCGCCAACGGCCATGGTACGTGGGAGGCCGCGCTCTCAAACGTGATCGCCCCCGGCGAAACGGTGCTGGCCCCGGCCTCGGGCCGCTTCACCCACGGTTGGGCCGAGATGGCCGAGGGCATCGGTGCCAAGGTCGAATTGATTAATTTCGGCATGTCCTCACCCTGGGATCTCGAGCGCGTCGCCGAAGCATTGCGCGCCGACTCCAGTCACAAAATCAAGGCCGTGCTTGCGGTCCACGTCGATACCTCCACATCGATCCGCAACGATATCCCGGCGCTGCGCGCCTTGCTCGGCGACCTCGACCACCCCGCATTGCTGATGGCTGACTGCATCGCATCCATGGGCTGCGACCAGTTCGAGATGGACGCCTGGGGTGTTGACGTCACTGTCACGGCTTGCCAAAAGGGGCTGATGACCCCGGCAGGGACCGGCTTTGTCTTCTTCAACCACAAGGCGCAAGCCAAACGCGCCACAATGCCCCGAGTTTCGCAATATTGGGACTGGCAGCCGCGCGCCAATCCAGATCTGTTCTACCAGTATTTCAACGGTACCGCACCAACCCACCACCTGTATGGACTGCGCGCCGCGCTTGACCTGATCCACGGCGAAGGGATCGAACAGGTCTGGGCCCGCCACAAACACCTGGCAAAGGCGATCTGGGCCGCCTGTGAGGTCTGGGCGAAAGGCGGTGCGCTGCAATTCAACGTCGCCGATCCGGCTCATCGAAGCCACGCCGTCACTGCCCTCCGCCTGACTGAAGGGCGTGGCACGTCGCTGCGCAGCTATACCGAAACCCAACTGGGTCTGACGCTGGGCATCGGTCTGGGAATGGAAGACTGGGACGGCTGCTTCCGCCTTGGCCACATGGGACACTTAAACGCCCAAATGGTCATGGCCATGCTGGGTGGCGTCGAAACGGCGATGGCCGCGCTCGACATTCCCCGCGGCAAAGGCGCGCTTGAAACCGCCGCCGCGACTCTGGCCGCCTAGGCGCTGATCCGCTTCTTCATCTGGCCATAAATATCTTCGGGGGGGATCGTGCGGATGCGCGATGGGGGGCAGACAGCCCCCCTACACGGCCCGAGCCTTCGCCAACGCCCCGGGCAAAGCGACCTCAAACGCCGCCATCTCTGTCTCTCCCCCGCAACTCACCCGAATGCACCTGTTCTGAGGCGCGGCAAAGGGCATCCGCACGAACACGCCTTGTTCAACGAGCGAGTCCAAAACGGCCTTGGCAAACGCCCCATCCCGCCCACAACCAATCGCCACAAAATTTGTCGCAGACGGCAAAGGCTCCAGTCCATTCGACCGAGCAATCTCTCCAATGCGGTCCCGAGACCTTGCAATCCGCTCCTGCACCTGCGTCAGCCAATCCTCATCCTTTAGCGCCGCCAATGCCCCTGCCTGCGCGGTCCGGTTCATGCCGAAATGGTTGCGCACTTTGTTGAAGCTCGCCATCAGCTCGGGCGAGCCGATTGCATAACCCACCCGCGCCCCGGCCATGCCATAGACCTTGGAAAACGTCCGCATCCGGATCACACGTGGATCATCGGCAGCGACAGATGCAGCGGTACCTTCAGGCGCGCATTCCACATATGCCTCGTCGAGAACCAGCAAACTGCCTTGAGGCAAAGCTTCCATCGCAGCCATGATATCCGCACCTGAATGCCAGGTTCCCATCGGATTGTCAGGATTAGCCAGATAGACCAACTTTGCGTCCACCTCTGCCGCTTTAGCAATCAGCGCTGCCGGGTCTTCGTGATCGTCGCGATAGGGAACCTTGTGCAAAACCCCACCAAACCCGGCCACGTGGTAATTGAAAGTCGGATAAGCTCCGTCCGAGGTCACAACTGCATCGCCCGGACCAACCAGCAGGCGCACCAGATATCCCAGTAACCCGTCAATGCCTTCTCCAACCACAATGTTCTCGGGCGCAACCCCGTGATACGCCGCCAACGCATGGCGCAGATCGTAATTCTCGGGATCGCCGTACATCCAAACCTCACCCGCCGCCCGTTGCATCGCCTCTATCGCGCGTGGCGAGGGGCCAAACACGCTCTCATTTGCACCGATCCGGGCGATAAAGGGCGCGCCACGCTGACGCTCCTGCGTTTCGGGGCCGACAAATGGCACGGTTGCGGGCAGGGATTGGGCAAGCGGGGTGTAACGAGGACCGGTCATGGCGGCAGATAAGCGCAACCGCCGCAGTGGGGCAAGCCTTGCACGCAGATGCAATCACAGTCAGTGTGCCCGCAACCGCAGTTCGGAGGCGTCATGCGTTATATACTGGCACTTATCCTTATCGGTCTTGCATATCTCGTGTTCTGGCCGGTCCCGGTTGACCCGGTGGCCTACGAGCCACCCGAACCGCCCGGATTCACGGGCGATTTCGCCGAAAACAACTATCTCGACACTGCGCAGTTGATCTCGCTACCGGCGGGGGAGATTGGCCCAGAAGACATCGCAGTGATGCCAGACGGCGCGGTTTATACCACCGGCCAATCCGGCACCCTCTATCGCATCGACGGTGATCAACCGGCCGAGGTCGATCAACTTGGCGGCCGCCCCCTGGGTCTGCGGGCGGGACCAGATGGCGCGCTTTATATCGCCGACAGCTTTCGAGGGCTGATGCGCTGGGCCGGGCCCGGAACGCTGGAAACACTGGTCTCCGAGATCGATGGCGCGCCTATCATCTATGCCAACAACCTCGACGTGGCACAGGACGGCACGGTCTATTTCTCGAACTCCTCAAACCGGTTCGATCCTGAAACCATGGGCGGCACCAAACCCACCTCGGTCATGACGATCTGGGAGCAATCGCCAACCGGCTATGTGGCACGTTATTCGCCTGACGGCACTGCCGAAAAGATCACCGAAGGGTTCGTCTATACCAACGGCATTGCTCTTTCATCGGATGAAGATTTCTTGTTGATTGCCGAAACGGGTCGGGCAAGGGTGCACAAGCTGTGGCTGGTCGGCCCCAAAGCCGGAAAACAAGAGGTTCTTTTGGATAACCTGCCAGGCTATCCGGATAACATCAAAGCGCAAGGTGACGGCACCTATTGGATGGCATTCGCCAGCCCGCGCGTGCCTGCAGAAAAGCTGATGCCCTATCCCTTCCTACGCAAGATAATATGGCGGTTGGGACCCAAGGTGCGCCCCGCGCCGATCCACCGCGGTATGCTGGTACAGTTTGATGGTGACGGAACCATCCTGCGTACGCTGCAAGACCCCCAAGGGCGGCTGGGCATCACCACTGCGGGCCAGGCGGCTGGCGACCAGTTCTATGTAATGACACTGGACTCTCCTTGGTTTGGTCGGATGCCGATCGCCGATTTGCCCTGACGTCGTTGTAGCGCTGTTTGCCTCTTACTGTCATGCTTGACGCAACAAAGAACGCACCGGAGGTCCCATGTCTCGCGTATCCGTCGAATACAAAGATCACATCGCCCATGTCACGCTGACACGCGGCGACAAGATGAACGCGCTGGACGATGCGATGATCAAGGCGATCCTCTCGGCGGGGCAAGAGGTCGCCGCGGCCGACATCCGGGCGGTGGTGCTGTCGGGAGAGGGCAAAAGTTTCTGCGCTGGGCTCGATATGGCCAGCTTTGCCAGCATGGCCCAAACAGACCCGACCGAATGGCTGATGACCCGCAGCCACGAAGATGCCAATGAGTTGCAGGAGATTGCCCTGATCTGGCGGCGTGTCCCGGTCCCGGTAATCTGTGCCATTCAGGGCGTGGCCTATGGCGGCGGCCTGCAGATCGCGCTGGGTGCGGATATCCGCATCGCGCACCCCGAAGCCAAGCTGTCGGTGATGGAGATGAAATGGGGTCTCATTCCCGACATGGGCGGGATGGTGCTGCTGCCTGAACTTGTTCGCTCCGACGTTCTGCGCCTTCTGACCTATACAGCCCGTCCGATTGGTGCACCGCAGGCCGCAGATTGGGGGCTGGTGACGAAACTCTCGGATGACCCGCTGATCGAGGCACTTGCGCTGGCCGAGGACATCGCGGGCAAAAGCCCCTCGGCGATCCGCGCCGCCAAGCGTCTGATCGATGTAGCCGAAACCCGAGACCGCGCAGATGTGTTGATGGCCGAATCCTCTGAGCAGGTCGACCTGATTGGAAAGCCAGATCAGATGGAGGTTGTCATGGCGCAGATGCAGGGCCGCAAGCCCGAGTTCAAGTAGTCACCGCATAAAACTGCGCCGCGCATCGCGGGCCATATTATATCGCATCTCCAGATCGGCGACGCGGGACATCGCCGACTTGCGCTCTTCGGGATCCGTCAGAACAGCGTAATCCTTGCGTGCCGCGTCGAGCTGTTTCTTGATGTTGAACTCTTCCGGCAGAACCCCGGCCTGCGCCATGATCCGGTGACCAGCGGCAATGGCAGGATCACCTTGCGCCTCACTTGAACGGTCAGGAAGCGGCGCACCTTCGCCTTCAAGCCCCTGTAGCTGGCCCTCGGCCTGTGCCTTCTTAATCTGGCGTTCCACCAGTTTTCCAAGCGATCCGAACATGTCTGTATTCTACTGCCTGTGACAGTCTGGCGAAAGGGATTACCGCAATCTGTTTGTCACGACATACGCTATTCCGCCGGCCAAAAGCCCCCAGACCGCCGCACCCAATCCAAAGACCGTGATACCAGAGGCGGTGATGACCAAGGTCAGAATGGCCGCCTCGCGCTCGGCAGGGATATCCAACGCGGCATGCATGGCGTTGGCCATGACCCCGATCAGAGCAACCCCTGCCAGAGTACCCATCAGCAATGGGTTGGCATGGGCAGCAAAGCTTGTGATTGCCACCGCAAAGACGCCGAACAGGCAGTAAAACACACCCCCGATTACGGCGGACCAATAGCGCTGCGCCGGGTCAGGATGGCTGTCCTCATTGGAACACATCGCCGCGGTGATCGCAGCCAGACAGGTTGCGGGCGCTCCAAAGGGGGCCGAGAGCATGCTTGCGCCACCGACGGATGACAACAACCGGCCGGGAACTGGATCGAAGCCAAAGCTGCGCATCACAGCGACGCCGGGAATGTTCTGTGTCGCCATCGTGACGATAAACAGCGGTACGCCGATTCCGATGGCAGACGCGACCGAGAAGGATGGCATGGTCCAGACCGGAGCAGCGATCAGACGATCTGGCATCAATTGAGCATCTCCGGCGTTCAGCGACACAATGATAGCCGCTGCGACCACAGCTGCCGGAACCGCGATCAACCGATTGAAGCGGCCCGCAATAAACCATGTTAGGATTACCGGCAACGCCTGCCATGGGATCTCGACCGCCGCTTTGAATGGTACAAGGCAAAGCGGCAAGAGTACGCCTGCCAGCATCGCTTGCGCCAGAGTGATTGGGATTGCTGCAGCCAACCGACCAAGCGGTTTCCACAGCCCTGCCAGAACGGTCAGGGCTCCGGCGCAAAGGAATGCGCCGATTGCGCCTGAAAACCCTTCGACCGGTGTAGCAGACACGGCCAGCAGCGCGACACCTGGCGTGGACCAGGCAACGCTGATTGGTAGCTTGTGAAACAGGCTCAACACAATGGCGGCCAGCCCCATAGCGATGGCTGCACTCATCAGGCCCGAGGCGGCTTCCTGCGATGAGGCTCCCATCGCGTTCAGCCCCTGCAACACAATTGGGAATGAGCTGAAGAACCCGACGATGGCCACGACCAGCCCGGTCGAAATGGTCTGCATTGGGGGAAATGCGCGTGTCATCCTGTCCTCGGCTATAACCACCCGCACTTGCTAACAATCACAAGCTGCTGCGAACAAGGTGAAATACGTCATTGCACAGTAAAAACCCGCCGGGAGAACGGCGGGTTTTTGAACTTTGAGCGCTTATGAAAAGTAGAGGATCAGGCGATCTCGGCCAAACGTGCAAGCGCCTCGTTCAGCTTGGCTTCTTCTTCCTCACGGGCCGCAAGGTTGGCTTTGGCTTCGGCAACAACCTCTTCCGGAGCCGAAGTCACGAATTTCGGGTTGTTCAGTCGCCCGCGCAGACCACCAAGCTCTTTTACTAGCTTGCCCATGGCTTTCTCCAGCCGTTCCTTTTCCGCGCCGATATCAATGATGTCCGCGAGCGGCAGGCCAAAACTCGCACCTGGGGTGGCAATCGAGATGGTCCCCTTGGGCAATTCATCGGCCTTGGTCAGGCTGTCGATCCGCGCAAGACGCTTGATCAGCGCCTCATTGCGGTCCCATGCAGCCTGCCCGTGGGCGTCGATTTCGGTCACCAGCATCGGCACGTAGAGGCCGGCTGGAACCCGCATCTGCGCGCGGGCTGAACGGGTGTTTTCGATCACCGAGATTACCCAGTTCATCTCACGATCCGCTTCCGCGTCGACCAGTTCGGTGCCGTAAGTTGGCCAGTCGGCGTGGACGACCATCTTGGCGCGGCTGCCGGTCAGGCCCCACAGCTCTTCGGTGATGAAGGGCATGATCGGGTGCAGCAGGACCATGCACTGATCCAGAACCCAGCGCATGGTGGCGCGGGTCTCGGCCTGTGCCTCGGCGTCGTCGCCCTGCAGCAGCGGTTTGGACAGTTCGACGTACCAGTCGCAGACCTTGCCCCAGACAAAGGCATAAAGCCCGTTGGCCGCGTCGTTAAAGCGATAGCTTTCCAGCGCTGCATCGACTTCTTCCCGCACGCGGGCGGTTTCGCCCATGATCCAGCGGTTCACGGCGGCTTTGGGTTTAAGGTCGGCGATGTCCAGTTGCGGAACGTCGTCGGTAAAGACCTTGTTCATTTCGGCAAAGCGGACGGCGTTCCACAGCTTGGTGCCGAAGTTGCGATAGCCGGTGATGCGCTCTTTGGACAGTTTCAGCACGCCGCCAATCGCCGCCATTGAGGCGTTGGTAAAGCGCAGCGCGTCGGCGCCAAATTCGTCCACGATCTCCAGCGGGTCGATGACGTTTCCGGTGGTCTTGGACATCTTCTTGCCCTTCTCGTCGCGGACGAGTTGGTGCAGGTAAACGGTGTGGAACGGGATTTGATCGACCACGGCCAGTTGCATCATCATCATCCGGGCGACCCAGAAGAACAGGATGTCGAAGCCGGTGATCAGAACGTCCGTAGGGAAGTAACGCTCCAGCTCTTCGGTCTGCTCAGGCCAGCCCAGCGTGCCGATGGGCCAGAGGCCGGAGGAGAACCAGGTGTCGAGCACATCGGGATCGCGCCAGACCGGATACACCAGCTTGGTCGGGTCCTGTTCGACGGCGTACTGAGCAAGGCTTTCAGCGAATTGATGGATGGCCGCATGCTTGTCGGCGACCTCAATAACGGTCGCATGGCTCAGCGGGCTGGGGATATTGGCATTGTCGTCCAGGAATTTATCGACAACGGCGTCAAAGTTGGGTGCACATTCCATGACGTTGCCACGGTGGAGCATGCCGCCCTCGTTCAGCAGACGTCCCAATTCGACTAGATCAAGGTCGCCGTCGTTTTCGTCGTCCTTGAAGTTCTCAGCCGATAGATCAAGGCCATACCAAACCGGAATCTGATGTCCCCACCAGAGCTGGCGAGAGATGCACCACGGTTCGATGTTTTCCAACCAATGGTAATACGTCTTTTCACCGGACTCGGGGATGATCTTGACGGTGCCGTCCTTGACCGCATCCAGTGCAGGGCCAACGACCTTTTCAGCATCGACGAACCACTGATCGGTCAGCATCGGCTCGATCACGACTTTTGAGCGGTCGCCGAATGGCTGCATGATTGGTTTGGATTCGACTAGCGGAACGGTTTTGTCCGCGCCTTCGTGGTCCGGCTTCAGCGCGGTCGATCCCAGACGCGGGTCATCAGCACGGGTCATGACTGCCAGACCTTCGCTGGTGATCTCGTCGATCACTTTGGCACGCGCCTCGAACCGGTCCAATCCGCGCAAGTGGTCGGGAACAAGGTTGATCGCGTCGATCTCACCTTCGGTAAAGGATTGACCGCGCGCGTATTGCCCGGCTTTGTAAGCCTCGTTCGCGTAGGGTACACCATCGGCCCGCATGTGCCCGCTTGTATCCATCAGGCGATACAGCGGAATGCCGCCACGTTTGGCGACCTGATAGTCGTTGAAATCATGCGCACCGGTGATCTTCACCGCGCCCGAGCCGAAATCGGGATCGGGGTAATCATCGTTAATAATCGGGATCTGACGGCGATGCTCTTTCGGACCAACCGGGATTTCGCAAAGCTTACCGACGATGGGGGCATACCGCTCATCCGATGGGTGAACCGCAACTGCGCCGTCGCCCAGCATAGTCTCTGGGCGGGTCGTGGCGATCGAGATGTAATCGCGCTCTTCCTCAAGCACGATGTTTCCGTCCTCGTCCTTCTCGACATAGGTATAGGTCTCGCCCCCGGCCAACGGGTATTTGAAGTGCCACATGTGGCCGGCGACTTCGATATTCTCGACTTCCAAGTCCGAGATCGCGGTCTCGAAATGCGGGTCCCAGTTGACCAGACGCTTGCCGCGATAGATCAGACCTTTCTCGTACATTTCGACAAAGACCTTGATGACCGCGTCGTGGAAATTCGCAGAATTTTCGTGTCCAGTACGCGGATCGCGCGGCGCGCCAGCCATGGTGAAAGCGTTGCGTGACCAATCGCAGGACGACCCTAGTCGTTTCAACTGTTCGATGATCGTGCCGCCGTATTCGCCTTTCCATTCCCAGACCTTGTCCAGAAATGCCTCACGCCCCAGTTCGCGCCGACCAGGTTGCTGAGTGGCCGCCAGCATCTTTTCGACCTGCATCTGCGTGGCGATACCAGCGTGGTCCTGACCGGGCTGCCACAGAGTGTCGAAGCCGCGCATCCGGTGCCAACGGGTCAGAATATCCTGCAACGTGTTATTGAACGCATGGCCTACATGCAAGGCCCCCGTCACGTTGGGCGGCGGGATCATGATGGTAAAGCTCTCGTCGCGCGATTTGTTCGCGCCTGCCTTGAAGGCTCCGGCCTGTTCCCAGGCCTGATAGATGCGGGCCTCGGCCTCGGCCGCGTTGAATGTCTTTTCCATCGCCATGGGATGCGTCCTGCGTCAACAAATTCGGGTCAGCGCCTGCAATAGCGAATGGACGCGGGAAGGGGAAGGCCCTGCGCGGCAGTCAGGCCAGTCTCAGCCGGGATTCGACGGGGCCTGATCGTAAAGCTGCAGTTTCTCGCTGGCCCCCTGAGCCATCGCCTTGGCCTGATCGGCGCGAATGCGCGCATGAAGGTCCAGAGCGTCTTGTGCAAACAATTCCTTCGGCGCCGGGATGTGAATGAAATTCCCCACCCGGTCTTCGCCGCGCGCCACAATGGCGTAGTCACGGTCGGCGACCTTTTGCTGCGCGTTGGGGTTGAGATAGCGGATGGCCAGACCGATCCGACGATCATCCGACGCGTTTGGACCTGATCCGTGGATCGTCAGCCCGTGATGCAGTGACATCTGACCGGGCTGTAGCTCGATATGCGTCTTGTCCTCATCTGCAACGTCCACTGCAACTTCCTGCCCACGCGACAGCAGGTTGTTGTCGGAAAACGTATCATTATGCGGCAGGATCGGATTCTTGTGGCTGGCTTTCACAAAATCCATGCAACCGCTTTCGACTGTTGCCGGGGACAGGGCGATCCATGCGGTCAACTGGTCCGAGGTTTCACCCATCCCCCAATAGGTCAGGTCCTGATGCATGCCCACCACCTGCGTCGTACGCGGTTCCTTGATGAACAGTTCAGCCGACCACAGCAGCAGATCGGGACCCAGCACACCTTCGACCACGTCCAGAACGCGCGGGTCCAGAGCAATGCGCGTGGCCAGTGGCATCACCACATGCGCGTTGATGCGTTTGTACATGTTCAATGGCAGTGGCAGGTCCGCCTTGCGCCAATTGGCTTCGACATCTTCCAACTCGGCACGGAACCCAGCGGCTTCTGCGGCAGAGAACACAGGGATCGGATAGATAAACCCATCTTCCCAATAGGCCTCGGCGCTTTGGCTGCCCAATCGGCCATTCGTCAGCTTGATTTCTTTGGGCATGGAAACCTCCACTCGACTGAATTTGGGTTCAGCCTAGACGCGGCCAAGATCGGCGCACAACGCTGTTTCCAGACATGAATGTCGCTTTCAGACTGTGCGGAGTTAATTTTTCAGCTACTGGACAAGGTCTTCCTTCACGCTAGGGTCGCGCATTCAGGCAGCCAGAGGATCATCCCATGGAAAAATTCGGCAAAAGCCAGCCCGTCAAACGAACCGAGGATCAGCGGTTTCTGACCGGGCAGGGGCGGTACATGGATGATGCAGTGCCCGAGGATGCCCTGTTTGCTGCTTTCTTTCGAAGCTCTGTGGCGCATGCCTCGATAACTGCGCTGGACCTTGAAGAGGCGCGTGCGGCTGATGGGGTGCATCTGGTCATGGCACTCGAGGATCTGACCGATGCCGGGATCGATACAGTGATGAATGCCACCACGGTTGCCAACCGCGACGGCACTCAAGGCGCAGCGTCCGAGCGGAACATGTTGGCCAAGGATCGCGTGCGTTTCGTCGGGGAACCCGTTGCGGTCGTCATTGCCGACTCATTGTTGCAGGCGCGCGATGCAGTCGAATTGATCTGGATGGAAACCGAAGACCTGCCGGTCAAGACGGATGTCGCTGCGGGTGGGGAACCTTTGCATCCACAAGCCCCCGACAACCGCGCCTTTGACTGGGGGTTGGGTGATGAGAAGGCGACAAATGCGGCCTTTCAGTCTGCGGCGCGCACCGTCGCGCTGAACGTGCATGACAACCGGGTCATCGTGAGCTCGATCGAACCGCGTGGCTGTCAGGCCGATTGGTCGGGTAGCCGTTTGCATTTCTCCTATGGCGGGCAGGGCGTCTGGGGGATGAAAGCGCAACTGGCACATAAGCTGAAAATGGATCCCGAGGCGATCCGCGTTACTACGTCCGATGTCGGTGGCGGATTCGGTATGAAGGCGATGCCTTATCCCGAATATTTCACCATTGCTGTTGCTGCTATGAAACTGGGCCAGCCCGTGCACTGGATGTCGGACCGGTCCGAAGCGATGTTGTCCGATCACCACGGCCGTGACCTGACCTCGCTGGCGGAACTCGCATTTGATGCGGATCACAAGATCACCGCTTACCGGGTCCACAGCAAGATCAACCTTGGTGCCTATAACAGCCACTTTGCGCAGGCCATCCAAACCCAATTGTTCAGCCGCGTTCTGATGGGCGTCTACGATGTGCAAACCACCTATTTGCGGGTCGAGGGCTTCTACACCAATACCACTCAGGTTGATGCCTACCGCGGCGCAGGTCGACCCGAGGCGATCTATGTGCTGGAACGCGTGATGGACCGCGCTGCGCGCGAGCTGGGCGTCGATCCGTGGGAGCTGCGGCGCAAGAATTTCATCCGACCCGAAGCTTTCCCCTACAAGACCGCAACCGGTGAAACCTATGATGTGGGTGAGTTCGACATGGTCCTCAGCCGCGCCGCCGAACAGACCGCCGGTTTTGAGGCCCGCAAAGCGGCGGATGCCGAAAATGGCCTGATCCGGGGACAGGGTCTTTGTTACTATATCGAAAGTATTTTGGGGGATCCTTCGGAGGGGGCAAAGATCGAGTTTTGCGAGGATGGAACGGTGAACCTCTATGTCGGCACGCAGTCCAACGGGCAGGGGCATGAAACAGTCTATGCCCAGTTCCTGTCAGATCAGACGGGCATTCCGGCGCACCGGATCAATGTTGTGCAAGGTGACACGGACAGGCTGGCGCAAGGTGGCGGGACTGGCGGGTCACGCTCGGTCACGACCCAAAGCAACGCGACACTGGTGACGGTTGATACGATGATTGCCGCATTCACGCCCTATCTTGCGGATAAGATGGGGGTCGAGGAAAGCGATGTGACCTTCGACCATGAAACCTTCCGCGCGCCGGGGTCCAACCTGACCCCCACGCTGACCGAGGCGGCTGAGATGGCGCGCGCAGACGGGCGCACCGATCTGTTGCAA
The DNA here is from genome assembly GCF_056542905.1 of Ruegeria sp. AA3. Classification (NCBI taxonomy): domain Bacteria; kingdom Pseudomonadati; phylum Pseudomonadota; class Alphaproteobacteria; order Rhodobacterales; family Roseobacteraceae; genus Ruegeria; species Ruegeria sp. AA3. The sequence continues at coordinate 6,559 of NZ_JBQGAQ010000017.1, read as the reverse complement.
CACGAGGCGCGCGCCAAGTTAGAGGCGCGCAGCTATCCCAACGGCGCACATGTTGCTGAAGTTGTTATTGATTCTTTCACTGGTGAAACATGGGTCGATCGCTACACGGTCGTGGATGATTTCGGTAACCTTATCAATCCGATGCTCGCCGAAGGGCAAGTGCATGGAGGAGTGGTGCAGGGCATCGGTCAGGCGCTGAATGAACATGTTGTGCATGATGCCGAGGGGCAACTGCTCACGGCATCGTTCATGGACTACGCCTTGCCCCGTGCGGCGGGGATACCCATGATAGAGTTTACCTCGGTGCCAATTCCATCAACCGCCAACCCAATGGGGATGAAAGGCTGTGGCGAGGCCGGCACCGTGGGCGCATTGGCCGCTGTGGCAAACGCGGTTCAGGATGCGCTCTGGGATCACGGGGTGCGGCAGGCGGATATGCCTTTCACACCTCATAGAGTTTGGGAATTGTTGACGCATGGTTCTGTCGCGGCTGAGTAGAAAGGTACTTGGATGGCTCGGGCGGCCTCTGCGGTCCGAGCACTCGGCCGAAACACGCCATCGCGAACCGATCAGCCATGTCATCATCCTTGATGGCACCATGTCGACACTTGAACCGGGTTATGAAACTCACGCCGGCCAGACCCTGCGTCTGTGCTGCGAGATGGGCAGCAAGGTTTCGGTCTTCTACGAAGCCGGTGTGCAGTGGGAAAGCTGGAAATCCACTATGGACGTGATGATGGGCCGGGGCATCAACCGCCAGATCAGACGCGCCTATGGCTACCTCGCATCTCGCTATAAGCCCGGCGACAAGATCTTTTTCGTCGGCTATTCACGCGGCGCCTACGGGGTGCGCAGCCTTGCGGGTGTGATTGACGCGATCGGGCTGCTCAAGGCCGAACACGCTACTGTTCGCAATATCAAACAGGCCTACCGACATTACGAATGCACCGCCAATGGCAAGGCGGCGGCTGAATTCCGGCAAGCCTTCTGTCACGAGGATGTCGCCATCGAGATGGTCGGTGTCTGGGATACGGTCAAAGCGCTGGGCCTGCGCCTGCCGCTGCTCTGGCGCTGGGCCGAGGAACGCCACGCCTTCCACAACCACCAGCTTGGCCCCGCCACCCGCCACGGTTATCACGCCATGGGTCTGGACGAGACCCGCGAGGTGTTCGAGCCGGTATTGTGGAAATGTACCCCCGATTTTAAGGGCCATATCGAGCAGGTCTGGTTCCGCGGCACCCACGGCGATGTCGGAGGTCAGCTGAACGGTTTCGAAGAAGCCCGCCCGCTCAGCAACATCTCCCTGATCTGGATGTTGGATAAGGCCGAGCTGCACGGCCTGCCCTTGCCCGAAGGGTGGCGCGACCGTTTTGCCACCGACCCCCACGCCCGTTCGGTCGGCACGTGGCGCGGCTGGGGCAAGATCTTCCTGCTGCGGAAACATCGCAAAGTGGGGCGTGACCGGTCAGAGAAGCTGCATGTTTCGGTCTCACCCGATGAACTGCCCCGATGGGTGCCGATGCCGGATTTGCCGTCACACCCGGCGCAGTGAAAGGCTGATCGTGTGCCGGCGGCTCCAAGATCACCGACAATTCAATGTCAAGTTCGAGCCCTTTTCGACCGTTTCCGCGCCGCCGACGGGTATCGGCTTTAGGCGGAGGGTATCGGGAAGGTTGAGAACGCATCGTCCTGCGGCGCGTATCCCAGAACCTTGCAGGTTTCAGTCAAATCAAGTCGCTTAAATCGATTGTTGGAGATGCCATGTGCAATGAAACTCCAGTTGATCTCAGCTTGGATGGCGCGATCAATCAGGTGAGTTGTATCACGATGACTAAGCCACGCGCTGAGATCGCGCTTGGTTTCAAGCGGCGGGCCGTCAGCAGGCTCGAACGCTCCAATTCGTAATGACACGCAGGACATGCCGTGTCGCGTCGCATAGAGTGAACACAATGCTTCTCCATAACACTTGGAGACACCGTAGAGATTAGCCGGAGCAACCGCCATCCCCGGCACGATTTGCCGGTCTACAGGGTATCCTTCTATTGTTTGCGCGCTGCTGGCGAAGACGAAGCGACTGACGTTTGCTTTACGAGCTGCTTCAATCAAATAAGTTGTCGCCAATATGTTGGCGGGCAGCACATCGTCAAACTCTGCGTTTGGGTCAGGTATGCCTGCGAGATGCACGACGGCATCCACGCCTTGGCACAAACCTTCTGCTGTATTTGCATCAGAAAGATCAGATTGTACAAAGCGATGCGGACCCGAAACGGGTTTCGTGGGTTCCTTCATATCAGTCAGCACAAACTGGTAGTGCTCCTGATAAGCGGTAAAAAATGCCTGACCGATCCGACCCGAGGAGCCTGTTACTAAGATCTTCCGCAATTTGTTTCCCCACAAATGTTATGCCTCGGCGGAACGTTCTAATGAGATCACGAGCCGAAGGAAAGTGGACCTTCAGTTGACTTTGTCCTTCGGTAGCAAAGTCCGCACAGCCGACGCTCCAGTCTAAAACACCCTCGCAGTTTTCAGCGAGGGTGTTTTCTTTGTAAGAGCTCGTTAAGCCTTGTGTCGTCCCCGACTATGCAGCGCTTCCGGTAAGAGGCGTGGCGAAACGCCTGCGCCCTTTTCACGTTCTATAGTAAAGATTTAGGTTCTTGTGTTCGCTATTATCGCCGACGGTCGCGACGCGAGCTCATTGGCTGGAACGCCACGCCCACATGCGCCTCGCAATAAGGCTTGCCCGCCTCAACCGGAAGGCCGCAGAACCAGAAATCTTCGGTCGCGGGGTCGCCGACGGGCCATTTGCAGGTTTTCTCGGTCAGCTCCATCAAGGTCAGCTTCTTGGCTTTCTTTTCAACCTCGTTGACCTTCGCCAGCGCCTCGGGGCTGATCTCGTTCGCTGAGGGCTGCGGTGGCAACGGCTGGCCGGCCGGAATGATTTGGCGGCGAGCAGGGATAGGGGGTTTCGCTTCCGGAGCAGGCGCCGGGCGGGCCGGTTCTGTTTTGGGTGCCGGTTTTGGCTTGGCCTCGGCCTTGGGCGCGGGCGCCGGTTTTTCCTTGGGCTCGGTCTTTGCCGGGCTGGCGCCGGTTGCACGGTTCGACAGACCCAGACGGTGAACCTTACCGATCACCGCGTTGCGGGTCACGCCGCCCAGTTCCTTGGCGATCTGGCTGGCCGACTGGCCCTCGCCCCACATCTTTTTCAGCAGCTCTACACGCTCGTCAGTCCAGGACATCATTTGCCTTTCAAAAGCGGAAAGCGGCCCCGGATTCGGGCCGCCTTGGGAATTCGTCTCAGCCCCCTATTCTAAACACTGCGGCCCGAGTTACAAGCGGTCTTCGAATCAGGTATGGGGCAGACATGCAGAATCTCATTGATCAGGACGCGCGCCGCTTTGGCGCGGTGAATTGGATGGGCCTCTATACTCTGGCGCAGCGCGAAACCCTGCGGTTTTTGGCGGTGTGGACGCAGACCTTACTAGCCCCGCTGGTGACTGCCGGTTTATTCCTGCTGATCTTCAACATTGCCATCGGCCCCAGCCGGTCGGATGTGATGGGGGTGCCGTTCCTGACCTTTCTGGCACCCGGCATCATGATGATGACGGTGATCCAAAACGCCTTTGCCAATACTTCGTCCTCGATGGTGATCGCCAAGGTGCAGGGCAATATCGTGGACACTCTGATGCCACCGCTGTCGCCGCTGGAAATCCTGCTGGGTTATCTGGCTGGCGGCATCGTTCGCGGTGTCCTGATCGCCCTTGTCGTTGCAACTGCGCTGGCGCTTGTTTTGGGTATCGTGCCGAAAAACCCGTTGATCGCACTGACCTTCGTGGTTCTGGGCGGGGCCTTCATGGGCGCTCTGGGCCTTTTTGCCGGCATATTTGCCAATAAGTTCGACCAGATGGCTGCGATTACTAACTTTATCGTCACGCCACTGGCCTTCCTGTCGGGCACTTTCTATTCGGTCGAGGCCCTGCCGCCGGTGCTGAACCGGCTCAGCCATGTGAACCCGGTCTTCTACCTGATCGACGGGTTGCGACATGGCATGATTGGTGTCTCTGACAGTTCGCCTTGGCTGGGGATGTTGATTTGCACGAGCGCGACCGTGCTGGTTGGCGCGCTGACCTGGCAAATGTTGCGTACGGGCTATCGGCTCAAGGCCTGACGCTGTCGCGCCTCACGCCAGACTAGGATTAGGCCACCAGTGAGGATGATGGCCGATCCGATCATGCTGACGCTTTCCGGGACAACCTGAAACACGGCGAAATCATAGAGCGCGGCGAATATCAGCGTGGCATAGCTGATCGGTGCCACAAAGGACGCATCTGCCCGCGCCATTCCGTTGACGAAACAGGCCTGAGCGCAGGCCATCAACACGCCGATCGCCGCCAAGGCTGCCCATTGCTGCGGGGTCGGCATCTGGAACACAAAGCTGACCGCAACCGTTGCAATGGTCAGCCCCATCGCGTTGTTGATCAGCAAGATCTGAATTGGAATTTCGCGGCCAGAAAGTTTCTTGATGAAAATCAGCTCCATCCCAATCACTGCGGCCGCGGTTAGGGCCAGCAAGGCGGCGGGTTGAAAACTCGCGGGTGTTGGGCGCAACAGCACCAGTGCACCGATCAGCGCTACAATGGCTGCCATCCAGCGCCACGGGCCGACGCCTTCTTTCAGCAGCGGGATCGCCAGCACCATCGCAAAGACCGGGTTCAGGAAGGATATTGCCGTCGCATCCGCAATCGGGATGAACGCAACCGAGGCGAACATCAACGTAATCCCTAGCCAACCAAAACTTGTCCGGCCGACATGCAGGCCCCAATGGACACGCCCGAGGCGCGGGCGCAGGATTCCAACGGTCGTGACGATTACCAGAAAGGCAAACAGAAACCGCCCGTGGCTGATCTGCATTGGATTCAGCGCAGGCCCAAGAACATCTGTGCCCAGCGCCTTGGCTAGTAATGTGGTGCCTGCCAGAATCGCGCTGGCCACAAGAATCAACAGGGCTGCAAGGGCAGGGTTCTGGCGTATCGGAGTCATGGCCCACCCGTGCGTTAGCGCAGGACAAATGGCAAGCAGCAAATCCCGGTCTCAGAATGATTTTTGCCTTATTCGCAAAAACGGGGTTTTCAGACTAAATGTACACCGCTATACGACCCGCAATGATCAAAGCCGCACATATCCTGCGACTCCGACGCCGACGCTTTACTGCGTAACCGGCCCGTTTGATCTATTTGCGCTGTCTAAATCCGCGCAATCCCCACCAAATCAGTTGACGACCATGGCCCCAGTGTATCACTCACAGGGCTCAAGCTATTCGAAAAGGATGATCCGATGATCCCGTCCGTTCTGCCGACTTATAATCGTGCGCCCCTGACATTTGTGAAGGGCGAAGGCGCCTGGCTGACCGAGGCGGATGGCCGACGTTTTCTGGACCTTGGCGCGGGTATCGCGGTGAACGCGCTGGGCCATGCGCATCCAGCGCTGGTGGCCGCGCTGACTGAGCAGGCGCATGCGCTGTGGCATGTCTCGAACCTCTACAACATCCCGCAACAGCAGGCGCTGGCTGACAAGCTGGTTGAACATACCTTTGCCGATACGGTGTTCTTCACCAATTCGGGCACAGAATCCTGCGAACTGGCTGTGAAAATGGCCCGCAAGTATTTCTATGACAAAGGTCAGGCCGAAAAGGTCGAGATCATTACCTTCGATGGCTCATTCCATGGCCGTTCCTCGGCAGGTATCGCTGCCGCAGGGTCCGAGAAGATGACCAAAGGCTTTGGCCCGCTACTGCCCGGCTTCGTGCACCTGACATTCGGAGATCTCGATGGCGTCACCAATGCGATCAACGAGAATACTGCCGCGATCATGATCGAGCCGGTTCAGGGTGAAGGCGGCATTCGCCCAGTCCCCGACGCCGAGCTTAAGGCTCTGCGCCAGATTTGCGATGACAACGGCCTCTTGCTAATCCTCGACGAAGTTCAGTGTGGCGTGGGCCGCACCGGCAAGCTTTTCGCCCATGAATGGGCCGGTATCACACCGGATATCATGATGGTCGCCAAAGGTATCGGCGGCGGTTTCCCTCTGGGCGCGGTCCTTGCCACCGAAGAGGCCGCCAGCGGCATGACCGCAGGCACCCACGGCTCGACATACGGTGGTAACCCGCTGGGCTGCGCCGTGGGCTGCGCGGTGATCGATCAGGTTGCGACACCCGCCTTCCTCGAAGGCGTCAATCGCAAGGCTGGCCTGTTGCGCCAGAAACTCGAAGGTCTGATCGCCGATCACCCCGAGGTATTCGAAGAGGTACGTGGCTCTGGCCTGATGCTTGGCCTCAAATGCAAGCCGACCAATATCGACGTGGTCAACGCAGGCTATGATAACGAAGTCATCACCGTTCCCGCCGCAGATAACGTCATACGCCTGCTGCCCCCACTTACGCTATCCGAGGACGATATCGCCCAAGCCATGATCCGCCTCGACAAAACCGCCGAACAGATCGAATCCCAGCTCGCGACCGCCTGAGCTTCATCTTTTTCAAAATACTCCGGGGGTCCGGGGGCAG
>NZ_JBQGAQ010000016.1:0-73846 GCF_056542905.1 Ruegeria sp. AA3 | reverse complement strand
AAGTCCGTTTACAATTTTTCCCTTTGAAATCAACAAAATTTTCCGGATTGCAAATCCGTGTACACCGGTTCGATTCCGGTACTCGCCTCCAGAAAGCGTCAAATTCTCTGACATAAAACAGCCCGTCAAGAAAAATTTTCCTAATCTTCTCAGCTGCTTAACTTAAGTATTCGAGCAACTTACTGGCGGCACAACCCAAAATCCCGCAACATTTCCCGCAACACTGTATTCTAGCCACTTTCCTTCCACTTTACGTTGCGCGCCATTCCTGTTTTCTTCATGCCCATTGCATCCATCTGTTTCTATCGGGACCGAAATGAATACTGACAAGCTTAGTTAAATCGTCGACAAAATTTTGAGAGTGGAAAGCCAAGTAGCGACCCAGAGCTGCTTTCAAGAACTTGACGGAGCACTGAACAACCTAGTGAACCAACCACAGAACGCGGAGCACCAGCGCGCAGTATCAGAGAAACTGACCGCTCTGCGCCAATCACTCGAAGAATTCGTTTCAGAGTTCACTCCGCAAGACTATGAGCGCGTTCTAGAAATTTCATTCGACACTTTCGACCAAGAACTGGCTGACGAGATATCCAGAAAAATTCAAGAAAATGCGATGACGCCAAGTGTTGCTCGAGAATTCGTCCAAAAGCTATCGTCTGATCGCACTCAAACCTTTCAGCAACTCAATCAGTTTGCCTCAAATCTCAAGTTTTTCGGTTTCGGTTATCCAACTCCGACGGAAGGAACGACCGAAGTAGGATTCCAGATACCGCGCGCAATCTTCGAAAATGAGTTCGAAAGTATGCTGGGCGAGCTTAATGACATCCGAAATATGGTTCGCTTCTTTTCTGTTACTGCTACAGGCCAATATCAAAAAGCTTCTGTCGGCAGCATTTCGACTACAGACCCACTGTTTTTCCTTATCATGGCAAAGGAAATAGCTCTCATGTTCGGGGGCGTCGTAACTTGGGGAATCGGCGTCTGGTATTCTGTCGAGCAAATCAGAAAAACTCGAGCTGAAACCGCGCAGATCGAGGCCTTTACGCCAAAGGAGATCGAGGAGTTCTTCGACAAAAAGATAGAAAAAACCATCAAACTAGAAGTCGAGAAGAAGGTGGCATCTCTTTTTAAGGAGGGTAAAGCTACCAAAGCTCAACAGGGAGAGTTAAAGGGCAACTGACTTGGGCACTTAACTCTCTGTTGGCGAAAATGGAGCGGGGCCTGACTATCGAACTGAGGATAGCGCCACCCAGCGAAACAGAGGAAGATGACGCGGACGAAACCGTTGATGAGAGTGAAGCCGAAATCTACGATCAACTGTTGGAAACGCAAAACCAGTTGATCTTCCCAGAGCCTAGTGATGACCCAATTCTCGGGATACCAAAACTAAAAGATGATGAAGGTTAAGGCGATTTGGTTGTGAGAGAGTTCGCAACCAAATCCCGCAACAAATCCCGCAACATTTCTTGGTTACGCAGAATGCGATGTTCGCTTAAGTATCTGTTTTTATTATCTATTAGTTCAGATTGGGTTCGATTTCAAAACAGGTACTCGCCTCCAAAAGAATTCAATAGCTTACACGACCTCCCCAGACCGAGCGATACAAATGCTTGTTCTTTGGGGTCACATAGGGGAAATGTAGTCCGATTTGGGCTTTTATCGCGCCGCAAGACTTGCCGTGTGATTTCATGCGCAATGCCCATTTTCCCCTACAAATGGGCGACTCGATTTCAGACCAAGTCCCGCAAATTGAGATTTTGTCTCGTTGTGTGATAGCCTCGTGTCAATCTGGTTTACTTAAGGTGATGTATGTGTGGGTAATGCGTGCGAGATGGTTGTTGATTGGTGCAATACTGTTTGTGTTGGCTTTTTCCGTGTGGAGTCTTCTTCCGCGAAATAGCGAGCAAGAAGCGTTCTCCCTGCTTACTCCAGCCGAAATGGCAGAACTCGACAATCAACCTAATATTACCGAGTCTCTAGACCGAGGATTGACCGTTACTCAATCCGATGGCCCCTTCGTAAACTTCAATTCGCCCAAAAAGGATATTGTCCAGTCGCCTATCAATATTGATGTAGACATTAGCCCGAGAGGAGATACGGCAGTTGATTTGTCGTCAATTCGGATCGACTATCGTATGGGTCCAGCATGGATCAATGTGACCAAACGAATAATGAAGCACGCCTCAGTCGAAGGTTCGCGCCTGCTCGCACGTTCGGCTGAACTGCCGGTTGGGCGGCACACGATGCGACTCTCCATACAGGACGAGGATAAAAGGCGGACGAGGGTTACTGTGTCGTTTGTCGTGCAGTGAACTGTTAGAAGAAGCAACTACTCGCGATATTACTCAGTCGGCCACTCAACCCTGCGCAATTACCAACGGCGGCTCCTTCGGAAACGGACTGATATCGGACCACTTGAAACATTTTTCTGTCAGGATTGCGCTTGTCTCCCATGTGTTGGAACGCTCCCGCTGTTCGGTGCCGTATTGCATCCCTGATCGATAGACCCCAAGAGCGCTAACGCTGGCGACAGTGCGGCCATTAAGCTATGCCTCAGCGTCTTTGAATGGTGCCCAGTCAAGACTTCTTACGGCCCTGAGATGCGTCAGCGACCGGGGCCCATGGTCTTGTACCGGTGCAAAAACTCTCGGAATTCCACCCAATCCGGTCTTTGATTTAGCTCGACAATTTTCTGCGCGTGCCAAGAGCAAGCGGAGGCATGCAAGGACGCCAGTTGGTCATCAGACATCAAACGTTCCCGCTCTACCGCAGCCTTTTCCCAAAGCGGCAAGATCGACCGGTCCTCAACCAAATTCGCGTTCATATTGTTCCAATAGGATTCGGCCTGATCATCGTGAATATGATTAGTTTTACCCCGATCCCGTTTAACCATGAACGACCCGATTGAACGCGTCACATAGTGATGGATACGCGCAAAATCATGGCGGTAGTTGGATGTGGCACGCCAGGTCACAGCTTCGGGGTCAAGTAGTTGCCCGCCACCATCAACCCATCTGATCTCGGACATGCGTTCAGGCGCAACTCCTTTAGGGCGATGCGGACCATATCGGGTGAATAACCCGTTGTTGCGCGTTATACTCTTCAGCCCGCCCGCAACGCCCGAATAAAAGCCCTGCTCAGTATCGCAAAGAAAGAACTGCTCAGCCACTGGAATATCGCTGAAGTCTTCGACGCCACCGCAACCGAATAGCTTCCAGGCAAAAGAGGCAACATCAAAAGGCTCTCCTGCGGTTTCCTGCAACTTTTCCAGCAACTTGTGCATGGAGGGATCAGGAAGGCGGATGTTCAGATATTCATCAACGTCCAGCGAAAAGGTCCAGTCCGCATCAAGAAACCTCGGATGTGAACGAACTCGCCTGAGCATCGTGTTCTGCGGGCTTTGCTTTGGCTTGACCGAATTATCAACATGGGTTGCAATGCCCAGATCCCCGAGCCGTTCTGCAATCAGATCGGTGCCGTCATCACAATCGTTGGTGTAAATGAGGAAATGGTCAATGCCGAGTGACAGGTAGTAGGACACCCAATCAATCATGAACGGGCCTTCGTTCTTCATTGTCGTGTAGACAACGATCCTGTCAGTCATTGCAAGTCCTGCGGTTGAACCAAAGTGGCGCAATCTTCTGTAGGTCCTTCTCGGGTGCCAACATCCCCAATTCGATATGAAATTGGTTCATTATTTATAGCTTTTGAACCGCGACCTGAGCGCCTTTGATCGCCTTGAGACGCAAGCCCGCCGAGTTTGCGCCCAAAAACTCGTGGAGTGCACGCATCACACCATCTTTCCACCATCCCCTCCGATGGTAGTCGTCCAACATGATGACACCGCCTTCGATCATCTTCGGCAATACCGCATCCAGATCCGCTTTGACCCCTTCATATGAATGGTCTCCATCAAGATAGGCGAAACCGATACTCTGATCTTCGAACAGGCGCAGTGCAGGAACCGAAAAATCGCGAATTACCGAAACTTGACCCTTCGCTATCTCAGAGGCGTATGTGTTTTTCACCGCTTCATAGATGCGGTCCATATCGTTTTGGCTACGCGCTCCGGCCAAAGATGCGCCACCATCTGCGTCGGGCTGCACGCCCCATGGGTCGATGAGGCACAGCTTAGAAGGCTTCAATTCATCGAGTAATATCCGCGAAAACTCGCCCCGCCAGACGCCAATTTCGATGCTGAGCTTTCCGTGCGGCATTGTCTTGAGCATTTCGCGCCTCAGCGCATCTTTCCGCTCGCGCTGCAGGGCTTGTTTCTTGCGGCGGTCCTCGGCGGATACGGTTTCAGCCATGGGCGTCTTCTCCGATATGAGAATTCTGCAAGGCCTCAACCAAATCTAGCCAATCAGGTCTGGCCTTCAACTCTGCGGCTTTTGTACTATGCCATTCGCAGGCTTTGTGGTGAAGCTCGGCCAACTGTGGATCAGCCATCATCTCGGCTTTGATGTCATGCATGGCGGGCATGTGGCCCAAGATCGAGCGATCTTCGACATCATTGTGATTCATTACAAGCCAGTATTTCAGACCTTGGTCCTGGCCAACATGGTTAGTCCGGCCCCGTTCACGTTTGACAAGAAAGCTATCGGTACTTCGTACTGCATAGTGGTGAATACGCGCGAATTTATGGCTGAATCCGCGCCACGCCTTCCATTTCACCTGATCTGCCGGGTAGAGGTTTCCGCCTGCATCTCTCCACAACACCCCTTCGTACGGTGCGTCGGGATTTGGAGCGTCCTCTGGATTGATCCGAGGACGGTGGGCGCGAAACCGACTAAACTTGCCGTTATTTCGGAATAGCGTTTTGAAACCTTTCGTCCGGTGATGGGGGTAGCTGTCTTCGGTGGCCGCCTGAAAGAACATCTCAGGGACAGGTCGATCAACAAAGTCATTTAAGCCGGCATTTCCGAACATACGCCAACAGATCGATATTGCATCAGCTTCACCGCTTGCCTCTACCAGTGACTGAACATTGCCTTCAGGCAAACGGATGTTGACGTATTCATCCACATCCAGGCTCATAATCCAATTTGCGGACTGATAACTTGGATGACTGCGAGATCGGGTAAAAGCCCGGTTCTGGGGCGTAGCCCGTGGTCCGACCTTGTTGCGCTCATGATGCGCCCAGCCTAAGGCCTGCATCCGATCACCGATGACATCTGTGCCATCAGAACAGTCGTTGGTGTAGATCAGGATATCATTGAACCCGATTGCGCGGTTGTAAGCCACCCAATCGATCATAAATGGCCCTTCGTTCTTCATCGTCGTCACGATGAGAAAGGTCTCGTTTCCCATAAGTTAAACTCTTGCCTGTGCCATTATCGGACTATTGTTGATCTGTTTAGAATAGCCTCCGGAATTTGTCCAACGCAGCAAGTCCCAAGAAGAACTGGCTGCCTCGTCTCAGCCCCCTAAGCGGGTCTGATGAAATTGATAGAATTCAATATGCACTCAGCGCTAGCTAAAATTGAGTTAACCGCAGACCTCATCAGGGCCTTCCTGCCACGATCCGAATAACCACCTCCGAACCGTAGAAAGCCGTGGCATCATCAAACGAAACTCTTCATGAACATCAGCACATTATGTTTTACCGGTTTTGAGGAACCACTTCGTAACCCGGCTCTTCCGGCTCATCATCCTGCATTTCCGCGGGGAACCCCGGAGCACGGATATCCAGCCCCGTGGCGTCCTCAAGGCGTTTGATAATGTTGGGGGAAAGTTCCCGGTCACCGTAGCGTGCGATTCCGTCGTCGAAGATTTTCATCATCACCGGGTTTATCTCCAGCGGCACCCCGGCGCGGTCGGCGACCTCCTGAAACAGACCGATATCCTTTTTGACCAGATCCATGGTGAATGAGATATCGCGCGACCCATTCAGGATCACCTGGCTTTCCGTTTCGTGCACAAATGATGTGCCTGACGAAATTTTGATCGCCTCATAGGTCGTGCCAAGATCCATCCCTGCGGCCTTTGCGGTCACCAAAGCCTCGGCGCAAGTGATCAGATTTGCGGTTGCCAAATAGTTTGTCAGCACCTTCAACACTGAGGCCGATCCCAAATCGCCTGTGTGCAAAACGCGGCGCCCCATCGTCGTCAGGAACGGCAGAATGCGCTCAAATGTTTCTCGATCGCAGCCTGCGAAGATCGAAATATTGCCCGTAGCCGCCCGATGACATCCGCCCGATACCGGGCAATCGACTGCAGCCCCCCCACGTTCGATCACCGAAGCACCCAATCGTTTTACTTCCGCTTCGTCGGTGGTGGACATTTCCATCCAGATCTTACCGGATGTCACTTCGGACAGCATCTCCTGCATTACCGCGTCCGAGGCGGCAGGAGATGGCAGACAGGTAATCACGGCGTCACAATCACGCATCAATTGGGCGGGGCTTTCAGCTGCCTTCGCACCCTGCGCGACAAAACCAGACACAAGATCAGGGTTGAGGTCATGAACGGTCAGGTCAATCCCATTGCGCAGCAGCGAGCCCGACAATTTTCCGCCCACGTTTCCCAGCCCGATGAAGCCTACTTTCATATGACGCTCTCCCTGTTCGTCTTTCGATGCACATGCGAACACGCCTGTTGACCTAAGTCATGCCGTCCAGCGACCCTCAGAGGTCGCTTTTTTGCCCCTGTACGCACAGTTGAGCGAGACTCGCTTGACAAGGGGGGTGATGCTGTCCCAAGAGCCAAGTGTTGGTGTCTGCAGCAGCAGATGAAAAGGGAATGCGTCAGCGGATTTTCCGTCAAACGCAGCCGCCCCCGCGACCGTGACCGGAGAGGGTGCCCAAGCCACTGGCGAATGCCGGGAAGGCGGGACATCCGACAGAGCACCGCTCTGACATCCGCAAGCCGGGAGACCTGCCAACGCCCGAAGATGAAACCGGACGGGGTGTTCCGGTGTGGGGCTTTGATCGGCCCGCATGAAACCCCGTCCCCCACGAAGAGGATTGGGGGGATGAGAGACATGACCGAGACCACACCGGTCGAGCTGCTGGTCTGCACTACATGCCGTCGCGGCCTACCCGTCGAAGACGAAGCCCAACGCCCCGGCACATTGCTGCACAAAGCGCTTGAACAGGCCGCCCTGCCCGAGGGCATCACCCTGAAAGCAGTAGAATGCCTGTCAAACTGCGATGAGGGCTGTTCTATCGTGCTGCGTGGCGGACCTGATCGCTGGACATTCGTTTACGAACACCTCAGCGAAACCGATCACGTTGAAACCATCATTGAAGGTGCCACCAAGTACCTTCAGACCGAGGACGGGCTGGTCAAATGGCGTGAACGCCCCGAACACTTCCGCAAGAATTGCGCGGCCCGTATTCCCCCGATTGGAGCCCTGAAATGAGCAATCTCGAAAAACTGCCCGTCACCGTGATCACCGGCTTTCTGGGCTCGGGCAAAACGACGCTGGTCAAGCATTTGATGCAGAACCCGCAAGGCAAGCGCTTGGCTGTTGTAGTCAATGAGTTCGGCGATGTGGGTGTCGATGGCGATATCCTGAAATCCTGCGCAATCCCGGATTGCCCAGCAGAAAACATCATGGAACTGGCCAATGGCTGCATCTGCTGCACCGTGGCCGACGATTTCATTCCCACGATTGAAGCGCTTATGGCCTTGGAGCCGCGCCCCGATCACATTCTGATCGAAACCTCGGGCCTGGCCCTGCCTAAGCCGCTGCTCAAAGCGTTCGACTGGCCAGACATTCGCTCGAAAATCACCGTCGACGGCGTGATCGCTTTGGCCGATGCCGAAGCTGTTGCTGCTGGTCGGTTCGCACCCAATGTCGAAGCGGTAGACGCCCAGCGCCTCGCCGATGAGTCGATCGACCACGAGACTCCACTATCGGAGGTGTTTGAAGATCAGATCTCTTGCGCCGACATCATCCTGCTGACCAAGCCGGATCTGGCCGGTCCCGATGGTGTCGCCAAAGCCAAAGAGGTCATCGCGGCCGAAGCCCCTCGCCCCCTACCCGTCGTCGAAGTCGCCGAAGGTGTCGTGGACGTGCGCGTTGTCTTGGGCCTCGAAGCTGCTGCCGAGGACGACATGGAAGCGCGTCCCAGCCATCATGATGGTCATCACGATCACGAGCATGACGATTTTGAAAGTATCATCGTCGAATTGCCGGAACAGACTGATCCGCTGGATTTGGTCGCCAAGATCGAACGCCTGGCAAAGGAACTGAACATCCTGCGCGTCAAAGGCTATGCCGCGGTTCAGGGCAAGCCCATGCGCCTGCTGGTACAGGCCGTCGGCTCGCGGGTACGTCATCAGTATGACCGCCCGTGGGAACCTGGTGAAGAGCGCCGTTCGCGCCTTGTGGTTATCGCCGAGCATGATGATATCAAAGAGGCCGAAATCCGTGATATCCTTGTGGGTGTGACCGAGGCCGCCGAGTAAGAGTCATGCACGTCGTCTTCCGCGAAAGCCACGGGTTAGAGGAAACCGAGACCCCAACCGATCTGGGCCAGAGCCCGGCGGACTTGGTGGTGCTGTCATTTTCTGACAGTGACCTTGGCGCTTTCGCGGCGGGCTGGCATCGCGGTGGCGGGCCAGACGGGCGCATGCCAACCCTGCGGCTGGCCAACCTGACAGCTCTAAAACACCCCCTTTCTGTCGATACATATGTCGAACAGACGCTTGAGGGGGCCAAAGGCATCCTGATCCGCCTGATTGGCGGCGTGCCATATTGGTCTTACGGCTTGCAGCAGGTTCTGGCACTGGCACAGGCCAAGGGGATCGCACTGGCTGTCCTGCCTGCGGACGGGCGCGAAGATACGCGGCTGGATGAGTACTCCACCCTGCCCGTCTCAACCCTGCGGCGCTTGGCGCATCTGTGTGACACCGGCGGAGAGGTTGCGGCGCAGGCCGCACTCGCGCAGATGGCACTGGCGGCGGGACTATATGCCGGTCCGGTGATGGGGACAAAGTCCATACCGGATTACGGCGCCTGGTGCCCGGATCGTGGCGTTATACCGGCAGACACAGCTTTTTCGGGCGATGCAAAACGCATTATCGTCACGTTTTATCGGGCCTACCTGACCTCTGCCGACACTGCCCCAATCGCGGCTTTGATCCGCAGTGTGCGATCGCGTGGATTCGAGGCCATTGGCCTGTTCGCCCCATCGCTCAAAGCGCCAACCGCCGCAGACTGGTTGCGTGAGACGATCGTGGCGCTGAAACCTTCGGCGATCATCAATGCCACCTCCTTTTCGGGCAAGGGCGCATCAGGCACTTCACCCTTGGATGCTGCCAATGTGCCCGTCTTTCAGGTCGCCCTCGCGACCTCGCGCCGCAAAGCCTGGGCCGAGGCGGAACGCGGGCTTTCGCCTGCCGACCTCGCTATGCATGTGGTGCTGCCCGAGGTCGACGGGCGGATTAACGCGGGCATCGTGTCGTTCAAAGAACCGGGCAAGCGCGATCCTTATCTGGAATATTCGCGTTTTGCCCACCAGCCTGAAGCTGACCGGATCGAAGCTGTCATCGATCGGGTCTCTGGCTGGCTGGACCTGCACGAAAAGCCCAGTTCGGATCAAATACCGGCGCTGGTTCTGTCGACTTACCCGGGTAAGGACTGGCAGATAGCGCATGCAGTTGGCCTTGATGCGCTTGCTTCAGCCGAAGCGATGCTGACCGATCTTCAGAATGAGGGATATGCAACCGCACCGGCCGAGCCGATTGCCGAAACCCTGCTGGGCGCCCGGATTTCATGGTCATTGCAGGACTACCTGATTGCGCATGCAGAGCTACCCGATCAATTGCGCGCCGATCTGCAGGCGGTCTGGGGAGACCCCGAGGACGATCCAGTGTTCGCAGATGGAGCATTCCATTTCACGGCCCTTCGGCGTGGCAACGCTGTGGTTGCGCTGCAGCCAGAACGCGGCACGCCAGAGCTGCGCGAGGATGACTATCATGACCTTTCGCGCACGCCTCGTCACAGCTACGTCGCCTTTTACCTTTGGCTGCGCAAAGGGATAGGCGCGGATGCTTTGATCCATATTGGTGCCCATGGCACGCTGGAATGGCTGCCAGGTAAATCGGTCGCTTTATGCAATGAATGCTGGCCCGAGGTGTTGATCGGCGATCTGCCGGTGATCTACCCGTTCATCGTCAATGACCCCGGCGAAGCTGCGCAGGCCAAGCGCCGGATCGGCGCTGTTACGCTGGGCCATATCCCGCCCCCGATGAAAGAAAGTGGTACGCCGGATCGCATGGTTCGGCTGGAAGCACTGCTGGATGAGTTCTCGAACGCGGACGGTCTGGACCCCAAGCGCCGTGACCGGTTACAGGAAGATATCCGCGACGAGGCCCAGGCCATTGGGCTGGCAAGCGACCTTGGCCTCGATCAGGCCACCTGCATCGCCGAGGCGATCACGCGCATTGATCGATTTGTCTGCGATATCAAGGAAAGTCAGTTCGGCGACGGCCTGCACATCTTTGGACGGGTTCCAGATGTGACGGGTGATTTCAACCCCGCGCCTTCTGCCCAAGCTGAGCGCAATGCTCTGGTCGATGCGCTAGCTGGCAAACGGATCGAAGCCGGACCTTCAGGCTCTCCCTATCGCGGGCGCTCAGACGTGCTGCCTACTGGGCGGAATCTTTATACCACCGACCCGCGTTCTGTGCCCACGCGTGCGGCCTATACTCAAGGCGTCAAGCTGGCAGAGGAGTTGGTGCGTCGACACCTGCAGGAAGAAGGCGACTATCCTAAGGGGCTGATCGTCGACCTGTGGGGCTCGGCCACGATGCGCACCGCAGGCGAGGAATTCGCCATGGCGCTGCACTTGCTGGGTGTGAAACCGGTTTGGGACAAAGGCTCGGAGCGTGTTTCGGGCATCGAAGTGCTGCCGATCACCGACCTCAGCCGTCCGCGTCTGGACGTGACCTTACGGGTCTCGGGCCTGTTCCGTGATGTGTTCCCAACGCTTTCGGCGCTTTTTGGCCAGGCCGTACGGGCACTATCTGAACGGGATGAGGCGCCCGATTGGAACCCTTATGCCGGTCAGGAACCGGCAGCACGGGTCTTTGGACCGGCCCCCGGCAGCTATGGCGTCAACATGACCCAACTATCCGAAATCTACACCGATGAGGCCCGCTCAAAGGCGGGTGAGGCGTGGTTAGATGCCAGTTCCTTTGCACTGGAAGGTGAGCACATCACGAAGGACGTCGATGGCATTACGCGGCGTGTCGCCAATGCTGACAGCTTTGTACACCTCCAGGACCTGACCGAGACCGACCTGCTATTGGCGAATGACTATGCCACGCATGAGGCCGGGTTTGCTGCCGCCAAGAAAATCACCGGTGGTAACGCTCAGCTCTATCACCTGGACAATACCAACCCGGAAAATCCACGCGCCCGTACCTTGCCCGAAGAGATTAGCCGCGTGGTTCATGCGCGCGCCGCCAATCCAGGATGGATAGCGGGGATGCAGCGGCATGGTTTTCGAGGCGCGGCCGAGATTGCAGCGACGCTTGATCACATGGCATCGTTTGCACATTTGTCTGGCACCGTCGCGCCGCATCTGTTCGATCTTTATCATGAAGCCACGCTTGGCGACGAAGGCGTCGATGCCTTTCTACAAGAGGCGAACCCGCGTGCGCATCAAGCGATGCGAGACCGTTTCCGCGCCTTGTTGGATGCTGGATTATGGAATACGCGCCGAAACTCGATCCGTGCCGGTTTGGAAGGTCTGGGATGAGCGCTCTCACCGACAAACCTGTCGTCCAAGGCTGGTGCCCCGGCGCCCATCGCCCGATGATGTCCGGCGATGGGCTGGTCGTGCGCGTACGCCCGCGGTTGGCGCGGCTTAGCGCTCAGCAGGCTTTGGGTCTGTGCGAATTGGCCGACCGTTTCGGCAATGGCACTATTGACCTGACCAACCGTGCGAACCTGCAACTGCGCGGCGTCAAGGAAGCCGACCACCAGCCGCTATTGGCCGAGCTGTCTGATCTGAACCTTCTCGATGCCGAGCCCGGCATCGAGATCAGACGGAATATTTTGGTCACACCGCTCTACCGTGCAGGTGATCTGACAGCGCGACTAACGCAGCATCTGATTGACCGCCTAGCAGAGTTGCCCTCGCTGCCCGCCAAGTTCGGATTTGCAATTGATACTGGACCCGAGCGCCTATTAGCCGGAGACTCGGCTGACATTCGCGTGGAAACCGGCGAAAACGACCTGATTCTGCGTGCTGACGGTGCTGAGACCGGGCGGTCTGTTTCTGAAGCCGATGCCATCGATCGACTGATCGAACTGGCAAAGTGGTTCTCTGAAACCTATACGCCCGAGACACGCCGAATGGCCCGCGTGATCTCTGCGCAAGACCTTCCGCTCGAATGGCAAGGCAGCCCGCCCGGCCCAATAGGTACCCTGCTACAGCCTGGCGCTTGCGAGTTGGGAACACTTTTGGGCGCGACGTTTGGGCAATTGCCCGCAGGCCCACTCTCGAAACTGATCGAGAGCAGCGGTGCATCTGCCCTGCGAGTTACACCGTGGCGGTTGATCCTGCTTGAAGGCGGAGCAGATACTCCCGCACCAGCCTTCGTCACAGACGGTACTGACCCGCTGATGACCACCGACGCCTGCCCTGGCACGCCGTTCTGTCCGCAGGCGCAAGTGGAAACGCGAGAGATCGCGCGCGTTTTGGCGGCTCGAGTGCCCGGATCTCTGCATGTCTCGGGGTGTGCAAAGGGTTGCGCCCGGATGGGTACTGCAGATGTCACCTTAGTGGGATGCAATGGACGATTTGATCTTGTCAAACAAGGTCGTGCAGGGGATGAGCCCTGCCAACGCAGCCTGACCGAAGAAACACTTATGACCATGGACTTCACCTGATGCCCTATGAATACGAAACCGACGGCGCGGCGATTTACAAACAGAGCTTTGCCACCATACGCTCTGAGGCCGATCTCGCTCGGTTCGATGCCGATGAAGAGCAAGTGGCCGTGCGCATGATCCATGCCGCTGGAATGGTTGGGCTGGAAGAGTTCGTGCATTTCTCGCCCGGCTTCGTCACAGCTGCCCGCACCACGCTGGAAAATGGCGCACCGATCCTGTGCGACGCGCGCATGGTCAGCGAAGGTGTGACCCGCTTCCGCCTGCCTGCGGATAATGAGGTAATCTGCACTCTGCATGACGAACGCGTGCGCCCATTGGCCGCTGAGATGAGCAACACGCGCTCTGCTGCTGCGCTAGAGTTGTGGCGTCCGCATCTTGGCGGCGCGCTGGTCGCGATCGGTAACGCTCCGACTGCGCTATTCCATCTGCTAAACATGCTGGAAGACCCAGATTGTCCGCGCCCGGCCGCCATCATCGGCTGCCCTGTGGGCTTTGTCGGCGCAGTCGAATCCAAGGACGCCTTGTGGGAAGCGCAGCCTGTGCCCTCCTGCATCGTCAAAGGTCGCTTGGGCGGCAGTGCAATCACTGTTGCTGCCATCAACGCCATCGCGAGTCGTGCGGAATGAGCGGGGGCAAGATCTACGGCGTGGGCCTTGGCCCTGGTGACCCGGATCTCATGAGCGTCCGCGCAGACCGCCTGTTGCGCAATGCGCGCCACGTAGCGTTCTTCCGCAAGCCGGGCCGCACGGGGCAGGCCCGCAAGATCGTCAATGGAATGATCCCCGGCGACGCTATCGAGTTTGCGATGGAGTATCCCGTAACAACCGAAATCCCGGTGACGGACCCGAGGTACAACGAGCTGCTTTCCGTGTTTTACGAGGACTGCGCCGCGCACCTAAAGTCGTTGACAGAGAATGGTGAGGATGTCGTGGTCCTGTGCGAAGGAGACCCTTTCTTCTACGGGTCATTCATGCATCTTTACAATCGATTACGGGATATATCTAAGGTCGAGGTCGTACCAGCCATTACCGGAATGTCGGGTGCCTGGACCGCTACCGGCGATCCAATAACCTGGGGTGATGACGTCCTGACGGTTCTGGTCGGTACATTGTCCGAGGACACGCTGACCGAACGCATGACCCAAACCGATGCGTTGGTGGTCATGAAGATCGGTCGCAACTTTGACAAGGTAAAACGCGCCTTGAAACGGGCCGATCTATATGACCGTGCATGGATCGTCGAATACGCCCAGATGCCCAACCAGCGGGTTTGCAAACTCTCGGACAATTGCGAGGGTATCACCCCCTATTTCTCGATCATCCTGGTTCACGGTCAGGGCCGTCGCCCATGAGTGGCTGGGTCAAAATAGCCGGCCTCGGACCGGGAGACGAAGCTCTGGTCACGCCCGAGGTTACCGCTGCTCTGGCCGAGGCGACGGATGTTGTTGGATACATCCCCTACGTCGCGCGCGTTGCTGAGCGTGAAGGGTTGACCCTACATGCCAGTGACAACCGGGTCGAGATCGACCGCTCGCAGCACGCATTACGGATGGCGGCCGAGGGCAAGCGTGTCGTGGTTGTTTCCTCCGGAGACCCAGGCGTGTTCGCGATGGCCGCTGCCGTGTTCGAGGCCTTGGAGAATGGTCCCGCTGAATGGCGAAGCATTCAGATCGACGTACTGCCGGGGATCACTGCGATGCTGGCCGCTTCCGCCCGTGCGGGCGCGCCGATGGGGCACGATTTCTGCGCCATCAACCTCAGCGACAATCTGAAACCGTGGTCCTTGATCGAAAAGCGCCTGCGTCTCGCCGCACAGGGGGATTTCGCGATGGCATTCTACAATCCACGCTCGAAGTCACGCCCAGAAGGTTTTGTAAAAACACTGGAAATCCTTCGTGAGGAATGTGAGCCAGAACGCCTGATCCTGTTCGCCCGCGCAGTGTCGCGTACGGATGAAAAGTTGCGGATTTCAACACTGGCCGAGGCCACGCCAGACATGGCGGACATGCAGACCGTCGTGATCATCGGCTCGTCATTGACCCGCGTTATCGAGCGCGACGGCGCGCCGATCGTTTACACGCCGAGATTCACACCTGACAAGGATCAGGTATGAACCAGCCAGTCCAAGACCTGCGAAACCTTTTCGAACTCAGTCCGCTGCGGCAACAGCGGACGGTCGATCATCAGAACCGGAAGACCCAGCGCCCTTGCGGCATCCAGCTTTGCGCGCGCCCCGATGCCACCCGCGTTCTTGGACACGACCAACTGCGTCCCGTGACGCTCCATCAGCCCCCGGTCTTCAATTTCAGTGAACGGACCGCGCGAAATAATGACGTTTCTATTAGGAAACGGCACGGTTTCAGGCTCATCCACCAGCCGCAAAAGATAGTGATGCTGAGGCTGTGCTACAAAGTCCTGAAGATGCATGCGACCAACGGCAAGGAACACGCGCTGAGCGGGACCGGAAAGCGCGTCGACGGCACCATCGATGTCCGGAACATGCTGCCAACTGTCGCCATCTTGAGCGACCCAGGCAGGCCGCGTCAGCGCCGCCAGCGGAGTGGCGGTCGAGGCGCAGGCTTCCACAGCGTTTCGGCTCATCAGCGCGGCAAAGGGGTGGGTAGCATCTACGATATGGCTGATCTCATGATCGCGGATGTAGCGCGCCAGCCCCTCCGTTCCTCCGAAACCGCCCACGCGTGTTGGAACGGGCTGCGGGCGTGGCGTGTCGACACGGCCCGCGTAGGAATACGTGGCCGGAATACCTTGTTCGGAAACGGATTTTGCCAGAGCATTTGCCTCGGTCGTCCCACCAAGAATCAGGAGGTTGGGCATGTCTGAAACTCCGTGGCTAACCGTATTGGGTTTGGGCGAAGATGGACTGGATGGCCTGTCTCCCGCAAGCCGTCAAGTGCTGGATCGCGCCGAGATCGTCATGGGTCCGTCGCGCCACCTATCTTTGATTCCCAAAAGCAACGCCGAACAGATTGAATGGCCAGCTCCATTTGCCGATGGTCTTCCGATACTGACCGGATTACGCGGTCGGCAAACTATTGTACTGGCCTCGGGTGATCCGTTCTGGTTCGGGGCCGGTTCCGTCATCGCGCGAAATTTCGATGCGGGCGAATGGACCGCCCTACCGGGCCAGTCGACCTTTTCGCTAGCGGCTGCGCGGCTTGGTTGGCCGCTTGAAAACACGTTAACCTTTGGACTGCACGCCGCCCCCCTGACCCGTTTGCGCCCCCACCTGGCACCGGGCCTCCGTGCCATTCTCTTGCTGCGCGATGGAAAAGCGGTGGCTGAACTTGCAACGTATTTGGGCGAGACTGGTTTTGCCGATTGTACCCTGCATGTCATGGAGGCGCTTGGCGGCCCCCGTGAACGCGCGCGGAGCGTATCGCTGACCGAAGCGCTGCTGGGAACATTCGAACATCCGGTCTGTGTCGGGCTGGACGTCGCGGGCACAGGGCGCGCCTTTCCCAAAGCCTCGGGCAAGCCTGATGATATTTTCGAAACCGACGGGCAAATCACCAAGCGCCCTATCCGCGCACTGACCCTGTCGGCCCTTGCCCCGCGTAGAGGAGAGCATCTGTGGGATATTGGCGGCGGCACCGGTTCGATCAGCATCGAATGGCTGATGTGCGATCCGACGCTGACTGCAACGACAATCGAGCCGCGTGAAGATCGGGCCGAGCGCATTCGCCGAAACGCCGATGCGCTCGGGCAGGATCGGTTGCGGGTCGTTCATGGTATCGCACCTGAGGCGTTGGTTGACCTTGAGCAACCAGATGTCGTTTTCATTGGAGGCGGACTGAGCGCAGAGCTGTTGAACTGGCTACACGCAAATCTCCGCGCCGGTACGCGGCTTGTCGCCAACGCAGTGACATTGGAAAGCGAAGCATTGCTGGCCGCGTGGCACGACAAGATGGGCGGAGACCTGTTGCGCATCGAACTTGCGCAGGCTGCTTTGCTTGGTCCACGGCGAGGTTGGAAATCTGCTTACCCAGTTGTGCAGTGGAGCCTCGCGTTATGATCGTCGCCGGGCTCGGATTCTCGTCTTCTGCTACGCTAGCCAGTCTGCGCGCTGCCTTTGATCTGGCCTTGACAGGAAAAACTGTCGATGCCCTGGCAACCGTTGCAGACAAGAACGGACATGCCGCACTAGTCGCACTTGCAGAGGCAACTGATCTACCGGTTCATTTCGTCCCGGCACATGATCTTGCCGGACAACGTACCCTGACCTGCTCGCCCCGCAGTCGTGCCACATACGGCACCGGCAGCGTGGCCGAAGCATCCGCTCTTGCTGCCGCCGGGCATGGCGCGCGGCTGATTTCACCCAGACAAATCTCGGACGACCGGCTTGCAACCTGCGCCGTCGCCATCGGAGGACAACAATGACCGTTCATTTCATCGGCGCCGGACCGGGTGCTGCCGACCTGCTAACCCTGCGCGGGCGCGATATCATCGCCTCCTGCCCTGTGTGCCTCTATGCAGGCTCATTGGTTCCCGAGGAGATTCTGAGCCACTGCCCCGACGGCGCAAAGATCGTGAACACGGCTCCGATGGATCTGGATCAGATCATGGCCGAGATCGAAATAGCGCACAAAGCCGGGCAAGACGTGGCGCGGCTGCATTCCGGGGACCTCTCTGTCTGGTCCGCGATGGGAGAGCAAATCAGACGTCTGAAAGACATGGGCATCCTGGTCAGCGTCACGCCCGGTGTCCCGTCTTTTGCCGCCGCAGCTGCTGCTCTGGGGACCGAACTCACCCTGCCGGGACTGGCGCAATCGGTGGTGTTGACCCGGACGCCTGGGCGCGCGTCCTCGATGCCTGAAGGTGAGACGCTGAAAAACTTTGCTAAAACAGGTGCTACTCTGGCCATTCACCTGTCGATCGGAAATCTGGACAATGTCATCGCAGACCTGACCCCTGCCTATGGTGCGGACTGCCCGGTCGCCGTTGTCTACCGCGCCAGCTGGCCGGATGAACGGATCATCCGTGCGACGCTGGCCACGCTGAAAGAGGCGCTGGACGAAAGCATCTCGCGCACCGCACTGATAATGGTTGGTCCGGCGCTCGCAGGTGAAGGGTTTGACGAAAGCTGCCTGTATTCAAAAACATACGACCGCCGCTATCGCCCTCAAAGCGCCGACAGCCCGTGGTCGAGCTGGAGCCATGGTGATGACTAACCCCCCGGGACTACTGATTTCTGCACCGTCATCGGGCACGGGCAAAACCACGGTCATGCTGGGGTTGCTCCGGGCGCTGGCTGAGGACGGATTGACCGTGCAGCCGTTCAAAAGTGGTCCGGACTACATCGATCCGGCCTTTCATCGGGCCGCAGCGGGCCGTGCCTCGTTCAATCTGGATAGCTGGGCGATGGGAGAGCCGCTGCTGAGCGCGATCTCAGAGCAGGCTACGGGCGCGAATATCGTGGTGGCCGAGGGCTCAATGGGTTTGTTTGATGGCGTAGCCGAACCCGGAGAGCTGGGGCATGGGTCGAGCGCCGAAACGGCTCAGCGTATGGGATGGCCGGTCGTCTTGGTTCTGGATGTCGGAGGACAGGCGCAATCTGCGGCGGCGACCGCGCTCGGGTTTCGGATGTATAACCCCGATTTGCCTTTTGCCGGTGTTATCCTGAACCGCTGTGCCAGTCCTCGCCACGAACGACTGACCCGTTTAGGCATGGAGCGCGCCGGACTACCCGTTCTGGGGGTCCTACCGCGCCGGGGTGACCTGGCTCTGCCCGAGCGGCATCTGGGTTTGATTCAGGCCGTTGAGCACCCTGATCTGGAAACCGCAATTGCCGGTTATGCCGCGTTCCTGCGTGAACATGTTGATCTGGATGCGATCAAAAAGGCGGCCTCCTCAGGCCCCGTTGGGCCATCGTCGGCCGCGCTGCCGCGCCCCCCGGCCCAGCGGATCGCTCTGGCCCGAGATGCAGCGTTTTCGTTTACCTATCCGCATCTTCTGGAAGGATGGCGCAGCGCGGGTGCAGAGATACTGCCCTTTTCCCCGCTGGCCAATGAAGCGCCTGACGCTGATGCCGATCTGGTCTGGCTACCGGGGGGATATCCTGAGCTGCACGCAGGAACATTGGCGGCAGCAGATACCTTCTTGACCGGGCTGCGGAAACACGCTGAAACGCGGCCCGTCCATGGTGAATGCGGGGGTTATATGGCATTGGGGGAAGTCTTGGTCGACAAGGAGGGCTCCCCACATCAGATGGCGGGGTTGTTGGGCCTGCAAACCTCGTACCAAAAGCGCAAATTCAACCTTGGCTATCGTAGAGCTGAACTTTTGGCTCCGATGCCCGGCTTTGCGACAGGTACCGCCCTGCGCGGACATGAGTTCCATTATTCCTCGATCATCGAACAACCTGACGCTCCTCTTGCGCAGGTCTTCGATGCCGAAGGGGCTGAAGGCCCTCAGACAGGATCGCGACGCGGCAATGTCACCGGCACGTTCTTTCACCTGATTGCGGAGGCAACGGTATGACCGGGTTTGTCTCATTCATCGGCTCCGGTCCGGGTGATCCGGAGCTGCTAACGCTCAAGGCCGTGGACCGGATGCAGAAGGCCGATGCGGTGCTGTTTGATGATCTCAGCAGTGGCCCGATCTTGACCCATGCACGTGACGACGCTGATCTGGTGGGCGTAGGTAAACGCGCCGGTCGCCCCTCGCCCAAGCAGGATCACGTCAGCCGGTTGCTGGTTGAGTATGCGCAGACCGGCCAGCATGTCGTGCGGCTGAAATCCGGTGATGGAGGATTGTTCGGTCGACTAGAGGAAGAACTGGTCGCGTTGCAGGCCGCCGGTATCAAATACGAGATCATTCCTGGCATCCCCTCTGCCGTCGCGGCGGCTGCGACTGCGGGAATTCCTCTGACACGACGCCTGACTGCGCGTCGTGTTCAATTCGTCACCGGGCATGATGCGAGTGGAAAACTGCCTGCCGATCTGAATCTTCCCGCCCTAGCTGATGCTGGCGCGACAACGGTCGTATTTATGGGCAAGCGCACTTTTCCATTGCTGGTCGAAGCGCTGAGCGCGCATGGCCTGCCGCTGGACACACCTGCCTTGATGGCCGAATCCGTTTCAACCCCCGAACAATCTTTGCATCGTTCCACCATCGGAGAGCTTTCCGACAAACTGCGCACCGAGATCGGTACTGCTCCTGCCTTGATCCTGTATGGCCCGCTGGCGGAGTTCGAAGATGTATGATCTCACACTGATCGGGATCGGCACCGGCAATCCCGACCACCTGACCTTTCAGGGCGCGCAGGCGATCAGATCTGCAGACCTGATCCTGATCCCGCGTAAGGGAGAGAACAAAGCTGATCTGGCCGGTTTGCGCGAAGACATCATCGCGCAGGTCACCGATAATCCCGCGCGAATCGCCTATTTCGATGTTCCCAAACGTCGGGCAGATGACGGTTATCTACGAGGTGTCGACGAATGGCACGACGCAATTGCCCTGCGCTGGCACGAAGCGATTTCAGCCCACCCCGACGCGCAGAAGGTCGCGTTGCTGATCTGGGGTGATCCGTCGCTGTATGACAGTTCGCTCAGGATCGCCGCTCGACTGGACCCGCAGCCGCAGGTCCAGGTTGTGCCGGGCATCACCGCGTTGCAGGCGTTAACTGCGGCCCATGCGATCCCGATCAATGATCTGGGGGCACCCTATGTCGTGACCACCGGTCGCCGCATCCGCGATGAGGGATGGCCTGAAACGGCATCGAAAGTGGCTGTTATGCTGGATGGCGAATGCTCGTTCCAAAGCCTAGAGATGGCCGATTATGACATCTGGTGGGGGGCATATGTGGGCATGAAAGAAGAGATTCTGATCAAAGGCCCATTGGCGGATGTGGCGCAAGACATTCTGGACTCGCGCGCGCAAGCCCGTTCTGATCACGGCTGGATCATGGATATCTATCTGCTGAAGAAACGTACGGCCTGACGCGCGCACAGGATTGTGAGCCCCGTTTCAGCGCTTTTCTGTCATCTATTCTCCAAACAACAGGAAGGGATAGAACATGAGGGCGCTTTGTGCTGCGATCTGCCTGCTGGCCATGCCTGCGTGGGCCGACGGCATCGAACCTCTTGCAGGATGGGCGATCTACTCCAGCGGAAAAAGCTATGAGAGCCTCGTGGAAGACACAAAGGCCGCGGTAAAAGAGAACGGCCTGATCGTGGTCACTCAGGCCGGACCGACCAAAGCAGCGGCCTCGCGCGGCATTACCATTCCGGGCAACCGAGTGATCGGCGCATTCAACAACGACTACGCGGTTCGGGTCCTTGAAACCTCGACGAATGCGATGATCGAAGCGCCCATCCGTTTCTACGTGACCGAGAACAAGGATGGCACTGCGACCCTGTCCTACAAAACGCCAAGTTTTGTGTTCGCCCCATATACGGATGAAGGCGGTGAGGCGCTGCGCGATATTGCCGCCGAATTAGACGAAAAGTTTCAGGCCGTGGCGGAAAGCGCCGTCAAATAGTCACACTGACGTGAAGCTGCTTGCGTCCGGGCGCGTCCTCCGCAATCTGCTGAAAGATAAACTTGTCGGAGCTTGATTGATGCAGGACCTGTCCCCCCGCGCTGCGGATCTGTTGGCACAACGCCTTTTCGAGGCCGGATGCCGCCACGCGTTCGGAATGCCCGGTGGCGAGGTTCTGACCTTGGTGGATGCGCTGGAAAGCGCAGGTATCACCTTTCATCTGACCAAACATGAAAACGCAGCCGGCTTCATGGCCGAAGCCGTTCATCATCGCGATGGCGCGCCTGCGATTCTGGTGG
This sequence comes from Ruegeria sp. AA3, assembly GCF_056542905.1. Lineage (NCBI taxonomy): Bacteria > Pseudomonadati > Pseudomonadota > Alphaproteobacteria > Rhodobacterales > Roseobacteraceae > Ruegeria > Ruegeria sp. AA3. Next base: position 52,195 of record NZ_JBQGAQ010000016.1, on the reverse strand, counting down.
CCACGCTTGGCCCCGGCGCGATGAATGGGATCAACGTGGTCGCGAACGCTCTGCAGGATCGGGTGCCGATGATCGTGTTGACCGGATGCGTCGATGCGGACGAAGCGCTGACCTACACTCATCAGGTGATGGATCACTCGCAAGTCTACCGCTCGATCACCAAGGGCACTTTCAGGCTAACTGCTGACGGGGCCGATATCATCGCCGACAAGGCGGTATCGCTTGCGAACCAGCCGCGCCCCGGTCCGGTGCACATCGATGTGCCAATCTCGGTGGCCGATACGCGCGTATCGGGGGTTAAACACCGTCGTCTCGCGAAAGTCGCACCCGTCGCACCTGGCGCTGAATGTCTGGAAAAGGCTCGCCGTTGGGTGGCCGAGGCCGAACGCCCCTTGGCGATCATTGGTCTCGATATTCTCTACGACGACTCGCGCTGCGTCGTGCGGGCGTTTCTGGAGCATTTCAACATTCCATTCGTCACCACCTACAAGGCAAAGGGTGTGGTGCCCGAGGATCATCCGCTGTGCCTGGGTGGAGCGGGTCTGTCTCCGCTGGCCGACAAGCATCTGGTTCCGCTGGTAGAACAGGCTGATCTGGTACTGTGCCTGGGCTACGACCCTATCGAGATGCGCCCCGGCTGGCGCGAGATTTGGGATCCTGAAGACAAGCGCGTGATCGACATATCAGCCGTTGTGAACGATCACTACATGCATCAGGCCGGACTAAATCTAGTCGCCGACACCGGCGCAACGCTAGAGGCTATCGCGAAAGGCAACCCCGCCCGAAATACGTGGCCGAATGGTGAACCGGATCAAGTCAAGACAGCACTGGCAGAAGCCTTCCCAACCGATGAAGACTGGGGGCCAGCGGCGATCATCGCGGAAACCCGTGCCTCGTTACCGGCAGAAACGCTCGCCACAGCCGACAGTGGCGCCCATCGCATTCTGCTCAGCCAGATGTGGGAATGTTCAGAGGAACGCGGGCTGATCCAGTCTTCGGCGCTATGCACAATGGGGTGCGCTGTTCCAATGGCGATTGGCTTGAAACTGGCTGAACCGGACCGCCCCGTGATCAGCTTCTCGGGCGACGCCGGGTTTCTGATGGTCGCCGGAGAGCTTTCGACCGCCGCCGAAATGGGCGGCAACCCGATCTTTCTTGTGTTTGTCGATGCCAGCCTTGCCCTGATTGAATTGAAGCAACGCCAGCGCCAGATGGGCAATCGAGGTGTCGATTTCGACCGCCACGACTTTGCAGCCATGGGGCGCGCCTTTGGCGGGTACGGTCATGCGGTGCGCAACCGCGACGAATTGCGGGCAGCGCTGGATCAGGCGTTGAAAGCCGACAAATTCACTGTCATTGCTGCGGAGATCGACCGTGGAGGATATGATGGCCGCATCTGAAGGACCCCTGAAGGGCGTCAAGGTACTGGATCTGTCGCGCATTCTGGCTGGCCCGACCTGCACGCAACTGCTGGGTGATTTGGGAGCCACCGTCATCAAGATCGAAAACCCCGCGACCGGAGGTGACGACACGCGGCAATGGGGTCCTCCCTACGTCGAACACGCGGATGGTAACCGCTCGGATTTGAGCGCCTATTTCATGTCATCCAATCGCAACAAGAAATCGGTCGCGTTGGATATCGCCTCGGCGGAAGGTCAAGCGGAAATCCGGAGATTGGCGTCTCATGCGGATATCCTGATCGAGAACTTCAAGCCAGGCGGGCTGGCGAAATACGGGCTCGACTACGCCACCCTGTCCAAAGAGTTTCCGAGCCTCGTCTACTGTTCGATCTCGGGTTACGGGCAGACCGGTCCGAACGCATCGAAACCCGGTTATGACCTGATGGCACAAGGCTATGGCGGGGTTATGTCGCTGACTGGAGATCCCGAAGGCGCACCAATGAAGGTTGGCGTTGGCATCGCCGATGTGATGTGCGGCATGTATGCCTGCGTCGGTATTTTGGCGGCTCTGCGGCATCGCGATCTGACCGGCGAAGGCCAGCAGGTCGACCTTGCGCTGGTGGATTCGCAAGTGGCCTGGCTGATCAACGAAGGCGTGAACTACCTGACCTCGGGCAATGTGCCTCAACGGCGCGGCAACGGGCATCCAAACATTGTCCCTTACGACGTATATGCAACCAGCGACGGGCACGTGATTCTTGCGGTCGGAAACGACAGCCAGTTCAAAAGATTCTGCAGTTTCATCCAACACCCAGAGCTTGCTGACGATCCGCGATTTGCCACCAATCCTGCCCGTCTTAAAAATCGTGACGCATTGAATGCAATCCTTCGCCCTGCCGTACAGGCGCTGGATACCAGCCGCGTTATTGCAGGACTGGAAGAATTGAAAGTACCGGTTGGTCCTGTGCAAACACTTGATCAGGTCTTTGCCTCTGATCAAGTTGCTGCCCGGCAGATGCAGGTCACCATGCAGGCTGCACCCGGTGAGGTGCAATTGATCGGAAACCCTCTGAACCTGTCCCGTACACCTGTAACATATCGCAGTGCACCTCCAGTCTGTGGCGCTGACACACAAGCTGTTCTAAACGCAGAAAATCCCTTCGAAGATTGAAACACTCTGCCTGATTAGGCGGCAAGTTGCTGAAACATGCCCTTGAATCGGCGGTTTTTTTCGCGTTTTCCACACACGCGTTTTCACCAATTCGAGAGCAGGGTCGATACTGTTACGACCCCGCGGCACACTCTGTTACATCAAACACTATAGAATGCCGCAATCAGATTGGACCCAAGCATGAAACAAGACGTCTTTGGACAGATGAACACCCTGACCCAGCCCGCAAGCGTCGAGGCGTGGGATGGTGTTCTCCTTGGGTTCATGGCGCACGCAGCCGTAACGCCGCAGCATCTGGGCAAGGTGCTAGAGCTTGAACCGGACTTTGCCCTGGGTCACGCGGTCAAAGGTCTGTTCATGGTCCTGCTGGGACGGCGCGAGATGATCGCGGTCGCAGCCGAAGCATTGACCGCAGCCAATGCCGCGATGGAGCGTCAGCCAGTTTCGGACCGTGAAAGGCTGTATGTCGAGGCACTGGCGATGTATATGGCTGACCTCCCCACGCAAGCGGTACAGAAATTCGAAGAAATCCTTCGGGCGCACCCCACGGACACTCTGGCGATGAAACTCAGCCACGCCACTCGGTTCGTTCTGGGGGATTCGCAAGGTATGCGCCGTTCGATTGAGCGCGTGATGCCCGCTTACGAACCCGACCACGCTGGGCGTGGATATCTGCTGGGCTGCCATTCATTTGCTCTTGAGGAAACGGGTGCCTACGAGAAAGCCGAGATCGCCGGGCGTCAGGCTCTTTGGATGGTTTCCGACGATGCGTGGGGATTGCACGCCGTCGCGCATGTGCATGAGATGACGGGAAATGCTCAGTTGGGCCTTGACTGGCTTGCGGGGCGCGAGGATGCCTGGGCGCATTGTAACAATTTCCGCTATCATGTGTGGTGGCACAAGGCGCTGATGCATCTGGATCTGGGTCAGGTCGATCAAGTGATGGCTTTGTATGATCATCACATCCGTCAGGACAAGACCGACGATTACCGCGATATCTCGAATGCGACTTCGCTGCTGTCCCGGCTAGAGCTTGAAGGGGTGGATGTCGGCAACCGCTGGGAAGAACTGGCCGATCTCAGCGCTGCCCGAACCGAAGACGGCTGCCTGATCTTTGCCGACCTGCATTACTTGCTGGCCCTGACTGGCGACAACCGTTCGGATGCGACCAGCAAAATACTGCACCGCATCCAGAGCGATGCCCAGCGTAACCAGGGCGATACGCCGATCCGCATGTCTGATCCCGGCGTCGCTGCGGCCAAGGGGCTTGAGGCCTTTGGCGAAGGCCTCTATCGCCAAGCCTTTGACTTTTTGTCAGACGCACGTGGTGGAATGCAGCTGGCTGGTGGCAGCCACGCCCAACGTGATGTATTCGAGCGCATCACAATTGATTCAGGCCTGCGCGCCGGCCGTCTGGATGCTGTCGAGCGCATTCTTGACGACCGCCGCGCCAAGCGCTCCGGTGGCGAAGACAACTATGCCCTCGCCCGCCGCGCATTGATCGAGGCCGCACGCGATAATGGCGACGCACAAAGCGTCCCCGCCGAATAAGAACAATAAAAAAGACCAAGAAGGACAGAAACCGTATGGCGACTGCATCGCCCGCTTCTGATTTTGCTCCGGTGGCCTCTCAAAGCGCCGCCCCTGCCCGCACGCGCGACCTGCGCCTTGATTTCTATCGCGGTATCGCGATGTTCATCATCCTTATTGCCCATATCCCGAACGATCCCTGGGCCAAGTGGATTCCTGCCCGGTTCGGGTTTTCGGATGCAACCGAAATCTTTGTTTTCTGCTCCGGCATGGCCTCGGCCATCGCCTTTGGCGGAGCGTTCATGCGCAAGGGCTGGTTGATGGGCACCGCGCGCGTCTCGTTCCGTATCTGGCAGGTCTATTGGGCCCATATTTGTCTGTTTTTCTTCGTCGCTATGACTATGGCAGCGCTGAACCAAAGCGGGCTGTTTGAGAAAAACTATATCTCGTCGCTAAACCTGCAGCATTTCTTCAATGACCCCGCAACGCAGATCGTGGGGCTGTTCACTCTGACCTATGTGCCCAACTATTTTGACATCCTACCGATGTATCTGGTGGTGCTTGCGATGATGCCGCTGTTCATGGGGCTCTATCGCGTCGGATTCTGGGCAGTCGCGCTGGCATCGGTCACGATCTGGCTGATCGCGCAATACGATTACCTTGATCTGCCTGCAGAGCCCTGGTCGGACCGGCAATGGTTCTTCAACCCGTTTGGCTGGCAATTGCTGTTCTTCACTGGCTTCGCGTTCATGCGCGGCTGGATTCCCGCCCCGCCGGTTTCAAAAACGTTGATCTGGGCGGCCTCATTATTCCTGATCTTCTCGATGCCGTTTGGTTCGTGGAAGGTTTTTACCTGGATAAATGCCGCAGCACCCGATCTCGCTGATGAAATCCGTAAAGTCTGGCCGGTAACCAAAGAGTTCCGCAACAAGACAGATTTTGGCCTTTTCCGATATTTGCATTTCCTCTCACTGGCCTATCTGGGCTGGGTTGTTGCCGGTGAGCATGGCCACCGCCTGATCGTCACCGGTCAGGGAACCGCAGCGAAGGTTTGGCAGTTCCTGCTGAGTGTCATCACCAAAGTCGGGCAGCAGTCGCTTGCGGTCTTTGTATTTTCCATGGCTGCAGCACGACTTATCGGCGTCGGATTGGACCTGAGTGGGCGGGATGTTGCCAGTGTCTTTGTCGCCAACATGATTGGCTTTGCCATGATCATCGGCGTGGCCTATCTGGCCGCGTGGTTTAAGTCACACCCTTGGAAGACTAAGAAATGAATTTTACACGCCGCGCATTCCTCGCCTCATCAACGGCATTGATCCTCGCTCCGGCAGCTCATGCGACCGGCGGTGAGGTCGCCTTTGACCGCAACACAGTTATCGAAATGGCGCGCGATCTGGCGAGCCGACCTTATGTAGAACGCGAGATGGTGCCGCAAGAATGGCAGGATCTGAATTATGAGCAATATCGCTCGATCCGTTTCCAGTTGGAAAAAGGCCTTTGGTACAGCACCAAGTCACCGTTCGAAGTCGACTTCTTCGCGCCCGGACTTTACTTCCCTCGCGCAGTGCAAATTTCAACCGTCGACCATGGTCATGTGACACCTGTTGCCTTTGATCTGGACATGTTCACAAAAAGCGAAGACGTTCCCTCTTTGCCTGCAGATGAAACGCTGGGCTTTTCGGGGTTCCGCCTGCGTGCCGAGATGCATCGGCCCGGGTTAACCGACGAGTTCTGCGTCTTTCAGGGTGCCAGCTATTTCCGCGCGATCGGTTTGCACGAAGCATATGGTTTGTCAGCACGCGGTTTGGCGCTGAAAACCGGCGATCCCGATGGGGAGGAATTTCCCGATTTCATTCGCTTCTGGCTCGAAAAGCCTGCATCGGGACAGCGGAACATGGTGGTCCACGCCCTGATGGACAGCCCCAGCGTCAGTGGTGCGTACCGGTTTGAAATCACGCCAGGTGACGACACCATCATGGACGTCAGCGCAACGCTGTTTCCACGCACCGAACTGTCCCATGTCGGCATCGCACCAGGCACATCCATGTTCCTGTTCGATCAGACCAATCACAGCCGGTTCGATGATTTTCGCCCCGCAGTTCACGACAGCGACGGGTTGCTGATCCGGAATGGTGCGGGCGAAGTCCTATGGCGGCCATTGGCCAATCCAACCCGCCTGCAGATCGCCTCCTTTGTGGATATGAATCCACGTGGCTTTGGCCTGATGCAGCGTAAGCGCGAATTCTCAGACTACGCTGATCTTGAGGCCAACTATCACAAGCGCCCCAGCCTGTGGGTCGAGCCCAATGGGGACTGGGGCAAGGGGTCTGTCACGCTGGTAGAAATACCCGCAGATCAGGAAATCTATGACAATATCGTCGCCTACTGGCGGCCGATGGAGCCGTACGCAGCAGGCAGCCAGGTTGATATGTCCTATCGCCTGATCTGGGGCGAAGAGCCTCAGCGCACACCCGTTGCGCGGGTCATCAATACGGCCATGGGCGATAACACCTTTGGCGAAGGCCGTTTGGCCGTGATCGACTTTGAACCAAGCGATCTGTTTGACGACCCCGAGGAGATGACTGTTTTTGTCGACTCGCCCCATGCTGAGACATCGGACGGGGTGTTGCAGCGTAATCCTGATACCGGTGGATTGCGACTGGCGTTCTCGTTTGAGCCGGGTGATCGCAACCATGTCGAATTGCGCGCGCAATTGCTGAAAGACAAACAGCCGGCCTCTGAAGTCTGGCTATACCGTTGGACCTCATGAGCCGCGATCTTCATATCATGCCACCCGAGGCCCCTCTGGCGATGCCCGCGCAGAACTTTGCGCAGGGGTTCCGCGATGCGCAGGCCCCGACTGGCGGTCGGAGACCATCAACCGGATTCTGGCGTGCGCTGGCCTTTTCACCGGCGATGGCGGCAACTTTGGGCCTGCTCTGGGTCATGTCTGACTGGTTTAGCGCCGAAGGGATCAACCTGGTCGAAGGTATCCTGCTAACGTTGATCTCTTTCAACTTCTTCTGGATTTCATTCACGGTCTGTACCGTGTTGCTAGGGATGGTTTCGCTATCCCGTCAGGAGCAGCCCAAACGTGAGGGCCGACCGCAACCGCTACGCGTGGCGCTGTTGACGCCGGTCTACAACGAGGTGCCCTGGAACGTTCTGGGCAATGCTCGCATAATGCTTGAAGACCTGCAGCAACGCGGCGGTCAGCACCATTATGCAATGTTCATCCTGTCCGACACGCGCGAACCCGAGATCGCCGCGCAGGAACGGGCCAGCGTTGAGGCGTTGCGGACAACCTTGGCACCAGGTTTGGAGCTTTACTATCGCCGCCGCCCTACAAACACGGATCGCAAGGTCGGGAACATTGCCGATTGGGTCAGCCGTTGGGGCGCGGATTGGGATGCGATGCTGGTGCTGGATGCCGACAGCTTGATGACAGGTCGCGCGATCAGCCGTTTGACCGACGCGCTGGCGCGTGATCCGGGTGCAGGCCTGATCCAGAGCTATCCGCAACTGATCGGCGCGCAGTCGGTTTTCGCCCGGATGCAGCAATTTGCCAATGGTGTCTATGGTATCGCCTTTGCCGAAGGTCTGGCCCGCTGGTGCGGGCAAGAAGGCAATTACTGGGGCCATAACGCCATCATCCGCACAAGCGCTTTTGCTACCAGCGCAGGCTTGCCGAAGCTGAAGTCTCTCAATGGGCAGGACAAGCTGATCATGAGCCATGATTTCGTCGAGGCCGGACTGCTGCGTCGCGCCGGATGGGCCGTGCGTTTTTTGCCACGCATTCGCGGATCGTATGAAGAAACACCACCCACCCTCATCGACCACGCAATGCGCGACCGCCGTTGGTGTCAGGGCAACCTGCAGCACCTGAAACTGCTTGGTTCGACGGGGTTCCGTGCGGTCTCACGCTTCCATATGTTTCACGGTGCGGTCGGATATCTGATGTCGCCGCTATGGTTTGCGCTTTTGGTGATGTGGGCTTTGATCGGCCAGGGCAAGGATGCCTCGGTTCTGCATTACTTCAGCCCCGATAATCCGCTTTTCCCGCAATGGCCTGAGATGTCCGAAACACGCCACGTACTGATCATTTTGGTGATGTACGCAATGCTGCTGGCCCCCAAGGTTCTGGGCGTGGCCGCACTGCCCCTCAGCGGCGTACGATATTCCGATTTCGGCGGCACCCGTAAGTTCTTTACTTCATTCCTGTCCGAGGTCGTTTTGTCCGTTCTCTATGCTCCGATTTTGATGGTGCAGCAGATGATCGCGGTTTTCCGGACTGCTCTGGGCATTCAAAAAGGCTGGTCACCGCAGGCCCGCGATGGCGGCAGCTATGGGGTGCGGACCTTGATCTTGTGCCACGCGCTTGAAACCGTAAGCGGTGTGGCATTGAGCGTTGGTATTCTTGCTGGTCTCGTCTCAGTTTGGTTGGCCCCAATCGCGATCAGTCTTGCGTTGGCAATCCCGCTTTCGGCGCTGAGCGGCGTATCAGCGGGCGCTGCGCGTCGTATGGTCGGGATGCGCGAAGACGTCAGCGAGCCTGCTATCACCCGGTCAGCGCGTCGCTATCGTGATGAGTTGAAGCGCCTGATCGAAGGTAAGGGCATCGTCACTCCAGCAGAATAGTCAACTGCCGGGTAAGCCCTCGTACCAATCCACCATCATATCGGCCCAACCTTTGGGCACTGTATGTCCACCTGGAAACAGCGCGAATTCCAGCGCGCTTCCTTCAGCGCATCCCATCCAGTTCCGACGCATGAACTGGCCAGTGGTTGAAAACCCGCTGGGTTTGGTATCGACGCATTCATTGGCAATGCGCCAAATTTCGAGACCAGCAAAGATATCACCTTGATGGAACCGGCCTCCGCCCAGTATGCGCCCTTCCAACGGAACCACATTGTCTGTCCAACCGTGGGTGTGGAACAGACGGACCGGTCCTTCGCAAGTCTCCGGATGCGGCCTCCAGAAACCGCCTGAAACCGGTGCGTAGGCCGAGAAGGTTTCCGGCGCCGCGCAGGCAAGGTAATAAACCATAAATGCACCCGCTGAAAAACCGCTTAGCACTACCCGACCGGGGTCAATGTCAAACCGATTGGCCGCATCCTGAACGGCTTCGGTCAAAAAATCGGCCTCGTCACGTCCGTCCCAACCAGGAAAGAAGTTCCAGCTTTGACGACCATTCCGCTCGGAACCTTCGGGGGCCATCACGGCGTAGCCTCGTTTCAGCAATGCTTCGACCATAGCCCGGTTCTTGAGCGTCCCGGTGCCCGTGCCTCCGTAGCCATGCATGAATACGACTAGCGGCGGATTGTCATCTGCCGGCAACTCGATCTGATACGCGCCTGCATCTGTCTTGCAAACCCCATCTTGATCACCGCAAACGGCCAGAGCGGTTTCCCCCGTGAAGGCAAGGCCCAAAGCCAGCCATAATCTCGCTCGCATTACCTATCCTCTTTGTAATCATTGACCGGCAGACCCGCACGAACCCAACCTGGTCCGGCGGCCGACCCCAACATACCCTCAGGCACATCGATGACATTGGTGAAACCCGCTTCGGTCAGTTGGTTGCTTAACCGGGCAGAACGTACACCACGCGCGCAAATCAATGCCACCGGCGCGGTGCGATCGCCCTCGAGCAATTGATCCAAAACGGGCACAAAATCTTCGCGTCGCATGTCGAGCGGATGGGCACCTTCACCGATCCCCGTTGCGCGCCATTCGCGAGGGGTACGGATGTCGATCAGAACAATATCCCCCTGCCGCACGTGCTGGTGGGCAGTGGAAACCGCGATCTGATGCCCTGCGTAATCCTGTGGAATCAAACGGTATTCCCGGAGTGCGAAGCCTCCGGCTATCACCGTTCCTGCTCCAAGCAAGACCCATCGACGGGTTTTGATCGCGTGTTCTGCCAAATTGCGACTCCTGGTGTAAATTTGGGTCATATCACAAGCACGCCACCTTTTCGCGTCCCTGTTCGTGCGCGTTGTTCAAGATATCGTCATCGCCCCCCGAACAACTTTGCAATGGTCAATCTCTTCGAAAAAACAGCCCAATCTCTGGACAGTTCGGAATTTTTCCCTACAAAATCAGGACTAACTTGACCGCACAGACCGGAGTATCGCACTTGTCCCTATTCCTTATCGCGGCCCTTCCCTTCCTCGGAGCTGTTTTTCCAGCCCTCTTGATCCGGGCAGGACGAAACGCAGCAGCTTCCGCGGCAGGGCTGACCACATTCCTCGCCCTCATGGGACTATTGATCCATATTCCCAGCGTCATGCGCGGCGAGGTGGTGACTGCGCGATTTGACTGGATACCGGGGCTGGGGCTGAACGCGAATTTCATGCTCGACGGGCTGGGTTTTCTGTTCGCGCTGCTGATCTTAGGGATCGGCTTGCTGATAATCCTGTATGCGCGGTTTTACCTGTCACGCGAAGATCCGATGGGGCAGTTCTATACCTATCTACTGTTGTTTCAGGGCGCGATGGTCGGTATCGTTCTGTCTGACAACATATTACTTCTTCTTATTTTCTGGGAACTTACGTCCCTAAGCTCATTCCTTTTGATCGGCTATTGGAGGCATCTGCCCGAAGGGCGGCAAGGTGCCCGGATGGCGCTGGCGGTCACCGGCTCAGGCGGGCTGGCGATGATCGCCGGGATGCTGATCCTGGGCAACATCGTCGGCTCCTACGATCTAAGCGTCATCCTGCAGAACAAAGAACTGATACAGGCGTCGCCCTACTACTTGCCCGCGCTGATCCTGATCCTGCTGGGCTGTTTCAGCAAGTCGGCGCAATTCCCGTTTCATTTCTGGCTACCGCACGCCATGGCTGCACCGACACCAGTTTCAGCCTATTTGCACTCTGCCACAATGGTAAAAGCCGGTCTGTTCTTGATGGCCCGGATGTGGCCGGTTCTGGCAGGTACAGAGGCGTGGTTCTACATCGTCGCCACAACCGGCCTGATCACCATGTTGCTGGGCGCGGTGATTGCGCTGTTCAAGGACGATTTAAAGGCGCTGCTGGCCTTTTCGACAGTCTCACACCTTGGATTGGTGACCATGCTGCTGGGCTTTGGCACCAAGATCGCGGCTGTGGCGGCCATCTTCCACATCATCAACCACGCTACATTCAAGGCCGCTCTGTTCATGACCGCTGGTATCATTGACCACGAAACCGGCACACGAGACATCAAGCGCCTAGGTGGATTGCGTCACTTGATGCCGATCACCTTTACCATCGGTACCATTGCAGCGCTGTCGATGGCCGGCCTGCCTCCGCTAAATGGTTTCTTGTCGAAAGAGATGATGCTGGAAGAGACGGTGCATACGACCTGGCTGCACTCGCATTATCTGGTTCCCGGTCTGGCGCTGTTGGCCGCACTGTTCTCTGCCGCTTATTCCTTCCGCTTTGTCGCGCATGTTTTTCTGGGTGCTGAACGCAAAGATTATCCAGCTCACCCGCATGACCCCCCTATCGGGTTGTGGCTGGCGCCTGCGTTCCTTGTGGTTTTGGTGGTCCTTATTGGCCTCTATTCCGCGGCGATCGTCGGCCCTCTGGTCGCGGTTGTCTCCAGCGCCGTGATTGGTGGTGAGAAGCTGCCCTATTATTCGCTGAAACTGTGGCATGGTTTCACGCCCGCGCTTTACATGTCAGCGGTAGCAACACTGGGTGGTTTATTCCTGCTGTCCCTGCATCGCAGGGGTGAGCAGATCTGGAATGCCCTGCCCCGCCCCGAGGCCAAGGTGATCTTCGAAGCAGTCATCAGCGCGTTGACCCGCCTTAGCCAGTGGATCACGGATGAGCTGCACAACGGCGTGATCAGCCGCTATGCCATCATCCTGATCGCCTTCACGGTCGGCATCGGTTACTACGCCTTTGCAACTGGCACGATAGGCATAGAAACCAGGGTGCCGCTCCCGGCCCAGATCATTCCCATCATCGGTTGGATTTGCCTTGTCGCGGCGACACTTGCGATCATGTGGTTTCACCGCAACCGCCTGCTCTCGCTAGTGTTGATTGGGGTTGTCGGTCTGATCGTATCCATGGCGTTCAACTATCTCTCGGCCCCCGATCTGGCACTGACGCAGATCTCAGTTGAAGTTGTAACCATGATCCTTTTGTTGCTGTCGCTGAACTTCCTGCCCACCGAAACGCCTTGGGACAGCAGCGCCGCACGGCGCTGGCGCGATGCAGCGATTTCTGTTGTGGCCGGGATCGGCTCGGGCGCGTTGATTTACGCGCTGATGATGCGGGATTTCGCATTTCCGACGATTTCAGATTTCCATCTTGCGAATTCCTACAAAGGCGGTGGCGGCACCAATGTGGTGAACGTAATCCTCGTCGACTTCCGGGGATTTGATACGTTTGGCGAGATCATCGTGCTGGGTATTGCCGCCCTGATCATCTTTGCCCTGACCGAAGCGGTTCTGAGCACCAATGTGCGCGGCTATTTGCTGAACCGCAAACCGCACTGGCCGCAGTCGGGTGACTCGCATCCTCTGATGATGGTTGTTGCCACACGGGTAATGATGCCAATTGCCTTGATGGTTGGTGCCTACATCTTCTTCCGTGGCCATAACCAGCCCGGAGGTGGCTTTATCGCAGGCCTCATCGTCGCCATCGCATATCTGATGCAATACATGGCCAGTGGATACACATGGGCCATCGAACGGCAACGGTTCTACTACCACGGCACGATCGGCTGGGGTGTCCTGATTGCCGCCGCCACCGGTTTAGGCGCGTGGTTTAATGAGCGCCCGTTCCTGACAAGTGATTTCGGTTATATCCACTGGCCACCTCTGGAAGAGTTCGAATGGGCCACTGCAATTCTGTTCGATACCGGAGTGTTCCTCGCCGTATTGGGGGCGGTGATGCTGGCGCTCGACAGCCTGTCGCGGTTCGCCTGGCAGCCAGGCATGGCGCAGGAATTCCCGATGGATATCAATCCGTTGCGGGACAATCCTCCGGAAGATGAAAATGAGAAGGAGCAGGCCTGATGGAAGCGCTCGTAGCCTCTGCAGTAGGTGTGATGACCGCCGCCGGGATTTTCCTGATCCTGCGCCGCCGAACCTTCCCGGTTATTTTGGGCCTGTCTCTGATCACCTATGCCGTAAACGTATTCCTGTTCGCCACAGGACGTTTAGCGCTGGACGCCCCGGCCGTTCTGAACAAATACGAAGATGTGCCCTATACCGATCCGCTGCCGCAAGCGCTGGTTCTGACGGCAATCGTGATCTCGTTCGGGATGACCGCGGTGATCGTGATGATCGCCCTGTCTGCCTATCTGTCCTCGAAGGATGACCATATTGACATGAGTGCGAGCGACAGCGTGGATGCACCGGGAGAAGACGCATGAACCACTGGATCGTTGCGCCGATCGTCCTGCCCGCGATCCTGGCCCCGTTCATCATCATGGTCCTGCGATATCATCTGGATTTGCAACGCATATTCTCGGTCGCGGGGGTAGTCGGGCTGCTGGGGATCGCACTGACCATCACAGCGCAAGCCACAACCGGGGAAATCCAGGTCTATGAGCTGGGCGATTGGCCTGCGCCATTCGGCATCGTGCTGGTATTGGACCGGATGTCGGCCATGATGGTGCTGCTTACTGCGTTGCTGGCCCTGCCCATCGTTCTTTACGCCATCGGATCAGGGTGGGATGATAGGGGCAAGCATTTCCACGCCCTTTTCCATTTCCAGCTCATGGGCGTTTGCGGGGCCTTTCTGACCGGGGACGCCTTTAACCTATTTGTGTTCTTCGAGGTCCTTCTGATCGCTTCGTACGGGCTCATGACCCACGGAGGCGGAGCGGTCCGGCTGAAGGCGGGAGTGCAATACGTCACCTACAACCTGCTGGGATCAACCCTTTTCCTGTTTGCGCTTGGAACTATCTACGCCGTCACCGGCACGCTCAACATGGCTGATCTGGCTGTTCGGGTCGCAGAAATTCAACCCGAGGATACCGCCCTGCTACGGGTTGGGGCCGTTCTGCTGCTGTTGGTGTTCTGTATCAAGGCTGCCGTGCTGCCGCTGCATTTCTGGCTTCCTGCAAGTTATGCCAATGCGCCTCTACCTGTGGCCGCCCTGTTTGCAATCATGACAAAGGTCGGGGCCTACTCTATCCTGCGGGTGTATACTCTGGTCTTCGGGCCGGACGTTGCCGCAACCGAAGGGCTGGTTGGTGCGTGGTTGCAACCTGCAGCATTGGTCACCTTGGCGGTTGGTGCCTTAGGCATTCTGGGCTCACAGCATATCGCACGGATGGTTGCCTTCTGCGCCATTACCTCGATGGGAACATTGCTCATCGCTATCTCACTATTCAGCGAGGTCGCAACGGCGGCAGCCCTATATTACGTCTTCCATTCGACGCTCGCGACCGCTTTGCTATTCTTGGTGGCGGATATGGTGATGGAACGTCGTGGAGGTGCCATCACGCCGACTGCACCGATGCCGCAAACCGGGCTGATCTCGGCCCTCTTCTTTGTTGGTGCCATTGCGATGGCAGGAATGCCCCCACTATCCGGCTTCATCGGCAAATTGCTTGTTCTTGACGCCTCGCGCGGGGCGCCGGATGCCAATGCGGTCTGGGCTGTGATCTTGATCGGATCATTCGTGACCATTGTCGGATTGGCCCGTGCCGGCACACTCATTTTCTGGAAGTGCCACGACGTACAGGCAATCCCGCCAACTGAACCAGATTCAGAAGAAGAATCAGTTGCCACCGCAATTGCGCCCGAACCACACGCAGCCCTTGCGTTTAGCTCAGTCTTTGGCGCGGTTCTTGGTCTGGTACTGCTCACACTATTTGCTGGCCCGGCACTGCAGTACACCAGTAAAACCGCAGAACAGTTGTTTACCCCCGAGAACTACATCTCGGCCGTGCTGGGGAGGGAAGAATGATTAAGCTGCTACGCCGGATATTCCCCCACCCTCATCTGACCGTATTGCTGACGATCGTCTGGATTTTACTGGCGAATTCGCCGTCTCTGAATTCGCTTGTGTTCGGCTTGTTGCTGGGGATCATTATTCCGTTCATCACGCAACCCTATTGGCCTGACCGTCCCAAGCTGCGCAATTGGCCAATGGTCGTGGAGTACATGCTGGTCGTGCTGTGGGATATCGTGATGGCCAATATCGCAGTCGCTCGAATTATCCTGTTTAAAAAGGATGCCGACCGCCAACCTGGTTTCGTTTGTGTCCCGCTCGAACTGCGTACGCCAGAAGCGATCACAGTACTTGCTGGAACTATCACCATGACACCCGGTACCGTTAGCTGTGATCTGTCCGCACAAGGGCACAATCTGCTGGTACACTGCTTGGATGCGCCAAACCCCGAGGAAGTGCGCGACCAGATCAAAAGCCGCTACGAGCGCCGCCTTAAGGAGATTTTCGAATGATCGAATATGCGATATATTTTGCATTCGCCTGTTTCGGAGCGGCGATCATGATGTGCCTTTGGCGGATCATCACTGCAGATGGCGTGGGAACCCGTGTACTGGCACTGGATACAATGGTGATCAACACCATCGCATTGCTGATACTGTATGGGCTGAGCATCGAAACCGAGATTTTCTTTGAGGCCGCGATGATCATCGCCATGCTAGGCTTTGTCTCAACCGTGGCCTACGCGCGCTTCATGCTGCGCGGCAACATCATCGAGTGAGGGCGGCATGACATTTATCTTCGAACTGCTCATTGCCTTCTTCCTGATCGTCTCGGGCATATTCGGCTTTGTCGGCTCGTTTGGCATGATTAAGCTGAAAGACCCGATGTCGCGATTGCACGCACCAACCAAAGCGACAACGCTGGGCGTGGGAGGTGTACTCCTGGCTTCGATCGCACATTCAGTACTGCTTGAGGGCAAACTTTCACTGCATGAGCTGTTGATTACGCTGTTCCTTTTCCTGACGGCACCGATCACGGCCCTGTTCATTGCCAAATGGCACATTCATCGACATGAAAAGCCCAGTGATTTGCCTGATGCGGGCGAGGATGAGCTTTGGGCCACCCACGCCGTTGAGCAGGTTGAAGACGTCCCGGATCACAGCGCGAACTAGTTACAATGCACACACCACCGCTGCCCCTGACCCGCGATCTGGTTCTGATTGGCGGGGGTCACACCCATGCGCTACTGCTACGCAAATGGGGGATGAACCCGTTGCCGGGTGCGCGTATTACGGTGATCAATCCCGGCCCGACCGCGCCCTATTCGGGAATGTTGCCGGGCTTTGTTGCAGGCCATTATCAGCGTTGGGAACTTGATATCGATCTGGTCCGTCTCGCCCGCTATGCAGGGGCTCGGATAATATTGGGCACAGTTGAGGGGATCGATCCGGACAGACGTCAAATCCATGTTCCCGGACGCGCGCCGGTGGAGTTTGATGTCGCCTCGGTCAACGTGGGTATCACGTCAGATATGCCTGCCTTGCCCGGGTTTTCCGACCATGCGGTCCCCGCCAAACCCCTTGGCCGCTTCGCCGCACAATGGGAGGAGTATCTTTCAGAGCCCGGCCCCGCCTCGGTCGCGGTGATCGGTGGCGGTGTTGCCGGTGCTGAATTGGTCATGGCAATGGCCCATGCCCTGCGTACCAAGGGGCGCACGGCAAAGCTCACTTTGATC
The DNA here is from genome assembly GCF_056542905.1 of Ruegeria sp. AA3. Taxonomy (NCBI): domain Bacteria; kingdom Pseudomonadati; phylum Pseudomonadota; class Alphaproteobacteria; order Rhodobacterales; family Roseobacteraceae; genus Ruegeria; species Ruegeria sp. AA3. The sequence goes on along the minus strand of NZ_JBQGAQ010000016.1, from coordinate 35,464 downwards.
GATAATGCAACCGCCCTGTCCGCAACAGGTCCAAAAGCCTCAGCAACCATCCGTCAGGCCATGAAGCAACTAGGGATCGAGGTTCTTGAGCAAGCTTCCATTCAACAAATTTCAAAGGGGCGAATTGATCTGTCAAACGGTCATCAGATCGCTGCCGAATTCATCACCGGAGCGGCAGGCGCACGGCCATATGATTGGATTTCCAACAGCGGCCTCGCGCTTCAAGACGGCTTCATCCAGGTGAACGCGTTCCTGCAATGCAGCGATCCTGCGATCTTTGCCGCTGGTGATTGTGCGCACCTTTCAGATAACCCGCGTCCCAAAGCCGGGGTATACGCGGTGCGCGAGGCACCGATCTTGTATGACAATCTGCGCGCTGCACTGGGTGCCGGGAAGATGAGGCGGTATGCGCCTCAAAAGGATTACCTGAAGCTCATCTCGCTCGGCCAAAAATCTGCGCTTGCCGAACGATTGGGAACCTCGTTCAGCGGACCGCTCATGTGGAAGTGGAAGAACCGCATCGATCAGCGTTTCATGAACAGATTTCGTGAACTGCCCCAAATGCCCGCCCCCACTCTGCCTCGGTATCACACTGCTGGGATGCAAGAGTTACTGGGAGAAAAGCCGATGTGCGGTGGATGCGGTGCCAAGATCGGTCGAAGAGCGCTGCAAACAGCGCTGGCCGAACTGCCGCGGCTTGAAAAGCCTGACATCACTCACCTACCTGGCGACGACGCGGCATTGCTGAAGACCGGTGGTGTACGACAGGTTATTACTTCGGATCATCTGCGCAGCTTCACTAATGATCCGACCTTGATGACCCGAATTGCCGCCGTTCATGCACTTGGTGATATATGGGCGATGGGCGCACAGCCACAGGCCGCGACGGCCACAATCATCCTGCCCCGCATGTCCGCTGAACTCCAGCAACGCACGATGGCCGAGATCATGCAGGTTGCCAGCACCGTCATGCATCAGGCCGGTGCTGAAATTGTCGGCGGGCACAGTTCGATGGGTGATGAATTGACCATTGGCTTCACGTTGACAGGTCTTTGCGAAGCCGAACCCATCACGCTAGGCGGTGCGAAATCCGGTGATGCCTTGATCCTGACAAAGCCACTAGGCAGCGGTGTGTTGATGGCTGCTGAAATGGCCGGGCAAGCAAAAGGAGATTGGGTCGTTTCCGCTTTAGAGCACATGATACAGCCGCAAGGCGAGGCATCCCACATCTTAAGAGGCGCCCACGCGATGACCGATGTCACAGGATTCGGTCTGGCAGGTCATCTGCAGGGCATGTGTGAGGCTTCGGGATGTGGCGCGACCCTGTCTTTGGCCCAGATCCCGGTTATGACAGGTGCAGTTGAACTAAGTGATCAGGGCATCCGATCCACAATTTACGCCGATAACCGCGCCATAACCCCTGAACTTCCAACCGGAGGCAAAGCTGACCTGTTGTTCGACCCCCAAACAGCCGGAGGCCTGTTGGCAGCTGTTGCATCCGAGGAGGCTGAACATCTATGTGCCCAACTGCAGGCCGTCGGCTATCCTGCTGCTCTGATCGGCCACCTGAACACGACACCGGGCCTGCGCGTTCACAACTGATCAAGTATCCTTTCGATCTGTTCCGCTGTCGCGGACAACCCCTTGCCATCAAGTGACGGGGCATCAATCTGGGCGATTACCTCAGCGTGTTGTGCTTTACGGGATTTGGCGTAAGCCGGATCATAGTGCTGCTCCATCAGTGCCTGAGTCAGAGCCCTTTTGTCCCCCGCGTCAATCAAATCCAACCAACCATCGACAACATCATGGCCACGATGAAGCCGCAGCGGTGACAATCGGTCTCGTAGCCTTTCTCTATCTGACAAGATGTCGTCATAGGCCGAAACCAGATACGCCGTGCGCGCTTCGATCGGCGCATTGATCTGAATTCGGGGTGCCGAACACAGGGCAGACCACAGGCTGGGTGGCAAGATCAGGTTTCCGATTTTCGACGATTCCGCCTCAACCACGATGGGCCGCGCCTCGTCCAATTCAACCAGAGCTGCGGTCAAAGCAGATTCAAACGCTTTCTGACTGGGTTGGCCGCCGGGCATTTCGCCCAACAATGATCCTCGGTGATTGGCCAACCCTTCCAGATCAACCACCTGAACACCTAGCGTCCGCAGGTGCGCCAGCAGGTCAGTTTTGGCAGTCCCGGTGTATCCGTCCAGCGCGACCAACCGATAGGGCAGCGCATCATCATAAAGATATTGCTTCACCATCCGGCGGTAGGATCGGTATCCGCCTTCAACCACCTCGGCACGCCAGCCAATCTGTTGTAGCATCCAGCCGAAGGACCCGGATCGCTGACCACCACGCCAGCAATAAACCAAGGGTTTCCAGTCTCCCTCATGGTGGCTAAGTCGGTTCTCAATGTGACCCGCTGCATTGCGAAACACCAGTGCCGCACCCAACTTGCGGGCCAGAAACGGGCTTTGCTGGACATACATGGTGCCAACCCGCGCACGCTCTTCATCGTTCAGAACGGGAAGGTTGATGGCGCCGGGCATGTGATCCTCGGCGAACTCAGCTGGGCTTCGCACGTCAATGACCGTATCAAACTCGTGGCTGTAAAGCTGTGCCAGACTGGAGAATTTCAATGTCATGCCAACGGTCTATCGCGCCTATCGGCAGAAGAAAAGCAAGCGGCCATCAGTGACACCGGAACGCTGCATTGATGAGCCATTGCAATACGCGTGCGCTTGGGTAATGAACTTTCTAAATAGATTTCATTCATGGGACCTGCGCTCGAATGGCACAACAGACCCCGAACTCTCTCAAAAGCAAAGCACTAAGTGACCTTGAGGCGGGAAAGCTGCCTCAGGCACTGAAAAAGGCGCAACTGGGCATCAAGAAATTCCCCAAGGATTCAGATTATCAAGCCATTGCTGGTTTTGTGCTCACCGAGATGAAGCGGTACAAGCAAGCCATTCCCCATTTCGCCGAAGCATCGCGCATGAAGCCAGACGATGTGCAATTTGTTGAAAATCTGGCAAATGCGCTGATGCAAACAGGGCAAATCCCACGCGCGCTTACGTATGCCGAACAAAAGCTGGCGCGTTTCCCCAACAGCAAAGAACTGGTTCGTGTCATCGACGAAATCCACCTCAAAGGGCAGAACTGGCGCCTGATCATCGAACATGCCACGCAAAAATTAGCGACTGATCCTGATAACGCTGGTCTGCTATCATCGCGTGCCCGGGCCTATGGGCAGATCGGCTTTGCGCAACAAAGCACCGAAGATATTTCACGCGCCTTTGAGATAGCACCTAAAAAAGAAGACATCGCCATCCGAAAAGCAGTGAACCTGCATCAGGCCGGGGACAAGGACGGGTCAAGGCAGATCTTGCTCTCTGTTCTTGCCGCAAATCCTGTTTCAGCTGCGGCGCTATACCAAATGTCCATGGTCGCGGATGAAAAGCAAGCAGACGAACTTGCCGACACCATTGAAACCGCGATTTCACAAAGCGATCACGACGATTCATTGCTTGGCTTTGCAAAGGCAAACGTGACTTTGGCACGCAAAGGGTTGCATGTGGCGTTGCCTCTATTCGCGCGCGCCAATGCGGCACAACATGCGACGAACCCGTATGACTTCGCAATTGAAGAGAAAAAACAAAGCGAAATTTCCAGCCTGTTCACCGATGATATGTCTTCAATTGGTTCGATGCCTGACGGCGACCCGAGACCGATTTTTGTGGTGGGGCAGCCCCGGTCGGGCACGACATTGATGGAAATGATGTTGAGTTCCCTACCCGGTGTTGTTGGCTGCGGAGAGCTTATGCTGGGGGCTGATCTCTCAAATTACTACCTGGATTCGAACACGCCTTTTGACGCGAAAGCAGCCGCAGACTTTGCGCAGGAATTCCGCAGACTAATGCCACCGATCCCCAAGGGTACAACCGCATTTGTCGACAAGATGCCTCACAATTATCAGCGGGTTGGATTTTTATTAGCGGCTTTCCCTGAAGCCCGGGTTATCAACATGATCCGCGATCCGCGGGATGTGGGTCTATCCAAATGGATCAGGCGTTTTCCTGAACCGGGGCTGCGCTATGCGTCTGATCTTAAGGCAATTGCGCATTCAGCCAACCTGTACAGGTGCTATATGGCGCACTGGAACAACATCTTCGGGGACCGTATCCTCTCGGTATCTTACGAAGAGCTGGTCGCCGATCCTGAAACTCATAGCAAGAACATTACAGCGTTTTGCGGCATCGGATGGGACGAACAGATGATGCACCCTGAGAGAAATACACAGCAAGTGCGCACTGCCAGTGTCGATCAGGTACGCCAGAGAATCTCGACCCGTTCCATAGGCGGCTGGCGTGATGTCACAGACCACATTCAACCTATGTTAGACGGCTTCGACCAAGCGCTTTGGCCTGAGTACAAGTTCGACTGAACCAAAAAAGGCCGCCTGTAATGGGCGGCCTCTCCGTTTGTTGTGCTAGCCTTACTTTTGTTTGATACGACCGTCCAGATAGGGCTGATATGGGGCGTTTTCGGCAAGGTATTCGGCCGTTACATCCGCCAAATCGGGGCCAAAGTCATAAGCGTTCTTGTCATCGCCCGAGAATACGCTGTACCCGTCACCACCATTGCGGACATAGTTGTTTGTGACAACCAGATATGTCGCCGCCGGATCGATAGGCGCAAAGCCGTCACCGTCGGCGACCATGACCTCGACAATCCGGCCTTCATTCGGTGCGACCGATGGATCCCAGGTAAAGGTCATGCCCGCCACCTGCGGGAAGCGACCTTTGACCTCTTCAACCTGGCTCACGCCATTCTCAAGTGCGTCGATGACACCCTGGCCGCTGATCTCAAAGGTCGAGAGCGTGTTCTGGAACGGCAGAACCGTCAGAACTTCGCCCATGGTCACTTCGCCTTCATCGATTGAAGCACGCAGCCCACCAGCGTTGGCGATAGCGATCTGAGTACCCTGATCTGCCACACGCGCAAGCATCGCGTCCGCAACCAGATTGCCCATCTCGCATTCCTGCACACGGCAAACATCACGAGATCCTTCGATGGTCGCGCCAGAATTGGCAACAACACGCTGCTTCATCTCTTCAATCGGGGCGCCCATTTCCGCGACACGCGCCGCGATATCTGCATCTGGAGTGACCGAGGCATCTAGCAGGATCGGCTCACCTTCTGCCGAAATCAGGTTGCCGTCATCGTCAAATGTCAGCACGATCTCACCCAGATATTTCGAATACGCATAGGCCTGAACCACCGGGACGTCGCCCACCATTGCCGGGTAGGCGCCTGCGGCGTCTTCATTCGTGTTCGACAGCAATGTGTGCGAATGCCCGCCAACTACGAGGTCCAGACCCGGCACTTTCTCGGCGATCTCGATATCTTTAGGCAGCCCCACATGGGTCAGCGCGATAATAATGTTCACACCCTCGTCCTGCAGGGCAGCGACATCGGCCTGAAGGCTTTCAATTTCGTCTTGAAAAACGACGTCTTTGCCCGGGCTCGAAGTTTCAACGGTATCCGTTGCGAGGGCTGAGATGATGCCTACTTTCTGGCCGCCGACGTCCAGTACAACGTGGTTATCCACCTTGCCCTTCAGTTCAGCCGAAGAAGACAGGTCCAGGTTGCCCGAAATCACAGGGAAACTGACAGTATCTACGAAAGCGGCCAAGCCCGCAGGGCCGTCATCGAACTCGTGGTTGCCAACCGCCATCACATCGTAACCGATGGCTTCCATGAATTCCGCTTCGGCAGCACCTTTGTAGGTCGTATAGAACAGTGAACCCTGAAACGGATCGCCCGCATCCAGCAGCAGGACATTTTCGTCCGCCAATTGGCCACGCTTGGCATCCACAATTGTCTTCAGGCGCGCAACGCCGCCAAAGCATTTGCCTTCGGCCTCACCCTCGGCGTCACAGGTCGAATCGTATTTGTTAATGGATTCGATGCGGCTGTGAATGTCATTCGTATGCAGAATCGTAAGCTTGTATTCGGCCGCTGCCATACCGGCTGTCAGGCCCAATACAGCGACCGAAGTTAAAAATCGGGTGAACATCTCAAAACTCCCTATCGTTGTTTTGTCGTGATCGTGCGCGTTGCGCAGCAAAGAGTCAAAGGGGGAAATCCAGCTTGATTCCATCAGCCGCGCAAGGCATCAGACCGATATGCTGATTTACAAGATTTTCCGGGCCGACGAGTGGGCCGACTTGCAGGCACACGGAGCCTCGAACGGGGCTCCGATTGATGTGACAGATGGGTTCGTCCATTTCTCAACCGCAGAGCAGGCTGAGGAGACCGCGGCCAAGCATTTCGCTGGTATCGCGGGGTTAACACTTCTGGCATGTAATGCCGATGCTATGGGCGACGATCTGAAATGGGAGGTCTCGCGCGGCGGCGCGCTGTTTCCTCACCTTTATCGTCAAATTCGAATGTCGGACGTGATTTGGTCGCAAGACCTGCCCTTTGATGGTCAAGCCCACCGGTTCCCGGAGGGGATGGAATGACCCACTTCATCGACCCGGATCGGGAACAGTTTGAGGCATTTAAAGACCTCAACCGTGACCATCCGATCGAGATGCTCAACCTGGTGAAGTTCCGCGAGACAGCACAGTATCCGTCGGATCATCCGCTGGCTAATGCTGGGTTGACCGGAGCGCAAGCCTACCGCAACTACGGGGCAGAGACTGCCCCAATCATCGCCCGCATAGGTGCCACGATCCTTTGGCGCGGTACGTTTCAGACTACGCTTATCGGGCCGCATGATGAAGAATGGGACGAAGTGTTCATCGCCCGTTATCCCACCGCCCATGCGTTTCTTGAGATGGTGACCGACCCAGCTTATCGCGCTGCCGTGATGCACCGGCAAGCCGCCGTTGAAACCTCGCGCCTGATCCGTTGTGCGCCGACAGAAGGTGGAGATTCCTTCGGATGAAAATGACTGAGAAACTGGGGCTGGCCGCCCTGCACCGCCTTGACCCTGAAATCGCGCATGGGCTTTCGATCAAGGCCCTGACCTCGGGGCTGGCACCAACGCCCGGGCCGGTCACTTCGGACCGGCTGAAGACCCGAGTCGCGGGTCTGGATTTGCCCAACCCCGTTGGACTGGCCGCGGGATTTGATAAGAATGGCGAGGCACTGACACCGCTCTCGCGCGCCGGATTCGGGTTTATCGAAGTGGGCGCGGTGACACCCCGCCCTCAGCCCGGAAATCCTAGACCACGCCTCTTCCGCCTGACGGAAGACCACGCCGCGATCAACCGCTTTGGCTTCAACAATGAAGGTATGGAGGTCATGGCCGCGCGTCTGGCGCAGCGTCCCAAGGACGCGGTGATCGGTCTGAACCTTGGGGCCAACAAAGACAGTGATGATCGGCCCGGAGACTTCGCCAAAGTGCTTGCACATTGCGCTGCGTACTTGGAATTTGCCACCGTCAACGTGTCTTCGCCCAATACCGAAAAGCTGCGGGAACTGCAGGGCAAAGCGGCGCTGAGCGCGTTGCTGAGCGGTGTGATCGAAACCCGAAATGCCCTGCCCCGCCCGATCCCGATCTTCCTGAAAATCGCCCCGGACCTGACCGAGGCCGAATTGCAGGACATCGCCGATGTCGCCGGTGAAACCGGTGTGGACGCGGTGATCGCCACTAACACCACGCTATCGCGCGATGGCCTGCGCAGTGCACACAAGGATCAGGCCGGTGGCCTATCCGGCGCGCCCCTGTTCGAAAAATCAACCCGCATACTGGCGCAACTCAGCCAGTTGACGGACGCAGATATCCCGCTGATCGGGGTCGGCGGCATCAGCTCAGCAGAACAGGCCTATGCAAAGATCTGTGCCGGAGCGTCCGCAGTGCAGTTCTACACAGCGATGGTCTATGGCGGGATTTCTCTGGCCGCTGAAATCGCGCTGGGGTTGGATGACCTGCTGGCACGCGACGGATACACCTCAGTCGCGCAGGCGGTGGGCAGCAAACGAGAGGACTGGCTATGATCGAATATTGGCACAACCCGCGCTGCTCCAAGTCCCACGCGGGGTTGGCATTGCTGCAGGAAAACGGTGCACAGCCTGAGGTGCGCAAATATCTTGAAGACGCGCCCTCGGCTGATGAAATCCGGACGGTTCTGGCCAAGCTGAATATCCCGGTGATTAGCTTGATGCGCACCGCCGAGAAGACGTTCAAAGAGCTGGGTTTGACCAAGACCTCGCCCGATGACGAGCTTATTCAGGCCATGGCCGACCACCCGATCCTGATCGAACGTCCGTTGGCCATCGCAGGCGACAAAGCCGCTATCGGACGCCCGCCGGAAAACCTGCTGGACTTGCTTTAGGCGATCTGTGCCTCAAGTCGAGGATAGCGCCAACCAAGCGTAAGCCCACGCGCGATGTTCAAGACCATCAGCGCGGCCCAGAGGCCATGATTACCCATCGTCGGCACCAGCACGAACAGCGCGACCACGTATAGTGCGACCGACTGGATCATCGCATTGCGCATATCGCGAGTCCAGGTGGCCCCAATATAGATACCGTCAAACATCCAGCTTGCCACTCCGATGATCGGCGCCAGAGCGGCCCAGAACAGATATTCGCGTGCCGTCGCCCGAACCTCGGGCGATGTTGACATCAAATCGATCAGCGCTGGCCCTGCCAGATAAAACACCAGCCCTAGCCCGATGGCCCCGCCAACGCCCCATTGCGAAGCCATGATCGATGCACGACGGACCTTCCGGCGGTCGCGCGCGCCGACGGCTCCACCGACAAGAGCTTCAGCCGAAAAGGCAAAGCCGTCCAAAGCAAATGCAGTGATTTCGAGAAACTGCAACAGCACCTGATTGGCCGCCAAATTCACGTCGCCCAAATCGGATCCGACAAACAGAAACGTTGTGAATGCCCCGGTCAACAAAACCGAGCGCACCATAATATCACCGTTTACCTGCATCATCCGACGCAAACGCATTGGGTCAAAAATTCGCGGCCAATCCCGCCACTGGTTGCCGCCAAACGCCTCTCGACACAGCCATAAGCCCAACGCAAGGCCTGTCCATTCGGCGATCAGAGTGGCAATGGCAACGCCTTCGACACCCCATCCAAGGCCAAGCACGAACCATAGATCCAGCACGATATTCAGCCCGTTCATCCATATCTGCAGGATGAATACGCCTCGCGTGCGTTCGACTGCGATCAGCCAGCCTGTCACCGCATAAAGGGCAATCGTGGCCGGAGCGCCCCAGATGCGAATTTCCAGATAGGCGCGCGTCAGAGACTCGACCTCGGCGCTGGCTGGAGACAGTGCAAAAGCCCCAAGGAATACCCAAACTTGAGCAGCGATAAAGACCAAACCGGCCGTTGCGCCCAGCAGCAAGCCGCGCATGAGCAACGCTCCGGTTTCTGCTGTATCGCCCGCACCGCGCGCCTGCGCGGCCAACCCGGTGGTCCCCATCCGCAGAAAGCCGAAAATCCAGTAGATCGCCGACAGGATCACCGCACCCATGCCCACTGCCCCGATAGGTGCTGCCAGCCCCATCTGACCGACAACGCCGGTATCGACCGCGCCAAGGATCGGCACGGTCGCGTTCGACAGCACGATCGGCATCGCGATTTTCAGGACGCGCCGATGGGTGACGGGCGCGTTGGCCTCCTCCAAGCTCACGGCTTTGTCGGAGGCTGCGGCATTAAGAAATGCCCGGTGCCTTGCGCAAAGAGTTTGGCGTGGTTATCCTGCCAAGCCTCGACCCGGACAGAAGCATAACGCCGACCTGATCGGTTGATGAATGCGCGTGCATAAGCGTCTCGCGGCAAACCAGACCGCAGGTAATCGACCGTGAAGTCGATAGTTTTGGGAAAGCGGATATTCTCGTCGGTCAGGATATCTTCGGCACCGATCTCACCGCTTTCAATCCTGGGGAACATATGCTCCCAACTCAGCGTGATAACGGCAGTGACTTCCAGGAACGCCGCCGTCACACCGCCGTGGATGGCAGGCAGAAAAGGATTGCCGATCAACTTCTCATCGAAATTCAGTACACCTGTCAGTTCGTCCCCACGCCGGTCGAATGTTATGTTGAGGAACCGAATATACGGCACACCTTCGACCAAAGCGGTCAGAGCGGCATCACGGCGTTGCTTGACTACCTGCATGGGTTCGGGGCGAGGTCTTGCCATCTCAGCGCCCCTCCACGGTGAATGCGCCCGAGGCAGTAGCAACCGGTCGGTCGCTGTCATCATCCGTCGCCGTCGCACGAACAAAGGCCACATTGCGCGTGATGTGATAGCAGGTCGCCCGCGTCCGGATACTTTGACCGGGCGTCGCGGCCCGCATGTAGTCAATACGAAGATCGATTGTAGCGGTTCCTCCGGGGGCCGATGGGTGGCTCATCACCGCGGCACCACAGCAAGTATCAAGCATGGCAGAAACCGCGCCACCATGGATTACTCCGGTTCTGGGGTCGCCGATTAGTTGCTCGTTGTAGGGCATCGAGATTTCGGCCTCACCCTCTCCGATATGGGTCAAATCAAGCCCCAGGGCTTTTGCATGCGGAATCGCCTCGATGAACTGCCGCGCTAAAACTGTCTTATCGACCATGGGGTTGGGTCCTATCCTTATAGCCGCCCCTTTATGGGCCTGCGTTTACGCCAAGGGCAAGCCCACCTGTTGCGCTTGCCGCAACGACGCCCTAGGTTGCAGCCGAGGAGACCCAGAATGTCCGACACCCGTTTGTCATTCAAAGAGATGTGCGCCGAGTTCGACGTGACCCCGCGCACCCTGCGCTATTACGAGTATATCGAGTTGCTGCAACCGGACCGCGAAGGTCGGTCGCGGTTCTATGGTGCTCGTGAATGCGCAAGAATGAAACTGATCCTACGTGGTCGCAAGTTTGGATTTCCTCTGGAAGAGATTCGCCAGTGGTTGCTGATCTACGAAGATCAGGGCGATCAGGCCCAGATGGCGACCTTCATCGAGATGGCAGATCGACAAATGGAAGAGCTACGTCAGCAACGCGCGCAGTTGGATGAGGCGATGGATGCGTTGCAGCAATTGCGCGATCAGACTGTCGAATTGCTGAAATAGCCCCCTTCCCTTACGGCAACAAAATTGCCGAAACCCCTGTTTACGCGACCGGATGTTACGTCAACTTATTTGTGACGCAGCGTCCGCATTACGTAAACGTCACTTGTGTGTTGTAAAACGCTCATCGACTGCGCAACTCAGGTTGCATGACGCCAGTGATGAGAGTTTGAACCATGACCGAAGATCTGCTGACCATCCGCGAAATGTGCGAGACATATGATGTCACGCCCCGCACATTGCGGTTCTACGAGGCCAAAGAGCTTTTGTTTCCGATCCGAGAGGGCCAAAAACGCCTGTTCACCAAACGGGATCGTGCACGCCTGAAACTGATCCTGCGCGGCAAGCGGTTTGGCTTCAGCCTCGAGGAAATCCGCCAGCTTCTGGACCTGTATCACGTGGGTGACCAACAGCTGACACAGATGTCCCGCACCTATGAAATCGCGTGCGAGCGCCTTGCTGACATGGAATCGCGCCGCGAAGAGCTGACACAGGCCATCGACGAGTTGAAAGAGCAGTTGCGCTGGGGCGAGAAGGTGATCGCCTCGATGAAACAGGAAAAGAAGGCGGCTGAATAAACCCGCCTCCGGACATATGAATTAAGGGAGCTTCACATGCCCGTCTACAACGCGCCGACCAAAGACACGCAGTTCATCCTGCACGACGTTTTGAAAATCTCACAGTCGGATATCCCCGGCTATGACGAACTGGAAGCCGAGTTTACCGGCGCGGTTCTGGAAGAGGCTGGCAAGGTTGCCTCCAACGTATTGCACCCGCTGAACGTGGTGGGCGACACCGAAGGGTGCCGGTTGGAAAACGGTATTGTGTACACTCCCACAGGTTTCAAAGACGCCTTTGAGCAGATGAAAGAAGGCGGCTGGACGGGCCTCGACATGCCGGAAGAGTATGGCGGCCAGAATATGCCCTATGTCATCGGTACAGCGGTGGGTGAGATGTTCTCGGGCGCAAACCAGGCATTTGTGATGTATCAGGGCCTGACCCACGGCGCGGCCTCAGCCATTCTGGCGCACGGCACTGACGAGCAGAAGAACAAGTACCTGCCCAATATGGTCAGCTGCGAATGGACCGGTACCATGAACCTGACGGAACCGCATTGCGGCACCGATCTGGGCCTGATGCGCACCAAGGCGGAACCGCAGGACGATGGCAGCTATAAGATTTCCGGCCAGAAGATCTTTATCTCGGCTGGCGATCACGACATGGCTGACAACATCATCCATCTGGTGCTGGCCAAAATCCCTGGCGGTCCCGAAGGCATCAAGGGCGTATCGCTATTCATCGTCCCCAAATTCATCGTGAACGAAGACGGTTCGCTGGGCGAGCGCAACGGTGTTTCGGTCGGCAAAATCGAAGAGAAGATGGGCATCCACGGCAACTCGACCTGCGTCATGAATTATGACGAGGCAACCGGCTGGCTGCTGGGCGAAGAGCACAAAGGTATGCGCGCCATGTTCACCATGATGAACGAAGCGCGTCTAGGTGTGGGCATGCAAGGCCTGTCTCAGGCCGAAGCGGCCTATCAAAACGCCTTGGAATACGCAAAAGATCGCCTGCAGGGCCGCGATGTTACAGGCGTGAAAAACCCGGACGGCCCCGCCGATCCGCTGATCGTGCACCCCGACATCCGCCGCAACCTGATGGATCAAAAAAGCTTCACCGAGGGTGCACGTGCGTTCATCCTGTGGGGCGCGACCATGATCGACAAGGCGCACCGCTCGGGAGACAAAGACGCGGACGGGCTGATCTCACTGCTGACGCCAGTCATCAAAGGCTTCCTGACTGACGAAGGCTACGACATGACTGTTCAGGCGCAGCAGGTCTATGGCGGCCATGGCTACATCGAAGAATGGGGCATGTCGCAATACACCCGCGATGCCCGCATCGCGATGATCTACGAAGGCGCAAACGGTGTTCAAGCGCTGGACCTCGTGGGTCGGAAGCTGGCCCAGGACGGCGGCAAGCATGTCATGGCCTTCTTCGAGATGGTCAAAAGCTTCTGCAAGGAAAACGGCGGCAAGGAAGAAGCTTACGATAAAGCCTTCATCGAACCGCTGAAGGCCGCTTCCAAGGACCTGCAGGCCGCTGGCATGTACTTCATGCAGGAAGGCATGAAGAACCCCAACAACGCTCTGTCCGGGTCATACGACTTCATGCACATGTTCGGCCATGTCTGCCTGGGCCTGATGTGGGCGCAGATGGCAAAGGCCGCTCAGGACGCACTGGACGGCGGTGCCTCGGATAAAGAGTTCTACGAGACCAAGATCAATACCGGTCGCTTCTATATGGCCCGCCGCCTGCCCGCGACAGCCATGCATCTGGCCCGCATCCAGACCGGAGCAGACACGGTAATGGCACTGGACGCGGCGAACTTCTGATCTCAGTGTGGGCTCGGTTAAAGCAACCCGAGCCCACCAACGGAGGAGACAAGATGCCAAAACGCTTTCGCCTGACCCGCCGATTTCCGGTCGCGATGACCGAGGACGGCTACCGTAAGCTCCGCGGTTTCGCACGAGAGGCGGGATTGGATGAAGGTGAGGCTTTGTCGTTCCTTTTTGAGAATTTCAACAGCGTGATCGATCACGAAAACCTGACGCATAGGCTGCGCATATTTAATTCAGAGCTGGAAGCTCGAAAACGTTAAAACTTCGTGCTGGCCACTGAAGGTAGCACAGAAAACATATCTTTATGCCTTGGGAGGGGCGCGCTCATGACCATTCAACTGCATTGCTTTGGTGAAAGCGGAAACAGCTACAAAGCCGCACTTGCGTTGGAAATGTCCGGCCTGGACTGGGAGCCGGTCTTTGTTGATTTCTTCGGGGGTGTGACGCGCACCCCTGAATTTCGGGCAGAAGTGAATGAGATGGGTGAAGCCCCCGTGATGGTGGACGGTGATTTTCGCACCAGTCAGTCCGGCGCGATTCAGGCTTATGTGACGGAAAAATCCGGAAAATTCGGCGGCAAAGATCGTGATGAAAATTACGAGATCTTCAGATGGGTTCTGTGGGACAACCACAAGCTTAGCTCGATGGCCGGGCTGACCCGTTTCCTGATCAACTTCTTGCCCGAGAAGCACCGCAACCCGGATGTTATCGCGTTTAATCAGGGTCGCCTCAAGGCAGCTTATCAGACGCTGAACGCCCATCTTGACGGCCGTGACTGGATCGTCGGCGACGGCGTAACCAACGCCGACATCAGCTGCTGCGGCTACCTCTATTACCCCGAACCATTCGGCTTTGATCGTGCTGACTGGCCCAATATTGACGCCTGGCTGACGCGCCTCAGCGAACAACCCGGCTGGAAACACCCCTACGACCTGATGCCCGGCAACCCGTCGGATCGAGCTTAAGGAGAAGACCCCATGACCGAAGCCTATATCTATGACGCCCTGCGTACTCCGCGCGGCAAGGGCCGCAAGGATGGCAGCCTGCACGAGGTAACCTCGGTGCGTCTGTCGGCCCTGACCCTGAACGCAATGAAAGAGCGCAATAATCTGGAAGGTCACGCCGTCGAGGATGTGATCTGGGGCAACGTCACGCAGGTGATGGAGCAAGGCGGCTGTCTGGCACGCTCAGCAGTTCTGGCTTCGGATCTGGATGAATCGATCCCCGGCCTGGCGATCAACCGTTTCTGTGCCTCGGGCATGGAGGCCGTGAACTTGGCCGCAAACCAGGTCAAAGGCGGCGCGGGTGAAGCGTATGTCGCAGGCGGCGTCGAGATGATGGGCCGGGTGGCCATGGGCAGCGATGGTGCGGCGATTGCCGTTGATCCGTCTTTGGCGATGGAAACCTATTTTGTGCCGCAAGGTATCTCGGCCGACATCATCGCAACCGAATATGGTTTCAGCCGCGACGATGCGGATGCGCTGGCCGTTGAATCTCAGAAACGCGCTGCAGCAGCGTGGGAAGACAACCGCTTTGATAAGTCGGTCATCACCATCAAAGATCAAAATGGCCTGACCATTCTGGACCGCGACGAATACATGCGCCCCGGCACAGACATGCAGAGCCTCGGTGCGCTGAACCCATCCTTCCAGATGATGGGCGAGCAAATGCCGGGCTTCGACAAGGTTGCGATGATCAAGTACCCGCATCTTGAGCGCATCAATCACATCCACCACGCCGGCAACAGCTCGGGCATCGTGGATGGAGCGGCGGCTGTACTGATCGGCAACAAGGAGTTCGGCGAGAAATACGGCCTGAAGCCGCGCGCGCGCATCAAGGCGACCGCAAAAATCGGCACCGACCCGACCATCATGCTGACCGGCCCGGTTCCTGTGACCAAGAAGATTCTGGCCGACAATGGCATGAAGATTGGCGATCTGGACCTGTTTGAAGTCAACGAAGCCTTCGCCTCGGTCGTACTGCGGTTCCAGCAGGCATTTGATGTCGATCCTGCGCTGGTGAACGTCAATGGCGGCTCGATCGCGATGGGTCACCCGCTGGGTGCGACTGGTGCAATGATCATAGGTACGCTGCTGGACGAGCTGGAGCGCCAAGACAAAGAAACCGGTCTGGCCACACTCTGCATCGCGTCCGGCATGGGTGCGGCAACCATTATCGAGCGTGTCTGATGCCTAAAATTGATCTTTCCAAAATACCGTTTCGGAACGGTTCGGGCTATCCCGGCAAACTGGCAAGAGCAGGTGACGACCGCTACGTCCAACCCTTGGGCGATGCGAACGGTCTGACGCAATTTGGGGTCAACATCGTACGGCTGGAACCGAACGGCCTGTCCTCGCTGCGCCATTACCACATGGAGCAGGACGAGTTTGCCATCATGCTCAGCGGCAAATGTGTGCTGATCGATGATGATGGCGAGCATGAGATGCTGCCCGGTGACTGCGCCGCCTGGCCTGCAGGTGACGCCAATGGCCATCACCTTGTGAACAAAACCGACGCGCCCGCATCCTTTCTGGTGGTGGGCACACGGACCCCGACCGAGACCGGCTATTACAGCGACATAGACATGATGGTGAAGTTTGAGAGCGACGACTTTCGCTTTACCCGCAAAGACGGCAGCCCGCTGACGGCTGACCAGATTGGAGATGACAATGACTGATTTCACCCTCAGCAAAGACGCCGACGGCGTTGCCTTCATTACCTGGGACGTTCCGGGCAAATCCATGAATGTTCTAAGCCGCGAGGCTTTTACTTTGGTCGGTGAACTGATCGATCAGGCGCTGGCAGATGATGAGATCAAAGGGATTGTTATCACCAGCGGTAAGGAAGGGTCGTTTGCGGGCGGCATGGATCTGAGCACCCTCGCCACGATCCGTCAGGAAGCCGGAGACGAGCCGGCTCAGGCTTTGTTCGACTTTGTCATGAGCGGCCACAACATCCTGCGTCGATTGGAGCTGGCGGGCATGGACCCCAAGTCCAAAAAAGGCGGCAAACCAGTGGCTTGCGCCATCAACGGCACTTGTGCTGGGATCGGCACCGAGATCGCATTGGCCTGCCATCACCGCGTGATGACCAGCAATCCCAAAGCTAAAATCGGCTTACCTGAAATCCTTCTGGGCATCTTCCCCGGCGGCGGCGGCACCATGCGCTACAGCCGGATGGTTGGTGCAATGGCGGCGGCTCCTGTGCTGCTGGAAGGCAAGATGATGGACTCAAAGAAGGCCAAAGGCGCGCAACTGATCGACGCCGTGGCGGACGATCCGGTTGCCGTGGCCAAGGAATGGGTTCTGAACGCCAAGGATGCCGATCTGGTCAAACCATGGGATGCGAAAGGCTACAAAATGCCCGGCGGTGCGCCCTATCACCCTGCAGGCTTCATGACCTTCGTCGGCGCAAGCGCAATGGTGAACGGCAAGACCCAAGGTGCATTCCCCGCCGCCAAGGCTCTGCTGAGTTCAATCTACGAAGGCGCTTTGGTTGACTTTGACACCGCCCTGAAGATTGAGGCGCGTTGGTTTACAAACGTCCTGATGAACCCGTCCTCGTCGGCGATGATCCGGTCGCTGTTCCTGAACAAGGAAGCGCTGGAAAAAGGCGCTGTGCGGCCCAAGGATGTGCCCGATCAGAGGGTCAAGAAGGTCGGCGTTCTGGGTGCCGGCATGATGGGCGCAGGCATTGCTCTGGTCTCGGCTCAAGCGGGCATGGAAGTTGTTCTGATCGACCGTGATCAGGAAGCAGCCGACAAAGGCAAAGCCTACTCCGAGGCCTATTTGGACAAGGGCATCAAGCGCGGCAAGGTTACGGCTGAGAAGAAAGAGGCCATGCTGTGCCAGATCACCGCGACCCCCGATCTAGAGAACCTCAAAGGCTGCGATCTGATTATCGAAGCCGTGTTCGAAGACCCGGGCGTCAAGGCCGAGATGACCAAGAAGGTCGAAGCGATCATCCCTGAGGATTGCATCTTTGCCTCGAATACCTCGACTCTGCCGATTACCGATCTGGCCAAGGCGAGTGTGCGGCCTGAGCAGTTCATCGGCATCCACTTCTTCTCACCAGTTGAGAAGATGTTCCTGGTTGAGATCATCAAGGGCAAGGAAACTGGCGATCGGGCAGTGGCAAAAGCACTGGATTACGTGCGTCAGATCCGCAAAACGCCGATCGTGGTCAACGACGCACGCTTCTTCTACGCCAACCGCTGCATCATCCCCTATATCAACGAGGGTGCTCGGATGATCACCGAGGGCGTCAGTCCGATCTTGATAGACAATGCCGCGCGGCAGTTGGGGTTCCCGGTAGGACCGATCCAGTTGACGGACGAAACCTCAATCGATCTCGGGGCCAAGATCGCACGGGCCACGAAAGCAGCGATGGGCGATGCCTATCCTGATAGCCCCTCGGACGATCTGATCTTCTGGATGGAGGAAAAGGGGCGTCTAGGCCGCAAGGCCAATGCCGGATTCTTCGACTATGACGACAAGGGTAAGCGCGTCGAATACTGGAAGGGTTTGCAGGACAAATACCCGCTGGCTGCCGAACAACCCGACCTGATCGAAGTGCAGGAACGCCTGATGTTCGCGCAGGTTTTGGAAGCGGTTCGCGCTTTGGAAGAAGGTGTTCTGGAAGACATCCGCGAAGGCGACGTGGGTGCGATCCTTGGATGGGGTTTTGCCCCTTGGTCGGGTGGTCCGCTCAGTTGGCTGGACATCATCGGCACGCCCTATGCGGCTGAGCGTTGCGACCAACTGACCGAGGCCTATGGCGAGCGTTTTGCGTGCCCGCCGCTCCTGCGCGAAATGGCCGAGAAAGGTCAGAGTTTCTATGGTCGCTTCAACCCAGCGGCCAAAGCTGCCTGATATTGAACTGCTGGCGCAACCTGTTTTGCGCCAGCAGATTACGTTCAGATGCGCCAGTCCGATCGCAGAAACAAGATCGGGGCATTAGGCCGCCCTGGCCGCCCTGGCCTACGCATGCCCTTGGGGGGGCGAATAGGGAATATTGGTTCCTGCGGGATGGGCGCAGGCAGCGCACCCAATGGGTTTGCAAAAACCGATATGTCGCCTTTCATGGCCACCGCTTCGATCAACAGATCAGCATCTTCTTGGTCGGCAACTTCGTATGTGCAGACCGGTCCCATACCTCCCGCAGGACAGTAGGCTTGGAATCCCCCCTCGATAAAGACAATTTCATCCTGATCAAAATACAACGACGTCACATCAAAGGTTTGCGCCGGAGTATTTGATCTGAGATTGCCAACACCGCTTAGCATACGCGCAGGAACAATTGAGAGCCCCTCAATTCCCAGATCCAGTTTAGTCTGATCCAGCGCCATTCCCTGCTCTGGCATCAGCCAGACCGGCCGCCCATTATACGCGGCGCGAGCCGGGACAAGGACCGGCAGATACTCTGGCCTGCGTTCCCCCCCTGGAACCACGACGCTGTCGGCGCAGACACGGCGCAATTCTCTAAACCCGTGATCCAGCGTTCGCACCAGTTCGCCAGTAACCAGATTTTCAACCGGCTTCCAACCACTGGTTGTTGCAACCCTGGTCCCATGCAGCAATCCACCGCGGCGCACTGAAACGGCTGACTCTTGAACAGGTTGCGGGCCTTGACCCTCACGTTTCGAATACCCCGAAACACTCACTAACTCTAACACTTGCGCCCCCCTCTTGGCACTTCGACATAGTTCAGATTGACCATGCTTATGTGCCACGAGCTGACTAAGTTTTGCCACAATTGCGGCGAAATAAGGACCTTTTGGCCATATTTCACGTGACGTTCCGGAACAATATGGGCGGCGAAGATCGCTTTGCACGACACCTGGAAACTATAGGCGATGTGCAAGTAACTTTGCTTTATCTACACACGTCCTCAATTTGGCAGAGCTTTGGGCAGCTTTCCGGCAGTGCGCTTCTCTCTCCATGCCAATAAAATTCCTGCAGTTGCGATCATGCCAATACCGACGACCTGCATTAATCCTACCGATTGTCCAAAGGCGATCCATGCAAAGAAGGGTCCGAATATCATGACCGAATACTCGAATACGGCGACGTAGGAAGGCTCTCCTAACTGGTAAGCTTTGATCAGCATGAAAACGGCGATCGTAGACCCAATCGCCTGCAGCACCACCCAAGGCAGGGCTTCATGTATCGGCCAGACCCAACCGCGCATGGCAAACCCCTCTGGGCCTTCAGGCACGTCAACCGGAAACACAGCCAGCCATATCAGACCAATCAACCCAGCCAATCCCAGAGTTACCACCATCGCGGCCAGCAGGGCGACGGTGCTTTCATCACGGCAATGCGTGCGGGTTACAACGGCGCTGAGAGCATAGAAAAAACCTCCAGCTACTGGGATCAATGTCTTAAGATCAAATGAATTGGGGTCAGGCTGCAAAACACTGAGTATTCCGGCAAAGCCCAAAAGAACGGCCACGATCCGCCAGGGGCCGATATGCTGCTTCAGAAAAAGCGCGGAAATCAGCAGCACAAAAATCGGTGAGGTAAACAGCCCTGCCAACGCCTGCGCAATCGGCATCAGAGCCAGAGCTGTAAAATAAAAAAGCATCGCCATGGTTATCAATACGCTACGCACCGCGACGATGCCGTACCGGCGCGGTTTCAAACCGCCCAAGCCAAGAACCGAAAGAAGCGCAATCAGGGGTAACATCAACGTCGCTCGGCTTAGATGAAACTGCCATAGCCCAATGCTTTCGGCGACGCGGATCACAAAGTTATCGATGACGCCGATAATGGCCATCGAGGCGACCATCAGTAAAGAGGCCAGCATCGAATGGGATTGTTGTTGTGACTGCATTCCCGCCTCTGCGCTTGATTAGCCAGTGCTGGCCAGAAAACTACCCGCTACAATCAGCACATTTCACAAACCTGACGCAACAGGTTTGCGCCGCTGGTTTTTGCCATGCTAAGCTTAGTGCAAAATAATACTCGAGCAGCATTAACCGATGACCGCACTCAAACAGTACCAGCGGATCGAAGCCACCGGTTTGTGGCGCCCTTCGCCCGATGAACAGCGGCGTGAGGTTGTGGTTTCGATTGGCGAAGCCACTCTGACGATCTCGGATTTTAATGACAGCGCGCTCACGCATTGGTCTTTGGCTGCGTTAGAGCGTCAAAACCCGGGTGCGTATCCCGCCATCTATTGTCCCGACGGCGATCCTGGCGAAACGCTGGAGCTTGCAGAAACGGAAACCACGATGATCGAGGCCATCGATCGTCTGCAACGTGCTATCGACCGCGCCAGACCGCACCCCGGTCGTCTGCGCTGGCTCAGCGTTGCGGGGGTGGCGCTGGCCGTTGTGGCAGTTCTTTTGCTGTGGTTGCCCGGCGCTTTGCAGCGTCATGTCGTTTCAGTCGTGCCAGAGATCAAACAGCAAGAGATCGGAGATACGATCCTGCAGCGCATTGAAAGGGTATCAGGCAAGGCATGCAATTCACCCGAAGCGCAGGACTCATTGGACCGGCTTGCAAAACGAACTGGTGTTCGACAGATCGTGATTCTGCCCGCAGGTTTGTCCAACAGCCTAAGCCTGCCGGGGGGGACTGTATTGCTGAATCGCGCGCTGGTCGAAGATCATGAAGACCCCGCCGTTGCCGCGGGGTATGTTATCGCCGCGCGCGCTCGCGCGGCACAACAGGCACCGTTGGACGACCTGTTAGATCGTACCGGCCCAACAACCGCGTTTCGGCTGTTGACGACTGGCGAGTTGACCACTGAAATAGTCGATACCTACACCGAAGAAATCCTGGCTGAACCTCAACCACAAATTAGCGATGATGATCTGCTGGCAGTGTTCGCTCAGGCCGCCCTTCCCTCAACACCGTACGCTTATGCTGTTGACATCACAGGTGAGTCCGTTCTCGGGTTGATCGAGGCGGACCCCATGGCAGGTCGAACTTTGGAACAGGTATTGCCGGACCGCGATTGGGTACGGCTGCAGAATATCTGCGGGCAATAGCGCCTATTTGGTGCCGAACATCCGATCCCCGGCATCGCCCAGGCCCGGCATGATGTAGCCCTTGGAGTTCAACTCACGATCCAGCGCCGCAGTCACGATTTTGACATCCGGATGCGCCTCTTTCATGCGAGCCACGCCTTCGGGTGCAGCCAGAAGACAAAGGAAACGGATATCTGCGGCCCCCTGCTCTTTCAGCAGATCGATCGCTGCGGCAGAGCTGTTGCCAGTTGCCAGCATCGGATCAACAGCAATGACCAGACGGTCCTTCAGCCCTTCGGGGGCTTTGAAATAATACTGTACAGGTTTAAGCGTCTCTTCATCGCGATAGAGACCCACAAAGCCGACCCGCGCCGAGGGGATCAGCTCCAACACCCCGTCCAGCATCCCGTTTCCGGCCCTCAGGATCGAAACCAACGCAAGCTTCTTGCCCGCCAATATGGGTGCGTCCATCTCTTCCATCGGGGTTTCGATGTGGCGCGTCGTCAGCGACATCTCGCGGGTGACCTCATAGGCCAACAGCAACGTGATCTCGCGCAACAACTGCCGGAACACGGCGGTCGAGGTGCCCTTGTCCCGCATGAGCGTCAGTTTATGCTGCACCAACGGGTGGTCGACGACGGTCAGGTGATCGCTCATGATGTCTCCAGTCTTTTCTTGACCCGTGCGCGGGTCTCTTCATCACAAAAGGCCGCATTAAGGGCCGTTACATTAAGGGCGGCAAAATCTTCGGCTTGCCAGCCGAATGCTGCACCCAACATCTCATATTCGCGCCGCATCGTGGTATGGAAAAACGGTGGATCGTCAGTAGACACGGTCACTTTGACACCTGCATCGCGCAGTTTCGCAATGGGATGCGCCGCGAAATCGGGGAATAGGCCAAGAACCACGTTCGAGCCCGGACACACTTCCAACGTGATATCTCGGTCGATCAGTTCATGCACAAGGTCCGGGTCTTCGATGGCACGGACACCATGGCCCACACGCTCGACCCCCAAATCGCGAATTGCGTCCCGCACACTATCGGGACCCCCAAATTCACCGGCATGTGTGGTCAACTGCAGCCCTGCCTCGCGCGCGCACTCAAAGGACCATTTGAAATCACCCTGCGTTCCGACGGATTCATTGCCGCCCATGCCAAATCCGGTGATCCAGTTCCCAGCAGTTTCGGCCGCACAATGTGCACTGCGCTTGGCTTGCTCGGGTCCGAAATGGCGCACACAGGTCACGACACCGCGCAGCGTAACCCCGAATTTGCGCTCGGCCTCATCAGCGGCATCCTGGATCGCGGTCAAATAGTCCTTCCATGCATGCAAATCTCCTCCGCCGCAAAAATCGGGGCTAAGGAAAGTTTCAGAATACACCACCCCGTTGGCTGCGCTCTCTTCGAGAATGGCCAACGTCAATCGGCGAAAATCCTCTGGCGATTTCAGAACCTCGCAGGCAGCCTCGTAGACACTGAGGAAATGTGCAAAGTCGCGAAAATCATACGAGCCATCGGGTTTGAAAATCCCGCTTAGATCCACGCGCTTTTCATGGGCCAACTGGCGAATAAAGGCGGGGGGCGCTGCACCTTCGTGGTGCAGGTGAAGTTCGATCTTGGGTTGGTCAGCCGCTGTCATAGAAAACTCCGCCCCGGTCCTTGCGCCGGGATATTCAGGTGATGCGCGATACTGGCAGCGACATCGGCAAAGTTGATCCGGCCGATTTCACCTGTGCCATGTCCGGCAATCAATACCGGCACTTGTTCGCGCGTGTGATCGGTTCCGATCCAGCTGGGATCATTGCCATGATCGGCGGTTAGCAGCATCAGGTCGTCGGGGAGCAATTTTTGAAGGATGGCACCCAACTCGCGGTCAAACCACTCCAACGCGCGGGCATAGCCGCTGATATCCCTACGGTGGCCATAGATGCTGTCGAACTCGACGAAGTTGGCAAATGTCAGGCTGCCGTCTTCGGCCTCATCCACCAGATCAGAAAGGTGGGCCATCAGTTCGGCATCCGAACCTTTGCGCAACGAGTCGATCCCCTGCATCGAGAAGATGTCGCCGATCTTGCCAACTGCATACACGTGCCGACCCGCGTCCTGCGCCCAGTTTGTCAGCACCGGGCTTGGGGGTACGATGGCAAAATCCTTGCGGTTGGTGGTGCGGGTAAATCCAGTTTCCGGTGTTCCGATGAATGGCCGAGCTATCACACGGCCAACTTTCATTTCGTGAAGCTGCGGCGCAAGCACCTTGCACAGATCCAGCAAACGGTCGAGGCCAAAGCTCTCCTCATGTGCGGCAATCTGGAACACACTGTCGGCAGATGTATAGCAGATCGGCCAGCCGGTTCGCATATGCTCAGCCCCCAATTCAGCGATGATCGCCGTGCCAGAAGCGTGGCAATCGCCCAGAATGCCAACGGTACCTGCAGCCTGCGCCGCTGCCCGGCTCAGCTCGGCGGGAAAGGCAGGTGTCGTATCCGGGAAATAGTGCCAGTCCCACGGCACCGGAACGCCTGCCAATTCCCAATGGCCAGAGGGCGTGTCCTTGCCCGGTGAATACTCTCGCGCGCATCCCCAGAGACCTGTTGGTTTGGCTTCTAACCCCGGCGTGACATCATTTGAGGCCAGTCGCGTTGCAGCGCCCAGTCCCAGAGCGTCGAGATTTGGCAAATGCAATGGGCCGGAGCGTCCTTCTTCTGCGCGCCCTTCGGCACAGGCCTGCGCAATATGAGCCACCGTGTTTGCACCCGTATCGGGCGTGGTGCCGTTGTAGAACTGATTGGCATCTGGCGCGCCGCCGATACCAACCGAATCCATAACAACAAGGAAAGCGCGGCTCATGCGCTGATCCTTTCGTGTACATGCGGAGGTTGTTCTACTGGCGCATCGCTAAGCTTTACGGCATTCAATACCGCCTCGGACGCAAGTCGCGCTGCATCTTCTCGGGCTGCGTGGACCACGGCCAATGGCGCGCCCTTTTGGACGTGCTGACCCAACCGCAAGATACCTGACAATCCGACCGCCGGGTCAATCTCATCACTCTCAACCTGGCGTCCACCACCCAGGGCAACCACCGCCAGCCCCAGTGCCTCACCATCTATCGCAGAGATGTAGCCATCGCGGGGCGCAGGCACCTCTTGGATCACGTTTGCTTCGGGCAGGAATCGCGCCCAGGTATCGACGAATTGCACAGGTCCTCCGACAGCGGCCATCATGCGGCCAAACCGTTCGGCGGCGCGCCCGTCACGTATTACTTCTGCGATCCGCGCCCGGCCCTCTTCAACCGATGCGCACATGCCCGCATCTGCCATCAACACGCCACCCAGTTCAGCAGAAATATCGGCCAAGGGTGAGGTTTGCCCACTGGTCATGACTTTCATCACTTCGGCAACTTCCAGCGCGTTGCCAAGTGCTGGCGCAAGCGGTTGATTCATGTCGGTGATCACCGCTGAGGTCCGGCACCCCGCAGTATTTGCCGTTTCGGTCAGCGCCCGAGCAAGCTTGCGCGCCTCATCCAGCGTCTTCATGAACGCCCCGCTGCCCACCTTGACATCCAGCACCAGCGCATCCGGGCTGGCGGCCAGCTTCTTTGACAGGATCGACGCAGTGATCAGATCAAGGCTTTCCACCGTCGCCGTCACATCGCGGATCGCGTACAGCCGTTTATCCGCCGGTGCGATCTGCCCCGTAGCGCCGACAATCGCAGCGCCGGTCTCATTCAGTATCTGCGCCAGCCTTGTCTGGCCGATCTGTGTTGTCACGCCGGGGATTGCTTCGAGTTTGTCCAAAGTGCCGCCGGTGTGGCCCAGCCCCCTGCCCGAGATCATTGGTACATAGGCCCCGCATTCGGCCAGGGCCGGTGCGAGAACCAGGCTGACGCAATCCCCGACTCCACCAGTCGAGTGTTTGTCGATCACCGGGCCATCAACGTCCCAGTTCAGCACCTCACCGCTGTCACGCATTGCAACCGTCAAATCTGCCCTGCCCTGAGCCCCCAGCCCACCCATGCAGACCGCCATGGCAAAGGCTCCCGCCTGCGCGTCACTTACACCACCATCAGCCAACCCCTGTGCGAACCACTGCAATTCGGCTGATGTCGGTATCTCGTTACGGCGAAGCTTGGCGATAATCGAACGCGCATCCATCTGATCAGGTGTCCCCCATATGCGCGGCACCAAATGCACCCGGCAACAGATCAGCTATTGTGGTTTTGGATTCCAGACCATCGGCAGTCGCCATAGTGACCACCACATCGCCTTTTCCGAATTCAGCCAGTTTCTGACGGCATCCGCCGCAGGGTGGCACCGGATGCGGACTGCTGGCAACCACGTAAACTTCGGTCAGTTCTTTGTCGCCTGCGGCGATCATCGCGGCGATCGCCCCGGCCTCGGCACAGGTGCCTTCCGGGTAGGCTACGTTTTCGACATTACAGCCGGTGTAAACCGCTCCTGAACCTGCCCGGATCGCCGCCCCGACCTTGAAATTCGAATAAGGCGCGTGCGCATTTTCACGAACAGCCAAAGCAGCATCTTTCAAAGACATGACGATTCCCAATTTTTGATCACTTGGTCAGAATGTCATACCCTAAATGAAAGCGCCGGGGAATTTGAAGCCCCCGAGCGCGGATAATCACAAGCATTTAGCCCAGAGTCGTGTTGAATGTGCCGGGCAGCGTTACTTCCAACAATTCGACATCGTCAGTTGGATCAGACAAACGAGTTCTCATGCCAGGTGGAATGACGAAGGCGTCGCCCTGTTCCAGCCGATAGGGTTCGCGCCCCTCACCCTCAAGTGTGACCTCGCCATCCATCACAAAGGTAAAGTGGATATCAGTATCGTGGCTGGCCCACTTTGGCTGACCTTGCCCGCGACGGACGACCTGCACACCCGCGACACCCTTGGTGTTTTCGGCAATGGTTGTGTCGCGACAGACATATCCGGGCAGACGGAAAGGTATCCACTCCGCGTCTTTGGCCTGATTATAAACAAACCGTTGGCCCTGCCATTCCCGGTCCGGTCGGAAGTGTGGTGTTGGCAGGTCCATCTCGTGGTCGATCTCGGTCACATGTTCAGCCGGTACACCAATCTCGATCACCTGCACGTTGTCCGATGCCTCAAGCACTCGGTGACGGATTTCGGGCGGTTGAATAAAGCAATCACCCGCTGTCAGACGCATTTTCTCACCCTGATCCTCGTAAACCACATCCACCCAACCGTGGATGCAGAAGATAAGCTGAAACCCAACCTTGTGAAAATGCACCATGTCCGGCACCGGGCCGCCATCGGGAATGCGGATATGACTGGCGATGATCGAACCGCCCAACCTGTCAGGCACCAGATCGCGATAGTGCATTCCTGCCCGCCCAATGATCCAAGGCGCCTGATCTTTGAGGCGGCGAACAACAAATGAATGAACCGTTTCCGGCATAACCAGCGGTGGATCCAGTTCCTCTATTTCGATCCGGGTGCCATTTGGTGCGACAAGACTGCGCTGGCCGTCAGCGAACCTGTCGGGGTCAGACGTCAAAATACGCAAGGTCCCAGGAGACTCGGGTGCGTCTTTCTCGATCCGCAAACGTAAACCATGTCCGGAAAACACAGCGGTATTTGGATCGTCGGCTGGATAGATCATGTCCATCCGCATCCCCAGCACCTTGGTATAGAACGGAATATCGTTGCGGAGTTCCTGCGTCGGCAGGCGGATTTCAGCGCGCGTCTGGAAGTCTTTCGGATCGCTTGTCATTCTGTATCTCTTCGGATCTGATTTTTGGCCATCCGATCAGAACAGCGGCCAAAATGCCAATTGAAAAGTACATTTCAAGCGTTTCTTCCAGCACGAACAGGCGTGTAGCCATCGTGACCGAAAGGCCTTCCGAGAAAAATCCACTGACTTCTTCGAGTATCTGCGCCAGTACCGCAACACTTCCGGCTAGGACAAATACCGTCAGAAATGGTGCGCGGATCTTAAGTGCCCGTACTCCGTTTGGTATCCCGTGCCAAAGCAAACCACCAATGACAATCACGCCCAAAGCGATCCGGACTGTGGTCGCATCAAGCAGTAAATCCAGCCATTCTAGCACGACGAAAAGTACGCTGCCTTCGGTGTAGACCTCTGCTTCCAGCTCGCGCTCGGCCAACAGTAGGCAGACAAGTGCAATATATAAGCGCGAGAGGCCTGGAAAACGCACCAGCGCGACCAGCCCGGCAGTCAGCAACGCAGTGGCTGAAATTGTCTCGATCAAGCCGCCCTCTTGGTTGAATGCTGCGGCCTGCAAAGGCCAGATCATGATCACGCAAAGCAGAACAACAGCCAAAGAAAGCGAACCGACCAAGGCACCCCCTTTGGTGCCAAGCCTGTCAAAAGCGGTGGCCATTTGCGCGTCAGCACAAGCTTTGTTTTTATTGCGCATGATCAGATCCATCGCTTCTGAGGCCCGATAGATTGTCGGGAATTGACTGTACATAGAAGCAAAGCATCAAATCTCAACCAGCGACTCCTTAACGTATCCGTGAGACCTTATTTCGACAGCAATCCGAGGCGACATAGCCAAGCGTTGAGAAATGGTTTAACCATCAAACGAATATTGGAACGGAGTTGAATTGCCGATGTCTGACACACCGAACCTGCGACAGGCTGCGCTTGAATATCATGCCCATCCAAAGCCCGGAAAGCTTGAGATCAAGGCCACGAAGCCGATGGCAAACGGCCGGGACCTTGCACGCGCCTATTCGCCAGGTGTGGCCGAAGCCAGCCTCGAGATCAAAAGCGACGCAGCCAATGCCGAAAAATATACTGCGCGCGGCAATCTGGTGGCGGTTGTTTCGAACGGCACTGCGGTTCTGGGGCTCGGCGACATCGGTGCTCTGGCATCAAAGCCGGTGATGGAAGGCAAAGCGGTCCTATTCAAAAAATTCGCTGGCATCGACTGTTTTGACATCGAGGTGGATCAGCCTGACCCCGAAAAACTGGCAGATATCGTCTGCGCGCTGGAACCGACTTTTGGCGCGATCAACCTTGAAGACATCAAGGCACCGGATTGTTTCATCGTTGAAAAACTGTGCCGAGAGCGGATGAATATCCCCGTCTTTCACGACGACCAGCACGGCACCGCGATCGTTGTTGGGGCCGCTGCCAAGAACGCCCTGCATGTGGCAGGCAAGAAGTTTGAGGATATCAAAGTTGTCTCAACCGGTGGTGGCGCCGCAGGGATCGCCTGCCTCAGCATGTTGGTGAAGCTTGGGGCGAAACGCGAGAATATCTGGCTGTGCGACATTCACGGTCTGGTCTATGAGGGCCGCGCCGAGGATATGAACCCGCACAAGGATCAGTTTGCCCAAAAAACCGATCTGCGCACTCTGGATGATGTGATCCCGGATGCCGATCTGTTCCTGGGGCTGAGTGGACCGAACGTGTTGAAGCCCGAGATGGTTGAAAAGATGGCCAAAACCCCGATCATCTTTGCATTGGCCAACCCAACTCCGGAAATCCTGCCACAAGCGGCACGCGAAGTTGCGCCAGATGCGATCATTGCAACCGGCCGCAGCGATTTCCCGAACCAGGTGAACAATGTCTTATGTTTCCCGTTCATATTCCGGGGTGCCTTGGATGTTGGTGCGACTGAAATCAATGACGAGATGCAAATCGCCTGCGTCGACGGAATTGCCGACATGGCCCGTGCGACAACCAGCGCTGAAGCTGCGGCAGCCTACAAGGGTGAGCAGTTGACCTTTGGGCCGGATTATCTGATCCCCAAACCTTTCGACCCGCGCCTCGTCGGAGTCGTTTCGTCATCTGTTGCGCAAGCAGCCATGAAAAGTGGGGTCGCAAAACGGCCCATTGATGACCTCGAAGCCTATAAAGAACGGCTGAATCAGACTGTGTTCAAATCGGCTCTTCTGATGCGGCCAGTATTTGAAGCCGCAGCAGTTGCTTCCCGGCGGATCGTTTTTGCGGAAGGCGAGGACGAGCGGGTATTGCGTGCAGCTCAGGCTATTTTGGAAGAAACCACAGAAACCCCGATCCTGATTGGTCGCCCGGACGTAATCGACGCGCGATGCGAACGACTGGGGCTGACAGTTCGTCCTGGGCAGGATTTCCAGATCGTGAACCCGCAGGACGATCCGCGCTACTACGACTACTGGAACTCATATCACCAGATCATGCAGCGTCGGGGGGTCACTCCGGACCTCGCAAAAGCCATCATGCGCACCAACAATACTGCAATTGCTGCGATCATGGTGCATCGCGGCGAGGCTGACAGCATGATCTGCGGTACATTCGGCGAATACCGCTGGCATCTCAATTATGTTGAGCAAGTTCTGGATGATGGCGATTTACGCCCGCACGGCGCGCTGTCACTTATGATTCTGGAAGACGGCCCCCTATTCATCGCCGACACGCATGTACGGCAATTGCCAACCCCCGAGGAACTGGCCGAAACGACCATCGGCGCAGCTCGACACGTACGGCGGTTCGGACTGGAGCCGAAGATTGCATTCTGTTCGCAATCGCAATTCGGCAATCAGGCAGAGGGATCGGGCAAGCGCCTTCGGGCGGGCCTTGAAATCCTCGATTCTGAGCCGCGCGATTTCAGCTATGAGGGCGAGATGAACTTGGACCTGGCCCTTGATCCTGAATTGCGTGCACGTATTTTCCCGAACTCGCGTATGGAAGGCGCTGCGAATGTCCTAATTTTCGCACACGCGGATGCAGCAAGCGGGGTGCGTAACATCCTCAAGATGAAAGCGGACGGGCTAGAGGTGGGACCGATCTTGATGGGGATGGGAAACAAAGCCCATATCGTAACGCCATCAATCACCGCCCGGGGGCTGTTGAACATGGCGGCCATCGCCGGAACGCCAGTGGCACATTACGGGTAAACTGGGCGCGGCGGTAAGAGGATATACACGACCGGGCTCCGGATCAGTTGCCCAAGTTGATTCTATTGGCACTGTCGCTTTTGCAGCGGTGAGTTTGCAGATTTGCAAAACCTTAGATGGATCAACTTGAAGGTCATAAATATCAGAGAATTTGCAAAACTTTGCAGTCCAATCTGAAAGGTTCTGCAAAGATTTTGCGATAAACTGACGCGCCGCATTCCGCGTCGCTTGCCCGAGACACCTTCGGCGCCTAACACAAAACGCGAGGAATTTGGGAGGAGGCCATCATGGCATATCAGGACGTCTACGAGAGCTGGAAGAACGACCCCGAAGCATTCTGGATGGATGCCGCAAAAGGGATCGACTGGGTTCAAGAGCCCAGCAAAGCTCTGTTCGACGACAATGCGCCTCACTATGAATGGTTCAGCGATGCCAAGGTAAATACGTGCTGGAACGCAGTCGACCGGCATGTGGAAAACGGTCGTGGCGAGCAGACCGCAATCATCTATGACAGTCCCATCACACATACCAAACGCGAAATCTCCTACGTCGAGCTGCGCAACAGGGTCGCTAATCTGGCCGGTGCGCTCCGCGCGAAAGGCGTTGAGAAAGGGGACCGGGTCATCATCTATATGCCGATGATCCCTGAAGCGTTGGAGGCCATGCTGGCCTGCGCCCGCCTTGGTGCGGTGCACTCGGTAGTGTTCGGCGGCTTTGCCAGCAACGAACTCGCGGTGCGTATTGATGATGCGAAACCCAAGGCGATCATCGCCGCCTCCTGCGGGATGGAGCCGGGTCGTGTCGTGCACTACAAACCGCTTTTGGATGGCGCGATCGATCTTGCCAGCCACAAGCCCGAGTTCTGCGTAATCTTCCAACGTGAACAGGAGGTTGCACAACTTATCGAAGGGCGCGATGTCAATTGGCACGGGTTCCAATACGGAACTGAACCTGCAGAATGTGTGCCTGTAAACGGCAACGATCCGGCGTATATCCTGTATACCTCGGGCACCACCGGAGCTCCAAAAGGTGTCGTGCGCCCGACTGCTGGCCATCTGGTCGCGCTGAATTGGACGATGAAGAACATCTACAACGTTGATCCAGGTGACGTATTCTGGGCAGCCTCAGATGTGGGCTGGGTCGTGGGGCATTCCTATATTTGCTACGCTCCGCTAATCCATGGCAATACGACCATTGTGTTCGAAGGCAAACCCGTTGGCACGCCAGACGCTGGCATCTTCTGGCGCGTGATCTCCGAACATAAGGTTAAAAGTTTTTTCACGGCCCCGACAGCCATTCGCGCCGTCAAACGCGAAGACCCCAATGGGGAGTTGATGTCGAAATACGACCTCTCCCACCTGAAGGCGCTATATCTTGCGGGTGAGAGGGCCGACCCGGACACCATCATCTGGGCGCAGGATGCGTTGAATGTCCCGGTCATCGATCATTGGTGGCAAACCGAAACCGGATGGACAATCGCGGGTAATCCACTTGGTATCGAGGAACTTCCGATCAAATTGGGTTCACCTGCCAAGCCCATGCCAGGCTATGACGTTCAAATTCTGGACGAAGGTGGCCATCCCATGAAACCAGGTGAACTGGGAGCTATCGCGGTCAAGCTGCCATTGCCCCCAGGTACGCTGCCGACCCTCTGGAACGCCGAGGCGCGGTTCAAGAAGTCGTATCTGGAGCATTTCCCAGGTTACTACGAGACCGGTGACGCAGGCATGATCGACGAAGACGGTTATCTTTATATCATGGCGCGCACCGATGATGTCATCAACGTTGCTGGCCACCGTTTGTCGACTGGCGGAATGGAAGAAGTGCTGGCTGCGCACCCCGATGTGGCAGAATGTGCCGTGATTGGCGTGTCGGACCAACTAAAAGGGCAAATGCCGGTTGGATTCTTGTGCCTCAATGCCGGATCTGAACGGAACCACCAGGATGTGGTGGCGGATGTGGTCAAGATGGTCCGGGACAAAATCGGGCCTGTCGCTGCGTTTAAGAATGCGGTGGTGGTAGATCGCCTACCCAAGACGCGATCGGGCAAGATCCTGCGAGGCACGATGGTGTCGATTGCGGATGGCAATGAATACAAGATGCCTGCCACCATCGATGATCCAGTTATTCTGGACGAGATCAAATCGGCCCTGCAAACCATCGGTTACGCGCAGTAACTTTGCAATGGAATCCAACAGTGCACCAAAAAGGCGCACTTGATTTGCGCCAAAGCGCGAATGCGAAGCTCTGCCTCGCGCTCCGGGATATTTTCGGCCGAATGAAGGGTGGATCCGTTTTGTCTTACTGGGGCTTGTCATTGGTCCCGCCTCCCCTCAGGTTGAGGTGAGGAGGACGAGCATGACAAACGGCGAGATCTGGCGTCTGAGTGCGACCGAACTGACTGTTCTGACAAAAAAGGGCGATCTGAGCGCGGAGGAAGTCGTCAAGGATGCATTGGCGCGTATGCATCAAGTGAACCCCAAGTTGAATGCAGTTGTGGAAGATCTTGGTGCGGAGGCGATGGAGCGTGCATCCGCTCTTGACCGTGCCCGTCGTGATGGTGCTTTGGCTGGTCCCCTGCATGGTGTTCCGGTTACGATCAAGGTGAATGTAGATCAGAAAGATCACGCAACCACCAATGGCGTGGTAGCCCTGAAGGATGTCATTGCACCAGATGATGCTCCTGTGGTCTCAAACTTGCATAAAGCAGGTGCGATTGTCATCGGGCGGACCAATACCCCCGAATTTTCATTTCGTGCGGATACGGACAACCCGCTTCATGGGCGCACGCATAATCCCTGGGGCCGCCATATCTCACCCGGCGGATCGTCTGGTGGCGCCGGCGCGGCCGTTATGGCGGGAATAGGCGCTCTGGGTCATGGCAACGATATCGGTGGTAGCCTGCGTTTTCCCGCCGCAGCCAATGGTGCGGTGACGGTGAAGCCGGGGCTGTGCCGCGTACCCGCGTGGAACCCAAGCCAAAAGGCCGAGCGGGGAATGCTGGCGCAGTCGATGTCGGTTCAGGGGGTGATTACCCGAACGGCCGCAGATTTACACCTGTCTATGCCAAGCCTGATAGAATCAGACCTTCGGGATCCCTTTCATGTTCCTCTGCCCTGGCGCGGCAATATGCAAAACGGACCGATCAAGGTCGCCTTCACAAAAAACACGTTCGGCTACGCATTGCATCCAGAAGTAGACAAGGCGCTGGATGCGGCACGGGACGCCTTAATCGATGCCGGATATCTGGTTGAAGAGATTGATCCGCCAATTGTGTTCGAATGCGGCCGGTTGGGCTACCGCGCGCTGATGGGCGAGGTGCTGACCCTGATGAAAGGTGATATCGAAGCTGCCGGATCGCAAACCATCCGCGATATTTTTGAAGTTTATTTCCAAGAGTTTCCCCCGATTGTCGGAGACGATCTGATTCAGGCCCTTGCGCAGCGCAGCCACCATGCGCGCGAATGGTCATTGTTCCTGCAGGATTATCCGTTAGTCCTGTCTCCATTTCTGCCGCAGCCATTTTTCAAGCCTGATCGAGACACCGAAGGCGCGGAGGGTGTTCATGAGGTGCTGGGCTGTGCAGTATATTCTTATGCGATGAACTTTCTGGGATTGCCCGCTGCCAGCGTTCCCGCACGCCTTGCGGAATTGCCGAATGGCCCCCAACCGATCAACATTCAGATCGCTGCCCGGCGCTGGCGCGAAGATATGGCCGTAGATGCCGCAGCCGCCATCGAAGAGCGCGTCGGGCAGATGGCCCCGATTTTATGGGAGCAAATGAGCAATTAGGTCCAACTTGTGCCTATGTAGCAGCTTGCTACAAAAAATTGACCCCGGGGTTTTGTGCCCGGGGTCCGCATAATAAAATATGCCCGGATTTCAGAAGACGAGCGTAGCACCACCCACCCTCGCCAGCGCAAAAACTGCGCAATATTCGAAAACACCGTCAGATGGCCACTCACTTCCACCTTGGCGTGTTCTCCGGGCAAGTTGAAGTTAACAAACCATTATCGGTGTGCATGTGAACTGGTTCACACAAACGACAGGAAATTTATCAATTCGCTCACATTTATGTGAACTGCTCGGAAATCAGTCGCTCCTCCAATCCATGCCCCGGATCAAAAAGTATCCGGTGTTGGATGCTTGTTTCAGACCTAATTTCGACCCAGTCGATATCTGGAAAAGAGATTGAATCAGCCGCAACGATGACCGGGCGCTTGTCAGCATCGATCACGTCGAACTTGACTTTTGCCATTTTCGGCAGCAAAGCACCGCGCCACCTTCGCGGGCGAAATGCCGCGATGGGTGTCAGCGCCAACACGTCTGCGCCAATCGGAACAATAGGTCCATGCGCAGAGTAGTTATAAGCCGTTGAACCCGCAGGCGTGGCGAGTAATGCGCCATCACACACAAGCTCGGCCATGCGAACACGCCCATCCACACTAATCCTGAGTTGCGCTGCTTGCGGTCCTGCACGCAACAGCGACACCTCGTTGATCGCCAGCGCTTCGTGTTTTTGACCAGACTGATCCATCGCGGTCATTGCCAATGGGTTGACGACCTCTTCCTCTGCCTCGGCAAGCCGAGCCATCAGATCGGTCTCGGCATATTCGTTCATCAGAAACCCGATGGTCCCGCGGTTCATGCCGTAGACTGGTGTATTCAGATGCTGGATACCCTGCAGCGTTTGCAGCATGAAGCCATCCCCACCCAGCGCGACAACCACATCCGCATCCCTGGGTGCGGCATTTCCATAGCACGCCACAAGAGAGTCTCGGGCAGTTTGCGCCACTTTGGCATCGCTGGCCAGAAAGGCGATTCTCTTGGTCATGTTTTATGGTTTCCAGTGCTGCACATTTGGTTCCGAAACAAACATACCTTTCCGCAATAGGCCAGACTTGACGCCATAGCGGGCCAATTCGTCGCTTTACAGCCTTTCTGAATTCTATCGTTTCCGATAGGAAATCCGCCAGATAAACCCCAGCCCTGTGGAGCCATTATGAACGCCAATCTTCGTGATACCGGTTTCTTCACCCAATCCCTTTCCGATCGTGACCCCGAGCTATTTGGCTCGATCACATCCGAATTGGGCCGCCAGCGCGATGAAATCGAGC
>NZ_JBQGAQ010000015.1:0-88046 GCF_056542905.1 Ruegeria sp. AA3 | reverse complement strand
GCCGATCGCGATGGAAGACGGCCTGCGCTTCGCCATCCGCGAAGGCGGCCGCACCGTCGGCGCCGGCGTCGTGTCGAAAATCATCGAGTAAGGCAGTTCATGCCTGAGAAAACCACAAAAAAAATTGCGGTTTTCTTTAATGTCGAGCCTGGACCTCTTGAGGTCCAGGCTCATTTGTTAGTCAATTCCCTCAAGCTTTTCTGCGAAGACTATCATTCGCTGCACGCACATTGCCGGTCTGATCGAATTGATGAGTTGCAGCCGGAAACGAGAACAATGTTGGCGTCAAGCGATGTTGAACTCAGAGTGCTCGAAAATCCGTTTAGCGATGGCTATCCTGCGGGAAACAAGATAGCAGGGGCTGCTCTGGAAAGAGACGCTGACTTCTCTCTGTTTCTCGATACCGACACGTTTCTGACGCAAAATACATCTTTTGCCGAGATAGCCTACCCGCAGAAAGTATCGGTCTGCCCGGAAACGCGAAATGCCTGGACAAACCGCCCGCGTGTTTGGCGTCAGGTCTATGCGTTATTTGGACTGCCCAAACCTGAAGCAAAGGTTCAGTTGCTACTAGGACAAGTTTCACATCCATTCTTCAACGCCGGGATGGTACTGTTTCCAACTGGTTCATTCGGTGACTTGTGGTTGGATACTGCACAACAGATTGATAAGATGACAGGATTGAGAGGACGCAGACCCTGGCTGGATCAGGTTTCGTTGCCGGTAGCAATTGCCCGTTATGGTCAGGACGCGTTGAATTCTGTTAGTCGTATCTGGAACGACACCCCGGATCTACCTGATGAGGGAACTCGGCTGCTGCACTACCATCGCCCCAGACGCTTGCGTGTGCGGGGGAGGATGCATCTGGCGGATCACGTCTTTCAATCCAGCGGTTCAGAATTCGAAAGCTACGGCGATGTCATTCGGTATTATTCGGCCAAAGGCGTTGTCTCTGATGCGAAAGCGCTCTCGCATGTAAATCTCACCACACCAATTCCAAGGCCGCGACCAAATTCCTGACTAAAGAAAAAGGTGACCGCATTCTCGGCACCGACGCTGTTTCGGAAATCATCGGGTCATGGGTAGGTCGGGCTCGAGTCCGGCACATCGTCGAAACTTAGAAGGCCACCCAAGAACAAGGGCGGCCCCTTTTGATTGCAGCGAAGTTAGTCGCAGGCAGCGTCCACTATGAATTCTACCTTCAGTTCTGGGCGTGCCAGTTTGGCTTCACCACAAGCGCGTGCTGGGGCGTGGCCTGTTGGAACCCAAGCGTTCCAAACCTCGTTCAAACCAGCGAAATCCTTCATATCAGCCAGCCAAATCGTGACGCGCAGCATTTTTTCTCGTGACGATCCCGCCTGTACGAGCAGGGCATCTATATTGTTGAGGCAAGTCTGAACCTGCTCCTGAATCGTCTCACCCTCGGCAACTTGTCCAGTCAGATAGGCCACGCCGTTGTGCTTCACGATTTTCGAGGACCGTTCGCCGGTATCAATGCGTTCAATCATGGGCATTCTCGTTGTATTAGATTTGGTATGGTTGTTCTTGGTCACAAGATGCCTTGCTTGGCAAACAGAATTCTATTGAGTGGGTTTCAGCGAAAATGAATTAGGGGTGATCGGGTTTGGCGTGAACATATGTTCTGAAGAAGGACTCTGGATCATTGAAGATACACCAAACTCCTCGAATACATCGGGGATGATGAGGAGATTCTTCATCAAATAATTTTAGGCCCACAATGCCGAGATTAAAAGAAACACGAATGGGGCTTTTCTTAATCAGACGTTCACCCCAATCAAAGACTAAAAACCCACCTGTGAAATGCAGCGAGTGACGTGGAACGCGGAAGCGGCGAACCGCTGAGATCAGGGGGAAATCATGTTTAGTTTGGAATTCATCAACTATGGAACTCAAATCCTTCACAGCAAGGATCTGGAGGATATGCGAGACGCGGTTCTAGGCGGAAATGACCACGAAGTTGATTGCAATGTCAGTGATTTTTGTCGTGAGCGAAAACGGTTCGACATCAAGCTCGCTGACGTATCAGAAAGCGCACAACGGGTCAGCGCCAGATACAAATCATGATTCGCATGTATTAGGAATAATCGGGTGCGGGCGGATCCGGTCGGGCATTTTTGTGTTGGAGAGCTATCAAGCACCTTTAGTCCAAGGCTTCCGCCCCATCATGCGGTCGGCCTCGGCAGTGATGTCGTTCATATGCTGCTCGAGACTTAACCGCAGTGTTTCTATTTGTTCTTCGGTTGCCTTTCGCGGAACTGGGTCGGTCCACTCGCGGCACAGGAACACGCCTTCGTTGCGCCAGGGGCGGGGCATCAGCAGACGATCCCAGGTTCCTGCTTCGCGTCCATGCCTGGCGGAATAGGTGATCCCGAAGACACGTTTGCCCGACGTGCGCGCCCACACCAGCGGTACGGTTGAAGACACCCGTTCAGGACCTCGGGGGCCATCGGCGGCGATTCCGATTGAGATGCCCTGTTTCATTTTTCCGAGCACCTCGCGGGACAAGGCGACGTGGCGTTTGCGGCTGGACATCGCGATCGTGTCCATACCAAACAATTTCTGCACACGGCCCACCATACTGCCTGCCCGGGCAGCAGAGGTGATCGAGCAGATGCGGCCCTTGTCCAAGGGAAAGAAGTAAGGCGACTGAGCCAGACGCTGGTGCCAGAGAACCACGATGACGGGTTCGCCCTGTTCGGCCAGTTGATCTAGTTCTTCGTATCCTATGCGCCGCCAGTTTGTGTTGCGATTGACCATCCTAATATAGCTGGCAATTCGCCGCGCGACCCAGTTCAGAACGGCTTCGCTGTCGGCAATTTTCTTGCGGATGCTCAAGGCTGCGCTCCTTTTGCTGGCCGAACCTTGTCTTAAAGAACTGCGCGCGGGGTGCAACTTTTTTGTCGGAGGTAAAAACTTAAAAAGCCTCTTGAGTCCGCTGCGCCTCTGGCATATCTGATGGCCCAGCCTAGGGGTATAGCTCAGTTGGTAGAGCGACGGTCTCCAAAACCGTAGGTCGCGGGTTCGAACCCTGCTGCCCCTGCCACTCTCTCAAATCGATGATGTCGCTGCGACAGACACGTGTATTTGGCGCTCACGTCAGACTCAATTCTCTTGACGTTTAGGGCAAGAAAGAAAAAGCTTGAACTAGGCTTGCGGAGAGGCCATCAGGGTTGTCCGCCTAACGTGCTAAGGTCGTTCGACTTTTGTGCTGCTGGCAATAAGCCTGACCGGGTAGGGGAGCCCGGAGCCAATCTGGGGCAAATGGGGATAATGGCAGAGATCGACGTATTTCTTGAAGGGCTCGGGCTGACCAAATACGCCCCCGTATTTACTGCCAACGAGGTCTCTCTGGCTGATCTTGTTCATCTCTCTGAACACGACCTGATCGATATGGGGCTCCCGTTGGGTCCGAGGCGCCGACTGTCGGCAGCTTTGGGTCAGGCGCGCGAGGCGAATCCGGCACCTATACATGGCCATGGGAAGATTGTGGCTGAGCGACGGCAACTGACTGTCATGTTTGTCGACCTCGTTGGATCGACCGCCCTGTCAGAACGTCTGGACCCGGAAGATCTGGGTGAGCTGCTGCGACGGTTCAAAGAAATCTGCTCAACCTCAGTTGCTCGGTTTGGTGGCCATGTTGCAAGCTTCATGGGCGATGGGGCGATGATCTATT
The DNA here is from genome assembly GCF_056542905.1 of Ruegeria sp. AA3. Taxonomy (NCBI): domain Bacteria; kingdom Pseudomonadati; phylum Pseudomonadota; class Alphaproteobacteria; order Rhodobacterales; family Roseobacteraceae; genus Ruegeria; species Ruegeria sp. AA3. The sequence continues at coordinate 84,352 of NZ_JBQGAQ010000015.1, read as the reverse complement.
TCGGTTACCCTCATGCGCTTGAAGATGCAGCGTCACGGGCTGTTCATGCCGGATTGGATATTTTGGGCGGGCTGGCCCGCATCGAAGGTCAGGAAAAACTGAGCGCGCGGATCGGGGTGTCGACGGGCCTTGTCGTTGTGGGCGAGATACACGGCGAAGGGCTGAAAGAACATGACGTGGTTATGGGGCGCACGCCCAATCTAGCCGCTCGATTGCAGGCGTTGGCCGAGCCAAATACCCTGATCATCAGCCCTTCGACCCGGCGATTGATTGGCAATGCATTTGAGTTGGAGGATCGGGGCTCATTCGCACTGAAAGGATTTTCGGAGCAGGTCCAGGCCTGGACAGTTACAGGTCAGGCTCGGATCGAGCGTAGATTTGACATTATGCCGGATGCCGGGGCCGGGAGACTTGTCGGGCGACAGGTCGAGTTTCGTAAACTGATCGAAAAGTGGCAAGAGGCCTGTCAGGGTGCCGGTCAGTCTGTGTTGGTTTCTGGTGAGGCCGGAATTGGCAAATCACGTTTGATCGAGGGGTTAAGCCAAGAGCTGGAGGATCAGGGCGCCCTTCGGCTCAACTTTCAGTGCTCACCATTTCACGCCAACTCGGCGCTTTATCCGATCATTCAGCATTTGGAGCGCGCGGCGGGGTTCGCGCCAACCGACAGCGACGACGATAAGCTCGGGAAACTCTCGTACCTCCTGCGACATCATCCGCGCGAGCATATGCGCCTGATCGCCGATTTGTTGAGTGTCGAAGCGGACGCTTCACTAGGTCCGCTTGATCTGCCGCCACAGGCGAAACTTGAACAGACACTCGATGCAGTGACCGAGCAACTAGCAGCGTTGGCTCGTGAGAAACCTGTCTTGCTGTTGTTTGAGGATGCCCATTGGGTCGATCCGACCACATTGTCGCTGACCGACCGAGTGATCGAGCGCATTCGGGATTTGCCGGTTTTGATTGTTATTACCGCTCGCCCCGGATTTGATCCAGGCTGGGGGCACCATAACAATACGTTGCACTTGCCGCTGAAGCGTCTGGAAAACCGGGACATTGCCGAGATCGTGGCGGAAGTGGCAGGAGGGAATTCTATTCCAGCCGAAGTCTGCGATCTGATCGCGGCCAAAACCGATGGCATTCCGCTTTTCGTTCAGGAAGTAACGCGCGGCCTGCTGGAATCCGGACAACTAAGACTGACCGACCAGGGTTATGCCTTGCGCGGTCCACTGCCAGCGCTTTCTGTGCCGAATACGCTCAAGGATTCTTTGATGGAGCGCTTGGACAGGCTGGGAACCGCCAAAGAGGTTGCACAAACTGGTGCTGTCTTTGGTCGACAGTTTTCAATCGCGTTGCTGGCCTCGGTCTCAATTTTGTCACCAACGGTCTTGGAGGCTGGGCTGGAACAGCTTTCCTCTGCCGGTATCATTTTGCAGGCCCCGGATGAGGCAGAAGATGAGTTCATCTTCCGCCACGCGTTAATACGCGACATGGCTTATGACAGCTTGCTGCGCACGGAACGGCAGGTGCTGCACGACCGGGCGGCAGGTGCGCTGCTTGAAAACCAGCCGCAGCTTGCCCAAACTCAACCCGAGCTACTGGCGCAGCACTACACGTTAGCGCACCGTGCGGATGAGGCGGTGATGCATTGGCAAAGCGCCGGGCGGCGGGCGATTGAACGTTCGGCCCAAACCGAGGCATTGACGCATCTGTCAAAAGCTCTGGATCAACTGGCAGATCTTCCCAAAAGCAAAGATCGAGATCTGCAAGAGATTGATATTCAAATCCTGCGCGCCGGAGTGCTGCGGTCAACCAGCGGTATCTCAGGGGATGCCACAGGCGAAGCGTATGGGCGGTTGCGAGACCTCTGCCATCGAGCAGATGAGACCGACAGGCTGTTTCCGGTTCTTAACGGGCTGTATGCCTTCCATCTGGTGCGGGCCGAATATCGGTTGGCGCAAGATGTATCGGCGCAAATTCTTGATCTGGCAGCGGAAAGCGGCAGGACTGAACACCGAATGGTTGGCCATCGCGCGATGGGTGCTGTGCAGTTGCATTTGGGTAATCTGCCTAAGGCAAAAACCCATCTCGAACAGGCCTGGTCGCTATATGATTTTGATCAACACAGTCAGTTGGCCTATGTCTATGGGACTGATCATGCCGCCATTACTTCGGCGTTCCTGGGTACGTGTTATTGCCTCATGGGGCGGCACCAAGAAGCCTTGCAGATTCAACGCACGGCTTTGGGCTGGGCGAAGGAATTAAAGCACGCCCACAGTGTAGCGCAGATTTTGGTCTATATGTGCAAGGTTCATCTGCTGGCACGCGACATACCCGCGTTGCAGCAGGATGTCGAAGCGTTGTCCAAAGTTGCTGAAGAGCATTCGCTGCCATTCATGGCCACCATCGCGCGATTGTGGGAAAGCTGGGCCAACGCGACCGAATCCTCGGATATTGCGCATATCGATGATCTGCGCCAAGCATCAGAGGACTGGTGGGCAGTCGGGGCCGGGAACTACAAATGTTTCTTCCCCTCTCTGATTGCCGAGCTTCTTTTAAACGCGGGTGATCATAAAGCGGCTAAGCAGACATTGTCGCACGCGGCCCAAATGCTGGCTGAAACCGAAGAGAAATGGGCCGAAGCTGAACAGCTGCGAATCGAAGCCAGTTTTGTTGCCGGCACCGGGGGCGACCCAGAGCCTTTGCTGTTACGGTCGATCGAAACGGCGCGACGGCAAGGGGCACACTTGTACGAACTGCGTGCAGCGGTTGCGCTGACACGTTGGCGGCTGGACCATGGAAAGCCTGCGGGCGATGCACTTAACACCGCTTTGTCTCAATTCGAATCGAACGCTTATCTGGCGGATCTGGAAGAGGCGCGAGCGTTATTGGAAACGACCACTTGACCGACAGGGCCCATTGCTGCCAGCTTGGTCAGCGGCAGATATGGGATGATACCGAAAATTCATAGTTGTGGCGTGGGGATATGCGTTTCCACGCTACCAATTGATTTGGTGTGAGGAGACCCTATGAAGAAGATCAGCAAAACGCTTCTGGCCAAGGATATTGTGGCGCAAAGCCGCACTGATCTGGCGCTGCAGCAATATCACTCGATCACGCCCGAGCAGATACGCGCGTTTGAAAAGAAACTGATCGGAACGGTCACTCTGCCCACCGACCCCGACTACAACAATGACCGGCAGGTCTGGAATCCGGCCTTTCAGGACTACCCCGAGATCATCGTTTATTGCGAGACCATTCAAGATGTGCGCGCCAGCCTTGCTTTCGCGCGTGAGCACGACTTGTGGGTTGTGGCACGGTCTGGTCGCCACAGCACTGCGGGGTATTCGGTCAACAACCAGATGGTGTTGGACACCAGCCGGATGCGTTATGTGACCGTCGATCCCAATGCGCCAATGGCCTATGTCGGTCCGGGTACGCCGTTCAAGATGCTGAACTCGGTTCTGAATTCCTATCACCTGCATGTGCCGGGCGGGGCCTGCCAGGACGTCTGCGTCGCCGGTTTCATGATGGGCGGTGGGTATGGCTTTACCTCGCGCCGGTTCGGGATGGCTTGCGACAACGTACTGGGTGTCACCGTCATGTTGTGGAACGGCAGTATCGTGATCGCTGACAAAGACACCAATCCCGATCTGTTCTGGGCGATCCGGGGCGGGACTGGCAACAACTTTGGGATCCTGCTGGAAATCCGCTATCAGTTGCACCCGCTTTATAAGGTCTGGGGCTGCCATATTACGTGGCCGCTGGAGAAAGCTGCCAAGGCGCTGGAGTACCTGCAGGCCAACTACATGAGCACCTGCGAAGACGACAGATTTGGCGCCTATATCTTCCTTGCTTATCAGGGGGATAGGAAGGTGCTGCTGGTGTCGGCGCTCTATGATGGCACGCCTGAAGCGGGGAACGCGTTTGTCCAACCCTTGCTCAGCGAAGAAATCGGCGGCGAGATGGGGCCTGATGACCGGAATTATGGCACCTATCAGGAAATCAACTCGTGGCTTTACGACGACAAGTACGACATCCCTGTCGTGCCCGATCAGGCGCGCGAAGATAAGCAGGCCGGGTATATCAAACGCCAGCTCAACGCGGGCGAATGGCAGCGCGTCGTGGACTACCTCGACAGCACGCCCAACGCCTATGGCGCGGTTGCGATCGAACCCTATGGCGGCGCGATCAATCGGATGCCACTGGGCATAGAGGGTAACGCCTTCATCCACCGTGATGTGTCGCTGAACTTCTACGTTGATGTGTTCTGGGTGTCGGAAGAAGAAAAAGAGATAGTCGTGCCCTGGCTCGACGGGTTCATGGAACTGATGACCGAGGAAGGTTATTTCATCGACCGGGTCTATCAGAACTACCCTCGTCGGACGCAAAAGAACTATCGCTGGCAGTATTGGGGCGAATATTTCAACTCACTGCTGTTCGTGAAGCAGAAATTCGATCCGGGCAATTTCTTCCACTATCAGCAGAGCATTTCACCGGTGCCGGATGATGCGCCGCCGGACATTATCCGCGACACGTCCGAGTCGATCTTTGATGATATGACCATCACTTATGAGACCTATTCGAACCCCTGAAAGCGGGGGCAGCCAAGGCCGAACGGGGGAGGGCCCAGCATGGATACCATCCGAGAGATTTTCTTTCTGCCACCCATGGCGGTTGCTCGCCTGGGGCCGGGTGAAACACCGCTGGAAAGCTATGAGTGGCAGCAGGACATGGATGCCCATGGCAACAACAAGACGGTCATCCGCTCGAACATAACCCTGCGCGAACTCGAAGATGGCAGCGTTTCGGCCTATCTTCCCGACCCCGATATGATCCGCTTTCGCGACGAAGGCGGCGCACTGCGTCCGGTTGCTCCGTTCTTTGAGCTGTGGGCGCGGATGCATGACGCCGAGACGGGCGAGGAATATGAGACACCGTTGACGCTGGATCTGCTCGACGATCAAGGCCTGTCGCTGCAAAACGTGCGCTACTCGGTGACCGTGGGAAACACCAAGGCAGAGCGTCGAACCGGTGACGCGGCCTGCGGATTTCGCGCTCGGGTCGAGATTGCGGGGCAGGATTTCGCCCCGAAACCCCTGCTGGCTTTTAGCCCCTACACCTCGGAACAGCAGCCGATGGTCTATGAGCACAACCCGATCCCGCTGGGCTCGATCCGCGCGATCCATCCGGTGCAGGGTCATGATGAACCGGTTGAAGGTGAGTTCATCGACCGCAGCATCCTGCGTCTGCGGTTCATGCCCCCCAAGGGCGAGGTTTATGGCCCGCCCGATGCAGCCTACGGCCCGGCGACGCTGGCGGTTCCGGGATACCAGAACGACCCGCCGAAATCGGAATATGGCCGTATCCATGAAATCGTGCCCGAACAGAACCGCATCCTGAACCCCGACACTCCTTGGTCGAAATGGATCATGATGTCCGGCACCTCAGATGACCCAGAGCCGCATGACAGTTACGACGGTGCGCGCGTCGGCAATGACCAGTCCTGGGGCGTGGCAGATGACACCAGTGATGGCGTGATCGAAGCAACGCTCGCCGTGCGTGGCGAGCGCTTGACGGCGCGCGCGACGATCATGACCGGACCACCCGATTTTGCGCCGGATGCTAGGCCGTTCTACAGCCTTGAAGATGATCTGGCAGACCGTGATCTGTCGTTGATTTCAGTGACCAAAGAAAACTACACGCAGGCCAAGGACGAGGTGGTCGATATTTTCCGCCGCGCCTTTGAGACCAACAGCTTGATCAACCTCGACGATATCCGCGCGCAGGGTCTGAAAGATAATGCCAAGCTGCAGGCCAAGACCGGGATTTCCCCGACGCCGGGCCTGCCATCAACCGACGCAAAATCCATGACGGAAGAGGATGCAAGGCCGCCCGACAAGATCGACGAACTGATCCGACCGCAGCCGATCTCGGTCTTCTCGAACTCGGTGCCCAATGACCGGCTACCTTATACCGTAGCCACGAAATTCGTGCATGAGCAACTGATTGACGAGGCCAACTTGCTGGATTTCCTACGCCGCCGCCCGGATTTCGTGAAAACGCTGCTGCGCCCGCCTTACGGCATCCTGACCGAACTTGAGACCGACCCGAACCCCGATCAGGCCCCGAACCCGGAGTTCCGCGATCCGCGGATCATCCGCGACTCGATGCACGATGCGCGGATGCCGCCTTATATGCGTGATTCCAACTATTACCCGCTATCCCTGTCTCGCAGGCAATACCATCTGGTGATCTCGTTCATCGACTATCTGGTTGCACAGGAATCGGAGGCTCAGAATGTCTGATCAACCCGGCCAAATCCGCGTCAAACCCCGCAACCTGACCGCCCGCGCGGCCTATAAGGTACCGGGCAACCCTGACAACACGCGACTAGATGGATCGGTGGGCAATTGCTTTCCCGGTCTGGAAATGGATGTACGCAATCTTGATCGGCGTTTTTTCCCCGGTCTGGTTTTCAACGCCGCACGGGTGCCGCTGAACCCCGTGCCCGAGGCGCCGAAGAATTCACAGGGCTTCCATCTGGTTTTTGTCGATTATTTCTACGACCCGATGCTGCCTGACAACAGCCCCGAAGAATGGGTGCAGACCTTGCTGGAGGCCTACAGCGGCGACGTGGGCGTAAAGCTCAGCCAAGGGCGCTGGTTCCTGTCATGGGTCGAACAAAGCGGCAAGCGCATCACTTTCAAGGAGGAAGACGGCACGCCCTATGACGGGCTGATGATCTGGCGGTTTATCCGCAGTCTGGAACATGGCGATGACAAACCGGTCAGTATTGCTCTGGAGCGGCGTAATCACGAAGGCATTGTGGATACTGAGCAGGTGGTCCTGCACGGGTTTCGGCGCCAGTATAGAACCGAGGCGGGGGTCTTCAGCGAAGCCTATGACCCCGGTGAATTGACGCAGAGCCTGTGCAATCCGTGGTCCCATGACTTCCGCGATTGCGGCTGCCACTACTGGCCCTCAAACCACCCCGATGTGGTGATGGCCGAGGTGGCACATGACGACCAGCTGCCATCGGGCCAGTCGAAGAACCCGATCGAAGCCGAGACCTATCTGGACTGGCTGCGCTCGGACAAATCTCCGTCCGGCAATGTCGCAGCGCTGAATACGGTGGAACAGAACCGCCCCTATCAGATCGACCACTATCAGGTTAACCAGATGTGGAGCGAGCTGCCCATCGTCGTCGAAAGTCGCGAAACGGGCGAGGTTTACGAGGTTGATCCCGAAATGCCGGGCGTGGAACCCTATGACACGCCGGAGACGATGATCGAGGACCTTAAGACGCGCCTGGCCGCGATGGAGATGACGCTGAGCCTGCAGTATCTCTATGCCTATTTCTCGTTGGCGGATCCCGAAACGGCGGACACCCAGAAATGGCCGACACTGAAGGACGACCTGATCTTTGCCCGGCGTTCCGTGCTGGAGGTCGCGATTGGCGAGATGACCCATATGCGCTGGGCGAACCAACTGCTGTGGGAGCTTGAGCCAGAAGGGTATGAACCCATCCTGACCCCGTCTGAAACTCTCCCTGCGGGTAAGGGTAAGACGCAGCCCCGCGCGCTGAGGCCACTGACGGCTGAGGCGCTTGCGGATTTCATCGAGATCGAGCGCCCCGGTGGCTTTATCGACCGCGCCTATGCGCAATGTGTTGCAACGCTGGAGCAGGAGGACTTATTCCCCGAGCGCCGTCTCTGTGCGCTGGCGGTGCGGATCGACACCGACGGGGACGAGCATTTCCTGCGCTTTAGCCAGATGAAGGATGTTTTGGCCAAGTACGATACCGGCGAAGGTACTCCTGCTTACTTGCGCCCGATTAAGGTCGGGACCGAAGAGCAGGCCAAAACAGCGTTGGAACTCTACGCTAAGGTCAAAGATGGGTTGGCCAATGCCTATGCGCTTGAAGCGGATGGCAAATTCGAAGAGTCTCAGACCTTTATCCAGCAGGTGCGCGATGACATGAAGCTGTTCCGGGTCGAGGGCGAAGCGCTGGCGGCCCAAGGGATCGGCATTCCCTTCTGGACGGAGGGCAAGGCGTGATCCCATCCGCCGCGCAGGTGCATTTCTTTGACACCGAACATGGCGATCACATGTTGGCCGTCGATGGCTCGCGCGTCTTCGACGTCCCCGAGGGCACGGCGGGCCGGTTTGCGGCGATGAACACCGCGGGCCAGAGCGCTTTCCTCAGGTCCATGGGGTTGGATGGCACACCTTTTATTGATGATGTGCCGCCGCAGGACATGCGGGTACGGTCGCTGTCGCTGGCGGTGGCGCAGAAATGCAATCTGGCCTGCACCTATTGCTATGCGGCGGGTGGCGAATTTGGCGGCCCCGCGCGGAATATGGAGTGGGAGGTCGCCAAGGCCTCGGTTGATCGGCTGGTGGCCGAAGCCGAACCGGGTGTGCGGATCAACCTCGCCTATCTGGGTGGAGAACCTCTAATCAACCGTGATCTTGTGCATCGAACCACCGACTATGCTGTAAAACAAGCGCAGGCAAACGGATTGAGCGTTGGCTTTTCGATCACCACCAATGGAACCTTACTGCGACCCGAGGATGCCGCGTTTTTTGAGGCACATGGATTTGCGGTCACCATCAGTCTGGATGGCGTGGGCAAGGTTCACGACAAACTGCGCCCAAATCGAGGTGGGCGGGGCAGTTTCGACATGATCCTGAAACGGGTCGAGCCGCTTCTGGCCGCACAGCACCGGATGCAGGTTGGTGCCCGGGTGACAGTCACACCGCAGAATATGAACCTGCCAGAGACGTTGGAACAGTTCGTGGGGATGGGTTTCCACTCCATCGGGTTCTCGCCAATGCTCGCGTCGCCCAATGGTCAACATGAGCTGGACCGCAACGATCTGGACGAGATGCTGACTCAGATGATCCGCTGTGGTGAAGTGTTCGAGGCGACGGTGATCCAAGGACGGCGGTATCCGTTTTCAAACATGGCGGCGGCAATGCAGGAAATCCATCGCGGCACCCATCGGCCCTATGCCTGCGGGGCAGGGGGCGGATATTTCGGCGTGTCCGCCGATGGCGGCCTGTTTGCCTGCCATCGCTTTGTCGAGGACGAAGCCGGAGCCATGGGCGATGTCTATGTTGGCCCCGACTTGCGACGCGAAAACTGGTTGGCGGACCGTCACGTGCACACCCAGTCACCCTGCAATACGTGCTGGGCGCGGTATCTATGTGGCGGTGGGTGTCATCACGAGGTCATCCACCGCGGTCGCCCAGCCTGCGACTACATTCGCGGCTGGCTGCACTATTGCCTTCAGGCCTATGTCCGCTTGTCCGAAGCGAAGCCCGATTATTTTGGCGTGCCTACGCAGGCGGCCTCTGCCTGATCGGATGGTCATCGAGACTGAAATCTGCGTAATCGGTGGCGGCCCAGCAGGCAGCGCGGCGGCGCTGAGGCTAGCTCAACTGGGTCGCCGCGTCTGCCTGATCGAAAGACAAACCTTTCCGCGCCAACATGTCGGAGAATCTCTGCCACCATCAATCTGGCCGATCCTGAACCTTCTGGGCGTCGAAGATACCGTGGCGCAAGCCGGGTTTCTGCGCGCAAGCGGGTCGATCCTACATTGGGCCGGAACGTTCGAGCGTCGCGGCGTCGACGGCGAACACCCCGGTCTGTTAGTGGATCGACGCCAGTTTGATACGGTACTGCTGCGGGCGGCGCGGGCGGCGGGAGTTGAGATCATCCAGCCCGCACGGGCATACCGCCCGGTGCGCGATAGAACAGGCTGGGAAATACCGGTCCGCACCGATACTGAAGCATTCCAGGTTCAGGCTCGGATCCTTCTGGATGCCGCAGGCCGGCAAGCCGGGCTGGGCCGCAGGTTTCGATCAGTCTCTCAGCCTTTATTGGCGCTCTATGCTTATTGGCAGGTTCCCCCAGGCTTCGGCCCACAAGCGCGGGTCGAAGCAGGCAAGTCGCACTGGTACTGGGGTGCGCTGTTGCCGGGTGGGGTGGTCAATGCAATGGTTTTTGTTGAACCCGAGAGCTGCACAGGGCTTTCACCTGCGGACCGGCGCGATCTTTACCTGAACCTGCTGGCGCAATCGACCTTGTTGTCCTCTTGTCTGGAACAGCGCCGGATCGGGCCAGTCCGGAGGGTGGACGCAACCAGCCGAACCGAGGTCACACTTCCGTCGCATGATCTTTTGCGGGTCGGGGAAGCCAGTTTCTCGGTCGACGCTTTGTCATCGCAAGGGGTGCAATTGGCCATGGGTCAGGCAGTGCAGGCCGCAGCAGTGATAAACACAGTGCTGGAAACGCCCGAACACAGCGAACTGGCTTTGACCTTCTACGCAGACCGCCAGTTTGAGCGTGTACAAACCCACGCCGCGCTGTCGGCGGATTTCTATGCGAGGCAGCATGCGGTCAGTCCTTCGCCGTTCTGGGCCGAGCGGGCACATCCGTTGGACTGGCTCAAATCGCCTCGAACCGACCCTAACCCAGAGAAGTTGCGCAACGATTTGCCCCTGACCCTGTCTTCGAAAACACGGCTGATTACGTCTGGGGTTCAGGTCGCCGCGCATATTGAACCGGGACTTGTTTTGAAGCACCCAAATCTGCAGCGCCCTGTCGCAAATCTCGAGGGGGCTTCGCTTGGCCTCCTGTTGCAGCGCTTACATTGGCCACAAAACGCGAGTAAGATCGTTGCATGTTGGTCAGATACACTCGATGCCGAACGAGCGGCTCGCATTCTGGACTGGCTTTGGCACCATCGCATACTGATCCCGGCAACTGATCGGGCTTAATCACGGTTCCCTCTGCCACCCGAATGGCATAAGCTTCGCCGCAACGCCAACCGCCAAGTAACAAGAGGTCGTATGTCGCGTTTTGATGGGTATTTCCTGCGGCAATTGCTGGTGCTGTTTGGCTTTTTCACACTGGTCCTTGTCGGTGTCTTCTGGATCACACGTTCGGTCAGCCTGTTTGACCGCGTGATTAGCGGCGGTCAGTCTGCAATGGTGTTTCTGGAATTCACCGCGCTAACCCTACCGACACTGATCCGGACAGTTATGCCAATGGCGGTATTTGCCGCCGCTGTCTATGCGACTAACCGTTTGAGCCGGGAAAGTGAGATGACGGTGATGCTGGCGACCGGATCGAGCCCCTGGCGTCTTGCGCGCGCGGTTTTGATGTTCGGGCTGAGCGCTGGGTTGATAATGGCGGTCATCAGTGTGTTTCTTCGGCCTGCATCGGTTGATCAGCTGGAACAAAGACAGGATGAAGTCGCTGGTGATTTGACTGCTCAGCTACTGAATGAAGGCGAATTCCTGCACCCGGCAGACGGTGTGACCGTCTATATTAGCAGTATCGATCTGGACGGTACACTGCGCGAGGTCTTTGTTTCGGACCGGCGAGAAGCTATAAATCCCGTCAGTTATTCCAGCACCACAGCTTATCTGGTTAACCAGACCTCAGGCATTCATCTGGTTATGCTAGACGGGGTTGCGCTGCGATTTGATGAGGCTGGCAACACGTTGTCATCAACGTTGTTCGAAGATGCATCCTACGACATTTCAGAGCTGACACTGAACTCGGAAATGGGCCACCGGAGCCTTGAGGCGATACCTACGATCGAGCTGATCTGGGATCGGGAAGCTGTTGCCGTGAAAGATGATCACAGTGTCGGGCATCTGGTTGATGAACTGCATCAGCGATTCTCATGGATCGCCATTTGTATCGCGGTTGCCTTGGTCGGCTATTCGGCGCTCATGCTCGGCAGTTTTTCGCGTTTTGGCTTGTGGCCCCAGATACTCGGAGCCTTCACGATTCTCGTATTGTTGGAAGGCGTAAGGGGGTTTGTTTCACCTATAGTGATCGGAGATCCACGTTTGTGGATTTTGCTTTACCTTCCGGCGATACTGGGCGTCGCATTGTCAGGCTTGTTCCTGACTATTGCCGGACGCCCTTTGTTACGTAAATCATCCGGCAACGGCGCCATTTCCTCTGCATGATACTTGGCGTTTTCTGCGTCGAATTCTTTTGCGTTGTTGATCGGTCTGTCTAATCTAGGCGCGAAAGCAGCCACAGGAGCGCGCCATGCTGGACAAAACCCACAAACCCACCTGGACCAGTTTTGAAGAGGCAACGAAGGCCGATTGGGATGCGGTCATGGAGTATGAAGAGGCCTATAACGCGGCTCTGCCAGATCGTATTCTCGATGCCATCCGATCGCTAGACGAAGACTGGACGCCTTATCCGGTGAATCGTTACCAACACAGCCTGCAAGCCGCGACACGCGCTTATGAGGATGGTGCCGATGAAGAGTTGGTTGTAGCAGCTTTGATCCATGACACGGGTGATATCCTGTCGCCTTATAATCACGGTGAGTTATCAGCTGCGATGATGAAGCCATATGTAAGCGAGAGAACCTATTGGATCCTCAAGCACCACTGTGTGTTCCAGGGATATTATTATAATCACCATCTCGGTGGTGACCGGAATGCGCGCGACAAGTATCGCGACAGCCCGTATTGGGAGGACTGCCGATATTTCTGCCACGAATACGATCAGAAAGCATTTGACCCTGATTATCCAACAAAGCCGCTGGAGTTCTTTGAACCCATGCTACGCCGCGTCTTAAACAAGGGCGAGGGGCATATGGAGTTGAACGAGACGTCTGAAGGTTAACAGGCGGCCATCAGTCGATAGACGATCTGAGCTGCGGTAAAGTCCCAGGCGGCATTGCCGTCTGGGGCCAACTCGACCACATCGAAGCCCACACATTTCCGGCCCTTCAGGGCGTGCTCGACCAGGTGCAGCGCCTGATAGTACCCCAGCCCTCCGGGTACGGGCGTGCCGGTCGCGGGCATTTGTGATGGATCCAGCCCGTCCACGTCAAAGCTGACATAAATCAGTTCGGGAAAATCCTCGGGCAGGTCGATCGAATGGATATTACCAGTCACCAATTCTTCGGCGTCGACATGGAAAATACGGTTCTTCAGACGGCTCTGCGCTTCTTCGGTCGAGAAGGCACGAACGCCGAATTGCGCCAGCCGGATGCCTTCTTCGGTCAAAAGGTGCATGACCGAGGCATGGGAGTGCTTTTCCCCCTGATAGGCGTGGCGCAGATCGGCATGGGCGTCGATCTGGACGATGCCGATGGGGTGGTTTAGCGCACGTGCCACACCCATCACAGCACCGTAGCTGAGCGAATGTTCTCCGCCTAAGGTCACGGGCACTTTGCCTGCACGGATGGCAGCTTCGGTGCGTTGGGCGAGGCGTTCCATGATTTCGGGTAGGCCGGCGTCGCAATCGATGGGTTTTTCGGTGAAAATGCCGTCTACGCAAGGTTCTGCGTGGCCCGTGATGCGCTCCAACTCGTTGCTGGCCTCAATGATCGCCTCAGGCCCTTTTGCGGTGCCGGATCCGTAAGAGACCGTGCGCTCCAGAGGCACTGGGATCACGCGAAAGCGGCCGTCCTCGGTGCGCTCGGATGTGGTCAGTTCACTGTCAAGAAAAATGCTCATGAAAGGCGGTCCTTAAAGTCGTCAAAGTCGAACTGTTTGATGATTTTCAGTTCGTTTGTTTCGCTGTTCCATAAGGCGATGGTGGGCAGGGGAACACCGTTGAAGGTGTTGGTCTTGACCATCGAGTAATGCGCCTGATCGAGGAAAGCAAAGCGCTGGCCGATCTCCAGAGGCTTGTCCCATGTGTAATCGCCAATCACATCGCCGGCCAGACAGGACGGACCGCCCAGACGGTAGGTATGGCCTGACGCGGCCTCGTCCATCAGGGCGGGGCGATACGGCGCTTCGATCACGTCGGGCATGTGGCAGGTGGCCGAAATATCGGTGATTGCGAGGTTCATGCCATTTGTTGGTAGGTCGAGGATTTCTCCGATCAGAATGCCCGCGTCCAACGCCACCGCCTCCCCGGGTTCGAGATAGACGTCGACGTTGTGTTTTGCGCGGATGGCTTTGATGAAGGCCACCAGCCCGTCGCGGTCATAGTCATCGCGGGTGATATGATGGCCGCCGCCGAAGTTCAGCCACTTGAGCTGGTCCATGAAGGGGGCGAATTTGGGTTCCACAGCGTCCCAAGTTCGTTGCAGGGGCTCGAACCCCTGTTCGCAGAGTGTGTGCATGTGCAACCCATCGACGCCGGTCAGGGCGTCTGCGGTCAGTTGGCTGACAGGCGTGCCGAGACGTGAGCAAGGCGCACAGGGGTCGTATTTGGGGATCTCACCCTCGGAGTGCTCGGGGTTGATACGCAGGCCAACCTGTACGCCTGCTGCCTGGGCTTTGAAGAGGAAGCGATCCTTCTGAGCCGGAGAGTTAAAGATGATATGGTCGGACAGAGTGAGAATTTCATCTATGTCTGCGTCTTTGTACCCGGCGCAGAAGGTCGCGACCTCGCCGCCATATTCTTCACGTCCCAAACGTGCCTCATAGATACCGCTCGCGCAGGTGCCGCCGAGGTATTGGCGGACCAATGGGGCGAGCGAGAACATTGAGAAGGCTTTGAGCGCGCTCAGGACATGCGCGCCTGAGCGGTTGCCGATCTCGGCGAGCATGCTCAGATTCCGCTCGACGGCTATTTCGTCGACTACAAAGCACGGCGTGGGAACCCGGCTGAGATCGAATTTGCGGAAGGCTCCGGCGTCGCCGGCCTGCGTGGTCATCATGTCGGACATAACCGGCGTCTCCGTTGGGTAGACAGGCCGGGGGCTCTGCCCCCGTACCCCTGGGATATTTTTGGCCAGATGAAGCAGGACGGTCGCTCAGACCGATCCTGAGGGATCAGAACTCGACCGGGCCGTCGAGCTCGTGGACCTGCCACGGCAGGCCGTGTTCGTTCAGCATGTCCATGAAGTTGTCCGGGTCGAGCTGTTCCATGTTCCAGACGCCGGGCTGCACCCAGTTGCCTTTCAGCACTTGTGCGGCACCGATCATCGCGGGTACGCCGGTGGTGTAGCTGACGGCTTGGCTGCCGACCTCGGCATAGCATTCCTCGTGGTCGCAGATGTTGTAGATGTAATAGGTTTTCTCACCCGAGCCGTCTTTGGCCTGGCCCGTGGCGATGTCACCGATGCAGGCTTTGCCTTTGGTTTCTGCACCCAGGTCACCGGGATCAGGCAGCAGAGTTTTCAGGAATTGGATCGGGATGATTTCCTTGCCGTCATGCATCACCGGATCAATGCGGGTCATGCCGACATTCTCCAGCACTTTGGCGTGGGTAATGTAGGCATCGCCGAAGGTCATCCAGAAGCGGGCGCGTTCGATTTCGGGGAAGTGGGTCGAGAGTGATTCCAGTTCCTCGTGATACATTAGATACATGTTCTTGGGGCCGATGGCGGGGAAGTCGAACTCGACCTTATGGGTCATGGCAGGGGAATGTTTCCATTCGCCGTTTTCCCAGTGACGAACTTCGGCCAGCACTTCGCGCAGGTTGATTTCGGGGTTGAAGTTAGTGGCGAATTCTTGATCGTTCGAGCCGCCATTAGCGTCCAGCACATCGATCTGACGAATGGTGTCCAGCTTATGTTTCTTCAGCCAAGTGGCGAATACGCTGGTCACGCCCGGATCGAAGCCAGAGCCGAGGATCGCTGTCAGATCGGCCTCTTTGAACTTATCCTGATAGGCCCACTGCCAATGGTATTCGAACTTGGCCTCATCCTCGGGCTCATAATTTGCGGTGTCGATATAATGGATGCCCGCCTCAAGGCACGCGTCCATCAGCACCAGATCCTGATAGGGCAGGGCGAGGTTCACAAGGATTTCTGCGCCGGTTTCCTTGATCAGCTTGACCGTGTCTTCGACCTTGTAAGCGTCCAGTTCGGCGGTCTTGATATCGACGCCCACACGCTCTTTCACCGCCTTGGCGATGGCGTCGCATTTCGATTTTGTGCGGCTTGCCAAGGTGATTTCGGTAAAAATGTCCGAATTCATCGCCATCTTGTGCACTGCAGCGTGAGATACGCCGCCCGCGCCGACAACCAGTGTTTTGCCCATGGTCTGTCTCCTTTTTATTCGTAATAGGTGTAGCCGTTGATCGAGTCGCGATAGGCGCTCATCAGGGTTTTGCGGTCCTTGGCTTTCAGAGTACCGGTCGAGATCGCCTCGTCCACCATTTTGCGGAAGGCGGCGACGCAATCCTGTGGGTCGAATTCCACGTAAGACAGGACTTGGCTGATCGTGTCGCCCTCTTGTTCGTGCAGCAGATCAAAGCCTCCGTCAGCACGCAGGTCGATGGTGACGACGTTGGTATCGCCGAATAAGTTGTGCAGATCGCCCAAGGTTTCCTGATAAGCGCCAACGAAGAATACACCCATGAAGTACTCATCATCTTCGGGCAGGGAATGCACCGGCAGACTGGGTGAGACACCGTCGGCCAGAATGAACCGGTCGATCTTGCCGTCGCTGTCGCAGGTGATGTCTGACAGAACGGCGCGGCGGTCAGGCGTTTGGTTCAGGCCTTGTAGTGGGACGATGGGGTGAAGTTGATCGATGGCCCAAACGTCAGGAAGGGATTGGAACAGTGAGAAGTTGCAGTGGTAGATATCGGCCACTTTCTCTAATTGGTCGTCCACATCCGACTCCAGATCATCATTTGCAGCCAGAGACTTTAGGCGTGCCATAAGCGACAGGTAGATCCGTTCAGCACGGGCCATCTGGCGCAGGTCGACATAGCCTCGCCGGAAGAGCGCGCGCAGCTCGTTGCGGTAGAAGGTGGCGTCGTTCCAGCATTCCTGCAGCCGATCGCTGCTTAGATAGCCATGAACTGCAGCGAGATCCGAGACCATATGATGATCATCAGCTTCGACTTCGGGACCGATCGGGGCGTCGTAAAGCGTACTCTCCAGAACATTAAAGACCAGCATCGAAGATGTGGCCACGACTGCCCGCCCGCTTTCAGTGATAAGCGTAGGATGATCGATTTCAGCTTCGTCCATGGCATAGGCCACAGTTTCGACCACGTTTGCGCAGTATTCTTCAACCGTATAATTGATTGAATTTTCTGCGGCTTTCTTTTCGCCGGTATAATCCACACCCATACCGCCGCCTAGGTCCAAATGGGTGAGCGGTACGCCTTCGCGCGTGAGTTCGGTATAGTAGCGGCACGCCTCGCCTACAGCGCGGCGCACGTCGTTGACGTCCTGTACCTGTGAGCCCAGATGTGAGTGCTGCAGCTTCAGGCAATGCAGCAGGCCGGCGTCACGCAGCTTGTCCACTGTGGCAACCAGTTGGTCGGTGTTCATCCCAAAGGCGGATCGGTCGCCCGAACTTTCTTCCCATTTGCCGCTGATCTGATTGGTCAGCTTGACCCGTACGCCGATCAAGGGCTCGATGCCAAGCTCGTTATATACCTGGATAACCGTGTCAGCCTCTTTTGGGCTTTCCAGAACGATGACCGTATTGAAACCGATCTTGCGGCTGAGGATTGCGAGCTGGATGAACTCGGCGTCCTTGACGCCGTTGCAGACAATGAGCGCCTCAGAGGCCAAGCGGTGGGCCAGCGCGACGACCAGTTCGGGTTTGGAACCGGCCTCAAGCCCATAATTGTATTTCTTGCCGAACTCGACGATCCGATCGACGACCTGAGCCTGCTGGTTCACCTTGATCGGGAAAACGCCGCGATATTGGCCTTTGTAGTCAACGCGCTTGATTGCGTCGCGGAAACTTTCATTCAAATGCGCGATCTCATGTTCCAGATAAGACGCCACACG
Source organism: Ruegeria sp. AA3 (assembly GCF_056542905.1). NCBI lineage: Bacteria > Pseudomonadati > Pseudomonadota > Alphaproteobacteria > Rhodobacterales > Roseobacteraceae > Ruegeria > Ruegeria sp. AA3. The sequence goes on along the minus strand of NZ_JBQGAQ010000015.1, from coordinate 66,647 downwards.
TAGCACCATCGGCGCCTTGATGCCCCGATCATCCAAGTCACTTAGGATACCCGGCAGGCTAATCGCAGTGGCATCAGGAACCATCGGATTACGTAGACCGATCTCGCCCTGATCCGTCACCTCAATGAGGCCTTTGCCCCATTTCTCAACCCCGTAGATGGAATGCGGTGCGATGGGCGGTTGTTTCAATCAGGTTTATCCTTGGAATCAGGGTGCAGGTTTCGCGCCTGCCAATACGGTAGCGGTTCGATTCGTCCAAGCATAAACTGCGAATCGGATTCTCGCTGCGTATTAATCGGTTGTTTGGATTGGGATCAAATGGTTGTCCCATTGGCAATCCTGCCGAGACGAGATTTTGGCGTGCGCGGCATTCAGAGACCCAAAGGCACCGGTACCGGTGGTGAATACCAAACCTTCTGCGCCAGCGCCTAATCCGCAGACGTCCTCAAGCGTGTAGGCATTCATTAAAGCACCGCTCGTCACATCGAAGCGATGTAGCGTGTTGCCTCTGGGGCAGGTTATTGCAACTGAATGTCCATCGGTGGAGAACGCGATGCTGCCAGCATACCCCTGCAAGTCGCTTTGCTGTCTTTCAGGGGCGGAAAGCAGGCGAGGGATTTCGCCAAGTTTGTGCAAGCCCAACAAGGGTGGGTGCTTGGTCTGATTGCCCTGCCATTGCATCGCGAAACCCACAAGACCATCGCCACGCACAGCAAGATGACGGATCGAGTTTTTGTGCTGCGCGCCGGTTAACTCCACTTTTGCCAATACCGAACCCGATATGTCGACATAGGCGAGATTGGGTAACATTGTAGGCAAGTTAAGCTTTGTTCGGCCGGTATCGGGGTGGGTTTCGATACCGCCATTGGCAATAACAAGCATGTCAACGCCGGGCATAAGCCTTATGTCGTGGGGACCAACACCGCCCGAGGCGAACTCTCCAATCCGAGTAAATTTGTTGGCGTCCCAAACGCCTATGACGCCTTCTGCGGCTTCAAATTTGTTCTCGGTCGTGAAGAACCGTGTGCCATCGGACGAGAATGTTCCGTGCCCGTAGAAGTGGCGGCCATTTGGGGCTGTCAGTCGTTTGATGACGCGGCCGCTTTTGCAATCGATCACAACGGCGAATGTGCCCGGACGGCGTGCAAAGGCGACGGCTTGCGCCTTGGACGGATGGGCAGCCGCAGCATGGCCTCGTGATGGCAGAGGGATCGAGAACAAGATGGCGCCTGCGTTGTCCAGCCCGGAAAGCCGATAGCTGCCATCGGGGAATAGCCCGGCGGCAAGATAAACAGGCGCGCCCACCGATGACCAGCCGGATGCGGGCGTCAGGCTGGCAGCGGCAAGACCTGCAAGGAAATTGCGCCGGTTGGTCAAAGCTCAGTCTCCGTCCAGTGAGTTGAACCCAGCACTGATGCCGAGCGTTGGACCAAGCTCGGTTGAGGCGATCTCGCGAATCTTGTGGATCGATTGTTGCAACGCTTCGACCCGGATGCGGCCCTGCGGTGTGTCGACCTTGGCAAAGACGGGGTCATCCAGCGACTGAGCCCTATCAATTGCCTGTGCAAAGGCTGTATCAAGATCAGCTGCGATTTCGGGGTGGTCAAAGGACAGGCGGGCGGCCAGATCGCGTAGCGCGATCAATGATAGCTCCACATGGCGCAATGATCGCTTTGACCGGCGCGCTTCGGCGCGGTTTGGACGAGGACGTTCGAATGTGCCCAAGGGGCGACCAAGCCGCGTATCAGCGGTGAATTCGAGGCCTGTTGTTAGCGCCCGGTACAGTTCCTGCATCGCCTCATCGTCCGAGCGATAGGGGCTGTTGTCACCCGGTTGGGTCAGATTGGGTGTGAAACTCTGCCAATCGGCGTTCATTGCATCTGCATTCCGATCAATGTCGGTAGCGATGGCGCGGATCAGCGCGCAGCGATAGGCGGCGTTGCCTTGTTCGGCCATGGCTGGATCGTACAGCATTCGTTCAAGCGCCAGAAATCCGCGCCCGGCAATCGACGTTTCGGCATATGCGGCAGGCGACTCGACAGCTGTGTCTTCGTCTTCGATGTGCCGGGACAGGGTTTTTGGTGTGAAACCTTTGGTGTCGGGCCAGAAGGCCATGGCAAAGGCCCGATCATCCGTCTCGGTTGGACCGAACCGCAAATGACTGGCTGAGATCCAGCTATCGAATGCTGCAGAATAGGCTGCACGCAGGGTATCCGATTGTGGCTCACAATCGGCCTGCACGGTGGTGGCCAAGGTGTTAGTCGCATCCGCCAATTGCGCAAAGCGCGGCAGGATATGTGTTTCAGTCACATCCATCAGAATCGGCGCGCGATCCTGCGCATAAGCGCCGAATGGGATCAACAAAGCGGTAAATAGGGTAAGGCTTCGCATCAACTATAGGCTCTCTAGAAATTGGATCAGCGCATCACGGTCAGACTTGGGCATTGATACCACCGTGTCGCGGGCGGTTTGGGCCTCTCCGCCATGCCATAAGACAGCCTCGAGCAGAGAGCGTGCCCGACCGTCGTGCAGGAATTGGGTGTGGCCCGAGACACGTTCTGTCAATCCAATCCCCCACAGCGGCGGAGTACGCCATTCACGGCCCGTGGCGCGGGCCTCGGGGCGGTTATCGGCCAGTCCTTCACCCATGTCGTGCAGCAGCAGGTCAGTGTAGGGCCAGATCAATTGAAAACTGTGTTCGGGTCGGTCGGGCATTCGATGGGTAACATAGGCAGGTGTGTGACAAGAGGCACAGCCAGATGTGTGGAATACTTCTTTGCCGCGCAGAACCTTTGGATCATCAGTTTCACGCCGGGCGGGGACACCCAAATTGCGGCTGTAAAAAGCGACGAGATCCATGCCGATTTGGTCAATCTCAAACCCGCGCACATCAGTGTCACCGTGCGGGGCATCTATGCAGTTGGTCTGCAGCTCGGTGCAATCGCCGAAGGGGGCAGGGTAAAGCGGGCTAGAAATGCCAATATCACCCGCGAAGGCCGCCGATGATTGCTCCATCACCGTAGGCATTCCGGCTTTGTGGCCAAAGCGGCCCATCATCGGTTCGCCAAATTCTAACGACCACACGATGTTCGGTCGTCCCGATATCCCATCGCCATCTTCATCATCAGGATCGGCCCGTGCCAACAGGTCCTCAACCGGGATGGATTCGAGCAATCCCAAGCCGATCATCTGCGGCGCAACTCGGGGGCTGAGCATGGCGTCGGGATGCAATGGGCCATACCCCAAGTCGGCCGCATGGTAGGTCGGGCGGCGAAGCGAAGCAATTTCACCTTCGGACAGCTCGATTGGGACTTCTTCGTATGTGATGTTCAACCGATATTCTGCCGGATGGCCGGCCAGTGCGAAATCCTGCATCTGCCCGCCATAATTCGGGTCGGGCAAGGTGGCGATATAGTCCTCAATCTCGGCAGGAGCATCCTCTGGGTTGCCGGGAATCGAGACCCGTAGAAACATCGAGACGGCGTTGTCATCCGGTCCATTAGGTGTATGGCCGCGCCCATCCTTGATGTGGCACCGCTGGCACGAGCGGGCGTTATAAAGCGGGCCCAACCCATCTGTAGCCAGTGTTGAGGAGGGCGATGAGACCCAGATTTTCTTGAACAATCCATTGCCTACTTTGAAATCCAGTTCCTGTTCGAAACTGATGTTGGCGGAGGGCTGAGAAAACGCATCGGCATCGGTACGAACGCGTACAGTCGCCGCGCCAGCGGATAATTCTTCGAACCGCTGGGGTGCACTGAACTTTTCGGGTGAGGCTGTCACCGCAGCAATCCGCGCACGCTCTTCGTCTGTTCTGGGAATGAAGTTTAGATGTGGGTCCCGTAGCTCGGTCGCGAGGGAGGGGGTGGCCGACAGTGCGGCCACCGATGCCAGGGCGAGCCTACTCGCCCTCGTCCATGGTTGATGCGTTGAGTTGCGCATAGTTGGCTTCGCCAATCCTTTCATAGAGGTCGAGCTGCGTTTCGAGAAAGTCGATATGGTCCTCTTCATCGGACATCAATTTCTCAAACAGAGACATCGACACGTAGTCGCCGGCATCCCGGCAATACTCGCGCGCTTCCTTATAGAGAGCTCTTGCATCAATTTCGGCTGCCAGATCGCATTCAAGAGTTTCCTTGGGTGTCTGGCCGATCCGCAAGGGATCAAGTTTTTGCAGGTTGGGGTGACCTTCGAGAAAAATAATGCGTTCGATCAGTTTATCCGCGTGCTCCATCTCTTCGATGGATTCTTCGCGGCTTTTCTTGGCCATATGGCCAAGGCCCCAATCTTCCTGAAGCCTATAGTGCAACCAGTATTGGCTAACAGCCGTTAGTTCATGCCGCAGTGATTTGTTGAGATATTCGATAACCTTGGGATCGCCTTTCATGTGACTTCTCCTGTGATGCTCCGGACCGCAATGTTCGAAGCTGCATGGGGACTTCCAGATTATCGTCAGAACGCATTGTGTCTAGGAAAAGAGGCATGCATCCGCCGCAATCCGCTGATTTACCAAGGGCATGATAGATCTTGCCAGGGGTGATTATGGTCTGCGGGTCTGCGGTGCGTATCCAGCTGATCGTGGCGCGGATGTCGTGGTCTGAGATATTAGTACAGTGGCATACAATCATGGCGACTCAGCCTGAATTCGTTTTTCTTAGTAAAATAGTTGGTTTTTTGTTTTGCGTCCAGTGTCAAGACGCCACACCCATTTCGTAGAAAGGGCCGAGCGCAATTCAATCGCGCCCGGCCATAGCGTTTAGTGGAATACCGCGTCAGGATTATCCAGGCTGTCCGAGCCTTCGAACTCGATCTGGTCAAGTTCCAGTAGGGTCACGATACGTTCGATGGTTTTGGTTTGGTCGATCAGTCCATTCACGCCACCCATGATCAGAGCTTCACCGCCTTCGTTGCCGCGCTCCAGCATCTGGTCATAAGCAAATCCAGCCTCGGCGGTCGACTTGATGTTGCCCAAAGCTTTCATGGTGCTCGCGAGCTTGGCTTTCATCTCTGCATCCAAAGACGGATCGGTTGCGACAACCAGATCGGACAACGATGCACCCGATACCGGAGTGCCATCGATACGGGTGTAGCTTCCCAGATACACGTTCTGGATGCCCAGACCATCGTAATAGTGGCTGTTATGGGTGTTGTCGGCAAAGCAATCATGCTCTTCTTCGGGATCGTTCAGCATGAGGCCCAAGCGCATGCGTTCACCCGCCTGCTCACCATAGGATAGTGAGCCCATGCCGGTCAGGATCGCGCTGACACCGGCAGTCTCGTCCGAGGCAAGAGCTGCGCGCGCTTCGCCACCTTCGGCCCACTGGGCGGTTATCCATTCCAGATCGCTGATCAGCAGATCGGTTGCGGCGCTCAGATACTGGGCCCGACGATCGCAATTACCGCCAGTGCAGCCGTCACCGTCTACATAGTCGGTATAAGGACGATTTCCTGCGCCAGCGCCATGGCCATTCAGGTCCTGACCCCACAGCAGGAATTCAATGGCGTGATAGCCGGTGGCGACGTTGGCCTCGATCCCGTCAGCCTCGTGCAACGTATCCGACAAAAGAGCAGGGGTGATTTCGCCTGCGTCGATGGTTTCACCAGACAATTCAAAGCTGGGGTTAGCGATGACGTTCAGCACGGCGAACTCGTTCTCATCGCTCGGGCCTCCGTACGACGCGTCCACATAGTCGATCAGGCCTTCGTCCAAGGGCCAAGCATTCACTTTGCCTTCCCAGTCGTCGACGATAGCGTTGCCAAAGCGATAAACCTCGGTCTGCTGATAAGGCACGCGCGCGGCGACCCATGCAGCGCGTGCTGCGGTCAGCGTTGCGTCCGACGGATCGGCAATCAGCGCATTAACGGCAGCCTGCAGCGTCTTTGCCGCAATCAGGCTGTCGTCATATTTTGCTTCCGCGATGTTAGCATAGGTGCTCAGAATATCTGCTTTAGACGGGGCGTCGGCGACAGCTGCACTTGCGATGCTCAACGTAAGGGCGCTGGTCGCAGTGAATAATTTGGCCATTTGGAATTCATTCCTTCTCAACGGGTTCGGTTCCCGCACAGTTACGGGGTGGACGCGGAAATATCTGAGTTAATTAGTCAACAAAGTCAACCTGACTTTTATTGTCAGATATAAGGTCTGAATTTGCCTCCCCATATCTGGTGGGGTTGAAATGCATGTAAGCCAATTGCGCAGGAGGGTAATTAGACTAAAATATTATGAGATTTGTTTGTTTAATGGTGATTGAGATGAAATGCGCGGCAGTACTGTTAATGCTCTTGCCAGCCATACCAATGGCTCAAAAGTTGGCTGCGGTCGAAGCGCATACCCACGGTGTTGGGCGAGTGGCAATATCAATGGATAGCAATGAGTTCACCGTGATTCTTGCGGCCCCGGGCATGGATGTTGTGGGCTTTGAGCACTCAGCAGAAAACGACGAAGAACGGGCAGAAGTTGCGGCCGCGATCTCGGATCTCTCAGAACCGTTGAGGTTGTTCAATTTGCCATCAGAAGCTGGATGTGAAACCGCGTCTGCGAATGTGGCCCTTGTTGGGGTTGGTTTTGGGCAAGTGGATGACAAAACCGAAAGTCACACCAGAGAACACGCCGAATTTCAAGCGGACTATGTGTTGGAATGCGAGGAAATAGATTTGGTGACGTCGATCCGGTTCACCTATTTTGAATTATTTCCCGACGCTCAGAAACTCGACGTCAGTTTGATTTCGGTCGAAGGCGCCTTCAGCTATACAGTGTATCGCGATCAGCCGGTGCTGACCCTGCAGGACTAGAGTGCGTTAGCTTTGCGTCAACGCGTTTTTCAAGGCAAAATATGATGCTTTGGGTGTTCTCTCCAACGTTTTGAAATCTACATCGACCAGTCCGAAGCGTTTTTCATACCCCAGCGCCCATTCGTAATTGTCCAGCAACGACCAGACAAAATATCCTTTGATCGGCACACCGTGATCCAAAGCCCGGCGTACTTCAGCCAGATGTTGATCCAGATAATCAATTCGGTCTTCATCCTGTTGGCGCTCAGCGCTCGCCATACCGTTTTCAGTGACATATATCGATAGATCGCCCGTGTAATCGCGTGCAGTTCGGATCAGAAATCGCGAAAGCGCCGCAGGATCAATTTCCCACCCCATCTGCGTTTTGGGCAGCGGGCCTGGAACCTCTTTTAAAGCGGGCCAGGCCGAGTCAGAGTGTGTAATCAGCTTGCGCGTATAGAAATTCAGCCCGCACCAATCGACCGGACTGCCGATGGTCTCAAAATCGTCCTGCCAACCTTTGGGTAGGTGCGGTGCTAAACCCTCCAGAACATTCTCGGGGTAGGATTTGTTAAAGACCCCGCTCAAGAAGAACCGGTTGTAGATCCCGTCATATAGGGCCGCCGCAGAATGTGCTTCGGTGCTATCATCGGCAGGTTCCGACCATTCCAGATTGAACACCGCACCCAGATTGGACATGCCCAATCCACGCATAACCTCGATTGCGCGACCATGGGCAAGCAAGACATGATGCATGGCGCGGGCGGTGGCGCGGATATCACGCAGGCCAGGGGCATGTTGGCCCTCGAAATGACTGAGCCAGCTTACGCACCACGGCTCGTTGATGGATGCCACGCTGAACATGCGATCGCCGATACGGCCCATGATGATTTCTGTAAAATCAGCGAACCAATTCGCGATATCTCGGTTTCGCCAGCCGCCAAAGTCAGCAAGCGGCGAGGGGAGTTCCCAGTGATACAGCGTTGCGCAGGGTTTGATGCCGCGTTCAAGTAGGGCGTCAACTAAACGATCATAGAAATCAAGGCCTTGTTGATTGGCTGGCCCGCGTCCCTCGGGCAAGATTCGAGCCCAGCTGGTCGAGAAACGATAGCAGTCGAACCCAGCGTCCTGGATCAGATCCAAATCCTGTTCATATCGATTGTAGTGGTCGCAGGCCAAATCGCCGTTTTCAGCGTTTACGACGTTTCCCGGAGTGGCCGCAAAACTGTCCCAATGGGTCTTTCCTGCGCCACCCTGAGCATGACCCTCAATCTGGTAGGCCGACGTTGCAACGCCAAACTGAAAATCAACCGGAAAATCCGAGCGTTTGTGTTTCATTTCACATCCTTTGTGGAGCTGGACCGGTTGAGCTGCCAACAACAAGCTCGGCCTCTAACAGGCGCGTTTTGGGTGGGTCGTTGGGGGCGTTGATCCGTCCAATCAGCATTTCAGCAGCCAACTCTCCGGCATGTCTGACCGAGGACCGCGTGGCGGTGAATATCGGTACATCTATGCCGTTGCGCATGTAGGACAGTTCGTCATCGTGCGCGATGACTGAAATATCCCGCCCCATCTTCAGGCCGCGATTTTCCAGGGCCCTCCGGACACCAACGGCTGAGATGATTGACGAGGCCAGAATGGCCGTCGGTGGATCGTCCAGATCCAGCATGTCGCAGGCGGTTTGATGCCCGTAAATTTCTGTCATCTCGGCGCTGCGCAACAGCTCCGGCGCAATCTCAATTCCTGTGTGTTTTAATGCTGAGACGTATCCATTCCGACGGCGCTGAGCAAAGTCCATCTCTTCCAGCCCGTTGATCAGTGCAATGCGCCGGTGGCCGAGATCGATCAAAAATTGTGTCGCCCTCTCGAATGAGCGCTGATTGTTCACGTCGATCCAGTCGTAAGGAACGTCGGCACCCGTAGAACGACCATGTACAATGAACGGCACCCCCATTTGCGACAGGGCGGATATCCGCGGCTCGTTGACTTTGGGGCCTTGAAGCACGACGCCGTCCACAACCCCTCGGTTGAACAGGCTTCGATAGGAGTCTTCGACTGAGGTGTCAGGCGCGTGCGTGAACATCATATCATAGTTATTCTGCGCGTAAGTGCGCGCAGCACCTGCAACAAAATCACCAAATATCGGATTGACCATCTCGTGCTGAGAAGAGAACGGGATCACGTGCCCAATTACCATGGATCGCCCTGTCGCCAGTCCTTTGGCGCGGCTATTTGGGCGGTATCCGTGTTTAGTAGCGGCAGCCTGAACCCGGATACGCGTTTCCTCATTCACTTCGGGATAACCGTTCAGCGCTCGGCTGACGGTTGTCTGTGAAAGACCAAGAATCTCTGAGAGTTTCTTTAGGTTCATAGTATTCAAAGCGCTTTCAAGTTGCGGTCCTATTGTTTTGTTTGGAATTTCAGGTTCCGTCAACCCGTTTTGATATTTGAGCCTAATAACTCAATATTACGGCAACTATTTGCAAGATGTTGGCAGACTCGGAATGTTAGCGGATAAAGCGATCTATCCAAAGCGCTTTGAAAACGAATCTCGTTTGCGCCGTAAAGTCTGGGAGGAAAATTCATGAAACGCTCGCTTTATGCAGGTGCGGCAGTGACCGCTCTGCTTGCAGGGACCGCGTATGCCGAAGACTTGGCCTTCACACCTGGTGAAGGGCCGTTCAACTGGGATAGCTATAATGCCTGGGCTGAAAGTGCGCCTGATCTGAGCGGTCAGACCGTTACTATCGCTGGTCCTTGGTTGACGCCGGAAGATGGTTATTTCAACAACATGACCGCCTATTTCGAGGCGGCGACCGGCGCGGATGTGATCTACACTGGCTCTGACAGTTTCGAGCAGCAGATTGTTATCGATGCCGAAGCGGGTTCCGCCCCGAACATCGCCGTATTCCCTCAACCCGGACTGGCGGCGATCATGGCCTCCAAAGGACAACTAACGCCTTTGGGTGAAGACATGGCCAGTTGGGTTGGCGACAACTATGCGGCCGGAAATTCATGGGTTGACCTAGGCACCTATGAAGATGCCGATGGCAATGACCAGATGTACGGCTTCTTCTACAACGTGAACGTCAAATCTCTGGTTTGGTACAATCCGGAGAACTTCGAGGATGCCGGGTACGAAGTGCCAACGACCATGGAGGAACTGAAAGCACTGACCGAACAGATCGTCGCTGACGGTGAGACACCTTGGTGCATTGGTCTAGGATCGGGTGCCGCCACGGGCTGGCCAGCGACTGACTGGGTGGAAGACATGATGCTGCGGACGCAGCCGCCTGAAGTTTATGACCAGTGGGTGACAAATGAGATGCCGTTTGATGATCCACGCGTGATCGCCGCAATCGAAGAATTCGGCTGGTTTGCACGCGATGACGCGAAGGTTTCTGGTGGGGCAGGAGCCGTGGCCTCGACTGACTTCCGCGACAGCCCCAAAGGCATGTTCTCATCGCCGCCGCAATGCTACATGCACCGTCAGGCCTCGTTCGTTCCGGCCTTTTTCCCCGAAGATGTTGAGTTCGGTCTCGATGCAGACTTCTTCTACATGCCGTCTTTCGCTGACAAAGACTTGGGTAACCCGGTTCTAGGCGGTGGTACGTTGATGGCCGTCAGTAATCCCTCGGATGCGACTAGCGTGTTCATGGAGTTCCTGAAACAGCCAATCGCGCATGAGGTGATGATGGCGCAAACCGGTTTCTTGACCCCGCATAAAGGCGTGAACACCCAAGCCTACAAGGACGATACTCTGCGTGGTCTGGGAGACATTCTATTGGGTGCGACGACCTTCCGATTTGATGGATCTGACCTGATGCCGGGCGCCGTGGGTGCGGGTACATTCTGGACCGGCATGGTCGACTACACCGGAGGTAAATCTGCCGAAGATGTCACCAGCGAAATCCAGTCGTCCTGGGACGCACTCAAGTAAACCACTGAACCTTTGGGCAACCTATCATTCAGGTTGCCCGGAACCCTAGCAAGGGAGAGGACGCCATGAATCCGGCAATTCAGGGCCTGCTAACAATCGTAATCGGTGTGTCGGGATGCGTGGGCTATTTCTATCTGTCCAACCAGTTCTTGGATAAGGTCCTGTTTCCTGCGCGTGGTCCTAATGCGGGGCGTAATATCAACCGCGCGAACATGATCCGGCCCTGGTTGTTCCTGCTTCCCGCGATCCTCGCGCTTGGGGTCTATCTTGCCTATCCGGTATTCGAAACACTGCGCCTTTCGCTGACCGATCGCGTAGCCGGTGGCGGATACGAATGGGCGGGTTTCGATAACTACTCCCAAATGCTCGCCGAGCCCAAATTCTGGGAGGCAATGCGCAACAACATGCTGTGGCTGATTGTTGTGCCTGCGATGTCCACTGCCTTTGGCCTGTTAGTCGCGCAGCTCACGGATCGCATTCGTTGGGGCAATGTCGCTAAGTCGCTGATCTTTATGCCGATGGCGATTTCCTTCGTGGGTGCCTCGGTGATCTGGAAATTGGTCTATGACGCGCGCCCACCCGATCAGGATCAGATCGGCGTTCTGAACGCGATCTATATCTTCTTTGGTGGAACCGAGACGCATACTTGGCTGACGCTTCCATTCTGGAACAATTTTTTCCTGATGATTGTGCTGGTCTGGATTCAAACCGGCTTTGCCATGGTCATCTTGTCTGCTGCCTTGCGCGGTATCCCGGAAGAGACCATTGAGGCCGCCATTTTGGACGGGGCCAACCCGTTTCAGATTTTCTTTAAGATCAAGGTGCCACAGATCAAAACGACGATCATGGTTGTCTGGACCACCATCACCATCGTGGTGCTCAAGGTCTTTGACATCGTCTTTGCCATGACCAACGGCCAGTGGGAGACGCAGGTTCTGGCCAATTACATGTACGACAAGATGTTCCGCGCCAATGACTGGGGCGTGGGGTCGGCATCCGCCATGGTGATCATGTTGCTGGTGACACCGATCCTGATCTGGAACGTGCGCAATGCGCGCAAAGAAATGCAGTAGGAGGTTGGGGATATGAGCGATATTGCAGGAACCCGCCCAGCCCTCAGATGGGTTGTCCACGCTTCGGTCGTGCTGCTTGTGGTGCTTTGGGTATTCCCTACACTGGGTTTGTTGATTTCGTCCTTCAGAACAGGAGATCAAATTGCCAGTAGCGGTTGGTGGCGGGCCCTCTTCCCGTCTGAGCAGAACCTGACTCTGCGCGCGGCTGCACCTGAAACGCAAGTTTTGCAGGATGGTCTCTATGTGATTGAAGGCAATATCTTCGATGGTGAGCGGGCCTCGGACATTTCGCGATGGGGTGTGAATTCCCGCGAGATTGATGCCTTTGCTCCGGGTGAAACAGCCGAGCTGCGTCGCGGCGGGACGATCACGGTTCAAGCCAATGGCGACTATCGCATGGAGAACACTGAAGAGTTTTCCGGTAAGCGCGGCCCCCGTGTCTTTGTGACCACGACTCTGCCACCTGAATTCACCTTCGAGAACTATGCCCATGTTCTGTTCAACGCAAATAGTTCAGACAGTATGGGCAAGGCCTTCTTTAATACTCTGACGGTAACGATCCCGGCGACGATCATCCCGATCCTTGTTGCGGCTTTTGCGGCCTATGCGCTGGCCTGGATGGATTTCCCTGGGCGGGCGCTGCTGATTGCTGCGGTTGTTGGCCTGTTGGTGGTGCCATTGCAATTGGCACTGATCCCTTTGCTGAAGCTGCATCTCAATATCGGTATTGGCAAAGGATATCTGGGAGTCTGGATGGCCCATACCGGGTTCGGGATGCCATTGGCGATCTACCTATTGCGCAACTACATGGCCGGGCTGCCGCGCGATTTGATCGAGAACGCGCGGGTCGATGGTGCGACCGAGTTTCAGATTTTTACAAAACTGATCCTGCCGCTCAGCTTTCCGGCACTGGCCTCTTTCGCGATCTTCCAATTCCTTTGGACGTGGAACGACCTGCTGGTCGCCAAAGTGTTCCTGATTGACGCCAGCGGCCAGACCACGGTCATGACGAACCGCATCGTCGAGCTGTTGGGTACACGGGGCGGTAACTGGGAAATCTTGGCCACGGCGGCATTTGTCTCAATCGCGGTGCCGCTGGCCGTCTTCTTTGCAATGCAGAAATATCTGGTTCGCGGCTTGCTGGCCGGTTCCGTAAAATAAGGGCGTGTGATGAACGTGCAGACCAACGCGACAGCATTCGAAACAACCAAGACGTCGTCCGACTGGTGGCGGGGCGGGGTGATCTATCAGATCTATCCGCGCAGCTTTCAGGACAGCAACGGCGACGGGATCGGAGATCTGAAGGGTATCACCCAGCGGCTAGGCTACATCGCCTCGCTGGGGGTTGATGCGATCTGGATATCGCCGTTCTTCAAATCTCCGATGAAGGATTTCGGTTATGACGTCAGCGACTACCGCGATGTCGATCCGATGTTCGGCACCATGGCGGATTTCAAAGAACTTTTGGATCAGGCTCATGCGCATGGGCTGAAGGTGATGATCGACCTCGTGCTTTCGCATACGTCGGATCAGCATCCATGGTTCAGTGAAAGCCGCGCCAGCCGCGAGAACCCGAAATCCGATTGGTATGTCTGGGCTGATCCCAAGCCGGACGGGACACCTCCGAATAACTGGCTTTCGATCTTTGGCGGCTCGGCCTGGCAGTGGGATGCGAGGCGTCTGCAGTATTATCTGCACAACTTCCTCACGTCACAGCCCGATCTGAATTTCCATTGCAAAGATGTTCAGGATGTCCTGCTGGATGTCGCTCGGTTCTGGTTGGATTTGGGAGTCGATGGGTTTCGTCTGGACACGATCAACTTCTATTTCCACGACGCTCAGTTGCGCGACAATCCCGGCCTGCCGATGGATCAACGCAACGCGTCAATTGCCCCGATGGTGAACCCGTATAACCATCAGGACCACCTCTATTCCAAAAGCCAGCCCGAGAATATCGCCTTCCTAGAACGGCTGCGCGCCCTGACTGACGAATATGAAGGCCGCGCCTGTCTGGGTGAGGTCGGTGACGCACAGCGCGGGTTGGAGATCATGGGGGAATACACCAGTGGTGATAAGCGGATGCACATGTGCTATGCTTTCGAATTCCTTGAAAAGCGGGCTTTGACGGCAACTTACGCAAAGCAGGTTTTTGACCAGCTTGAGGACAAGGCGGGTGATGCATGGCCCTGTTGGGCCTTCTCGAACCACGACGTGCAACGCCATACTTCGCGTTGGGGTTTGGACGATGCAGCTGTCCGGCAGCACGCTGTTCTCATGATGTGCCTGCGTGGCTCGGCCTGCCTGTATCAGGGAGAGGAACTGGGTCTGCCCGAGGCGGATGTTGCGTTCGAGGATTTGCAAGACCCCTATGGCATCGAATTCTGGCCTGAATTCAAAGGCCGTGACGGATGTCGCACACCAATGGTCTGGGCCGCGCAGGACGAACAATCCGGGTTCAGCGCGGGTCGCCCCTGGTTGCCGGTCAGTGCCACTCAAGCTGAGCGGGCGGTGGACCGGTTGGAACAAGACCCGGCGTCGATGCTGCACCACTACCGCCATGCGATTGCTTTGCGCCATTCGCACTCGGCACTGATGTCCGGCAAGCAGACAGGGATGTCACAAATCGGTTCGGTCTTGACCTTCATCCGCGAGGATGAAGCAGAGCAGGTCTTCTGCGCCTTCAATCTGGGTGGCGATCCGATGGACGTGACCCTGCCAGAAGGCGACTGGAAAGTAATCGGGGAGGAGTTGGGCGGCGTTCGCGGGGAAGGCACGTTGATGCTGAACGCCGCTCAATTCGGTCTATTGGCTCGGGAAAAGAGGTAAACCATGTCGGAACTCAAGCTTACAGATGTGGCCAAATCCTATGGCCCGGTCGATGTTCTGAAGCATATCGATCTCGAGATCGAGCAAGGCGAATTGATTGTCTTCGTCGGCCCATCAGGTTGCGGCAAGTCTACTCTGCTGCGGATGATCGCGGGTCTTGAAAAGATCACGGGCGGAACGCTTGAGATCGAAGGGCAGGTGGTCAATGACGTACCACCCGCACAGCGAGGCATCGCGATGGTGTTCCAGTCCTATGCGCTTTATCCGCATATGACGGTGCGCGAGAACATGGCCTTCGCGCTCAAGATCGCCAAGTTGCCCAGTGCCGAGGTTGATGCCGCAGTGGAGCGTGCGGCGCAGATCTTGCAGCTTGAGCCCTTGTTAGATCGCCTGCCCAAAGCGTTGTCCGGCGGTCAGCGCCAACGCGTAGCTATCGGTCGTGCCATTGTTCGCGATCCGAAGGTCTATCTGTTCGACGAGCCGCTTTCGAACTTGGATGCTGCCCTGCGCGTAGCGACGCGGATCGAGATCGCTCGTCTGAAAGAAGCGATGCCTGACAGCACGATGATCTACGTCACCCACGATCAGGTTGAGGCGATGACGCTCGCCAGCCGCATCGTCGTTCTGGCCAACAAAGGAATTGCGCAGGTTGGTACTCCGCTGGAATTGTATGAGACGCCTGACAATGAATTCGTCGCGCAGTTCATTGGCTCGCCTGCAATGAACCTGTTGCCGGGTACTATCACCTCGACCGGAGAGACGACGACCGTAACACTGGACGACGGCGGTGTTGCGGTCTCATCCATCCAGACAGAGGCAGCGGATGAAGGCAAACAGGTCAATATCGGCGTTCGGCCCGAAGATCTGGAGATGACTGAGGCCGGCGCGATCTACTCAGGTGTTGTGGATTTCACCGAAGCTCTGGGTGAGGTTACATTGCTTTACTTTGCAGCGCCCGGGGGACGAGAGGCAGTGATCGCTAAACTGCCGGGAGTTCAGCGCAATCTGCGAGGGCAAAGCGTATCCGTCACTGCCCCTCCGGAAAAGGTGCACTTGTTCCACAACGGACAATCGATGCGTCGCTAACTGCACGCGGTCGGATGGGGCTTGGCCCAGTCAGGTAAGATTCAATTCGCCTGGCGTGATCGCGACTTAAGATTTGAGTTTGTCTGGTGCTTGAAACCTCGGTTCTCAGCGGCGCATCAAGTTGCCAATTCAACTCCGCGTCCTCACATGCTGGACCGAACGAGCACGATTTTTCTCTCCGGTGCCATTTCGACCGGCCGCTCGACGCATTCAAAGATCAGAACTGAATTTAGATATTGACCAGACGTGTCAGCGCGCTTCTGCGCAATGGCGTGCGTCGCACTCTAATCTACAGTGACTGAGGACTGGTACACACTGCGTGTCAGGCACTGATTTTGCCCCTAGGTTTCACTGGTTTTCGTGAATTTGTGGCTGGAGTGGCAGGGTCTATTGTCAACATATTGAAATTTAACAATATAAAGGAATTGTGCTCAATTGGCAGTGCTCGTAAGTCGGTTTGAGTCGAGTTTTATGTCGCACATTTCTGCTTTTGGTCATTTTGGTATTTGGTGCCTTGTCGGTCATTCGATGTTTTGCGGGATCGGAGGAAAGCAGGCTGTGGCTGTAACAGTATTTTTCGAAGGCCGAGTGTCTGAAGCGGACATTGCCGTTCCATCCTAAAACAACAATGTGTGTCCGCGAACCATTGATCGAATTAACGCGAAGTTAGTGCGACAATGAATTGGTCGCGACATACTCTGCTAATACTGCTCGGCTACCACGCTGCCAGATCTTGGTTAGCCACGAGGCAAAGGCGTTGGAAAATTGTGTGCCGCGGTCAAAGTCACCGCTGTACAGACGTTGTTCGAGCCACAGTCCTGGATCGGTTCTGGCAGCCAGCGCGGTTTCACATAGATTTTCCCAAAGGGGGTCATTCGGGGCGATTTCGGAACCGTCTTCACGAACCCCCGCACACATCCGGCACCAGAATGCTTCAGCTAGCGCAAGCCCGATTACTGAAGAGCCCGATGCAAGTGCATCGCGTAGCGATGGCAGTAGAAATCCCGGATGCCGCGCCGATCCGTCGAACGCGACCCTGCGCGTTGTGTCGTGAATCGCTGTGTTTGCAAATCGCCTCTCAACCAATTCAAGGTACTCTTTCGCTGTCGTTTCGGGGACAGCTTCGACATGAGGCAGAATCTCTTCGATCTGAACCGTTCTGAAGAATGCCAGGATGTCCGGATCCTGCATGCAGGATGAAATCGTCGGGACATTCAAAATTTCCCCAACGTTTGCGAGAAGCTGGTGGCCTCCGTTCAAAATGCGGAGTTTCATTGACTCATAGCTGTGAACATTCTGGGTCAGCGTTACCCCGACCTGCTCGAGGGGTGGTCGCCCGGCACAGAATTCATCCTCGATCACCCATTGACGAAAGTTCTCGTGCGAGACAGGAGCGCGGTCATCCACACCAAGGATTTGGCATTGCGATACCAACTCGTCAGTCGTTGCTGGCACGATGCAATCTACCATCGAGTTGGGAAACGCGCTGTTTTGATCAATCCAGTTGGCCAGATCAGGATCAGACATGCGCGCCAAGCCAACTACGCAGTTTCGCAGGATTGTGCCGTTGCCCTGAAGGTTGTCGCAGCTTAGCGCGGTGAAGGGTTTGAGGCCATTTGCTCGGCGCTGTTTGAGTGCCGCGACTATGGAGCCAAAGGCCGTTCGGGGCAGGTTGGGGTTTGCGGCATCGTAGCGGATATCTTGGTGATCGGTGTTAAGCGCACCGGTATTGGAGATCAGATAGTACCCGCCTTCGGTAACTGTGAGAGAAACAATACGAATGGCAGGGTCGGCCATCTTCCGGATTAAGGCAACATTACCCGCCTCAATCGGTAAATAGTCAACCATCGGACCAATGACTTCGGCGGATGTCCTTGTGGGGTCTAGTTCAATCAACGTGGTCAGACAGTGCTGTGCCAGCAGGCGTTCTCTCATCTCCGCATCGTAGTTTCGCATGCCGGCCCCGATGATCGCCCAATCATGGGCTTGGCCTTGCTGCATTAACTGGTGAATGTACCACGCTTGATGCGCACGGTGAAAATTACCAAGCCCGATATGGACGATGCCCGGCGTCAGGTCCGACCGCTGATAGGCAGGGTGCCTGACGTTAGCGGGCAGGTCTGCAAGGCTGTCGAGTCGCAGTCGCACCGGAGTTTTTGCATTCGCTGCAGGATCCATCAGCTCATCCAGTTTCCGCCGTCTACATTGTAGGTTTGTGCGACGATGTAATTGGCATCGTCAGAAGCCAGAAATACAGCCATCCCGGTCAGGTCATCTGCCCGGCCCATGCGACCATAAGGGACGGTTGCGGCGACTTCGCGTTTCTTTTGGCCGGGGGGTTTGCCTTCGTGTTTTGCGAAGAACGCATCTACGCCGTCCCAGTGTTCGCCATCGACGACACCGGGGGCAATCGCGTTCACGTTGATACCGTGAGATATCAGGTTCAGCCCCGCCGATTGAGTCAGAGAAATGATTGCCGCCTTGCTGGCGCAGTAGATAGCGACCAAAGGTTCACCCCTTCGCCCGGCCTGCGACGCCATATTGATGATCCGGCCTCTGGTCCCATTTTCAATCATGTGGCGCGCGACAGCCTGCATGGTGAACAAGGTACCAGCAACGTTGATGTCAAAGACGCGGTCATAATCCATGCGCTTGATCTCAACGACTGGTGCGGCGGTGAAGATGGCTGCGTTGTTTATCAAGATATCAATGAGACCGAAATGGTCAGCTGTGTTTGCTACCGCCTCATCTATGCTCTGCTGGTTGGTCACATCCATCTCGATGGCCAAAGCAGCCTCACCGATCTCAGAAGCTGCGTCTCTCGCGCGCTGGATGTCGATGTCTGCGATGGCGACACACGCGCCTTCGTTCACATAGGCCTTGGCAAAGGCCAGTCCGATACCACGTGCGGCCCCGGTGATCAGGGCGGTTTTGCCTGCAAGGCGTGTCATTCGATCCGCAAGCCTTTCGCGTCGAACCGGTGGATTACGTCAGCCCGCGGTGTCATGTGAATGCGATCCCCGTGGCGGAAGCCCACTTCGCCATCTGCACGGACTGTGATTGTCTCAGCCAGGCCAGTCTCGTGGACGTGAAAGAAGGTGTCCGAGCCAAGGTGCTCAGAGACGCTGACCACTCCTGACCATTCACCTTCGGTTTCGGAAACGGTGATGTGTTCAGGGCGGATGCCAATGGTCTGGGCACCGTGTATCGCGGCCTCTTCACCTTCTATGAAGTTCATCTTGGGCGAACCGATGAATCCCGCAACAAACAGGTTGCGTGGCGTACGGTAAAGCTCCAGAGGGCTGCCGACCTGTTCGATCACACCGGCCTGAAGCACGACGATTTTGTCGGCCATGGTCATTGCCTCAACCTGATCGTGGGTCACGTAGATCATCGTTGTCGCCAGGCGTTCGTGAAGTTCGCTGATCTCCAACCGCATGCCAACGCGCAAGGCTGCGTCGAGGTTCGAAAGGGGCTCGTCGAACAGGAATGCTGAGGGCTCACGAACAATGGCACGCCCAATGGCGACACGCTGACGCTGCCCACCCGACAGCTGCCCCGGGCGACGATCCAGATAATCGCTCAGATTCAGGACGCTTGCCGCACCCTCGACACGTTTGTCGATTTCAGCCTGATCCAGCTTGGCCATGCGCAGGGGAAAGGCGATGTTTTTGCGCACCGTCATATGCGGGTACAGAGCATAAGACTGGAACACCATGGCCAGACCACGTTTGGCGGGCGGCACGTCTGTTGCATCCGCGCCATCAATGTCGATGGAGCCCGACGTGATATCCTCCAGCCCTGCAATGAGCCGCAGCAGAGTGGACTTGCCGCAACCCGAGGGGCCGACGAAGACGGTGAATTCTCCGTCTTCGATGGTCAAGTCCAGCGGTGGAATGACCTCTACATCGCCGAAGCTTTTGGTCACTGACTTGAGTTGAATACGTCCCATAAGTCGTCTTCCTTATTTCACAGCGCCGAAAGTCAGGCCGCGGACAAGTTGTTTCTGGCTGAACCAGCCTAGGATGAGGATTGGTGCAATCGCCATGGTCGATGCCGCGCTGAGCTTGGCGAAGAACAGGCCTTCGGGGCTGGAATAGCTGGCGATGAAGGCGGTCAGCGGGGCCGCGTCAACGGCCGTCAGGTTGAGCGTCCAAAACGCCTCATTCCATGCAAGGATAAAGTTCAGCAAAACCGTCGAGGCAATGCCGGGCACGGCCATCGGCGTCAGCACATAGAGGATTTCCTCTTTCAGCGTGGCACCATCCATCCGGGCGGCTTCCAAGATCTCACCGGGAATTTCGCGGAAATAGGTGTAAAGCATCCAGACGATGATCGGCAGGTTGATCAGCATCAGCACCACGACCAGCCCCCCGCGCGTGTCCAGTAGACCCAACCGGATGAACAGCAAATAGATCGGGTACAGCACGCCCACTGCAGGTAGCATCTTGGTGGACAGCATCCACAGCAGGATGTCCTTGGTCCGCTTGGACGGGACGAAAGCCATCGCCCAGGCTGCGGGGACTGCGATGATCACGCCAAGAATGGTTGATCCACCTGCGATGATCACCGAATTCCACAGGAACCGCATGTAGTCGGAACGTTCCTGTACGATGGCATAGTTCTCTAGCGTCCAATCGAAGTTCAGAAACAGCGGCGGGCTTGCGATGGCCTGCGCTTCGGTCTTGAAGCTGGTCAGGATCGTCCAGAGGATCGGGAAAAAGATCAGCAGACCAACGGCCCAGGCAAGGGCGGTGTTCAGCGATTTACGACGGGATGTGACGGCGCGGGCCATGGTCGTTCCTCCTCACGCGTCCAGGTTTTTGCCGACGATGCGCATCAGAAAGATGGCAACGATGTTGGCAAGGATGATGGCGTAGACACCTCCGGCTGATCCAAGGCCGACATTTTGGCTTTCCAACACACGCTGGAAGATCAGGTAGGTGAGGGTGCGGGTGCCGAATGCACCGCCGGTGGTCACGAAGATCTCGGCGAAGATCGACAGAAGAAAGATCGTCTGGATCAGGATCACGATGGTTATTGCGCGGCTGAGGTGCGGCAGAACGATGTGATAGAACCGCTTCAGCACTGGGGCACCATCCATTTCGGCTGCTTCGAGCTGTTCACTGTCTAGTGACTGAATTGCGGTCAGCAGGATCAGGGTCGCGAAGGGTAGCCACTGCCATGAGACAATCATGATGATCGAAGTCATCGAGGCCTCGGACAGCCATGAGATCGGCTCAGCCCCGAAAAAACGCCACAGATGGGCCAGCAAGCCATTGACGGGGTCCATGAACATGTTCTTCCAGACCAGCGCGGACACGGTGGGCATGACGAAGAACGGTGCGATTACGAGGATGCGGACAACACCCTGACCCCACATAGGCTGGTCCAGCAGCATCGCCAGAAGGATGCCCAGCACCACTGTGATCACCAGCACACCGCCTACGATCACCAGCGTCGCCTGCACAGCGGGCCAGAAGGAGCTGGACGAGACGAACCGGACATAGTTGTCGAACCCGACCCAGCCCAGATCCCCACCGCGCAGCGGTAGGTATTTCTTGAGGGAAAAATACAGCGTCATCGTCAGCGGCACGAGCATCCAGCCAAGTAGCAGGACCACTGCAGGTGCCATCATCAGGCGAGCAACGGATCGGGAATGTTGAGTAGCCATAACGCAAACCCTCTCTGTTCAGGCGTAACCCAGCCTGCGAGAAAAACGCGAGTTGTGGAAGGGCGGAGCGGGGGGCAGACCTCTGCCCGCCCGCGGGGAGGGATGCCTCAGTAACCTGCGGCTTCCATTTCTTCTGCGGTGAAGGCCTGCGCCTTGGCCAGCGCTTCATCCACTGATTGCTGTCCGGCATAGACTGCCGAGAACTCCTGGCTTACCTGCGTGGCGATACCTGCAAATTCCGGGATCGCGACGAACTGGATGCCAACATAGGGCGTCGGTTGCGCGCAGCAGTTATCCGGGTCGGCTGCAAGGATCGAATCCAGTGTTTTCTGGGCGAACGGAACCTTCTGGTATTCGGGGTTCTCATAAAGCGAAGTTCGCGCGCCCGGAGGCACATTGGCCCAGCCTTCGTTTTCGGCCACCAGTTCGATGTAATCCTTGGATGTGGCCCATTCGATGAACTGCTTGGCTGCATCTTCTTGCTGCGTACCTGCAGGGATGGCCAGAGCCCAAGCCCAGAGCCAATTGGCGCGTTTGTCGACACCTTCAGAGTTTGGTGCCAGCGCAAAACCAACCTGATCGGCCACGGTCGAGTCGTCCGGGTTCGTCACGAAGGACGCCGCTACGGTGGCGTCAATCCACATGCCGCACTTGCCCTGCTGGAACAGCGACAGGTTTTCGTTGAAGCCGTTGGTTGCATACCCAGCAGGGCCTGACTCGTTCATCATATCGACAAAGAAGGTCAGAGCCTCTTTCCACTGAGGCTGATCGAACTGCGGTTTCCATTCTTCGTCGAACCAACGGGCGCCAAAGGAATTGCCGGTCACTGTGATGAAGGCACCACCTTCGCCCCAACCAGCTTTACCGCGCAGGCAGATACCGTTGATGTCGTTGTCCCGGTCAGTCATCGCCGCAGCGGCTTCGCGGATAAACTGCCATGTAGGCGCGGCGGGCATCTCAAGCCCGGCCTTTTCCATCAGGTCGGTACGATACATTACCATCGAACTTTCGCCGTAGAACGGGGCGGCATAGAGCGTGCCTTCATTGCTGAGCCCGTTGCGCATGGCAGGCAAGATGTCGTCCACATCATATTCAGCAGACAGACCATCCAGCGGCACCAGCCAACCATTCGCCCCCCAGATCGGTGTCTCGTACATACCAATGGTCATGATATCGAACTGACCGCCTTTGGTGGTGATGTCGGTGGTGACGCGCTGACGCAGCACGTTTTCCTCCAGTGTCACCCACTCAACATCAATGCCGGTCGCTTCGGTAAATTTGTCGGTGTAGCCCTGCATCCGGATCATGTCGCCATTATTCACTGTGGCGATCGTGATGGATTGCGCGTGGGCTGCTGCCGTGGCGACGAATGTCAATGCAGTCGCCGCGCGAAGTGCGTGCTTCAGATACATCCCTGTCCTCCCTGAGCTTGGATGTCGTGCAGGGAGCGTAGAGTGAAAGTTGTCGCGCAGTCAATAAAAACTTTACGCGCGTTAAGATTGTAATCTACGCAGAGTCCCTTAAAACAAGTCGAGCGGGGAAAAGTGTCTCAGTTCGTGTTTCAAATTTCCCACCATTTTCAATAAGTTCGAACAAAGTCTCGACGCTTCGGCTGGCCACGTTGTCATAGTCGTGTGCGGCTGTTGTGAGAGAAGGGCAGGTAAACTTTGCGAACGGATGATCGTCATTTGAGGCCACGCGCAGCGTGCAGCCCTCCTTCCGACCGACCCGAATCCCCTGTTCATAGCAGGCCGCAAGAAAGCCAATAGCCAGCCGGTCATTGCTGCACAGAACGGAGTTCGTTCTCAATTCACGCTCTTCAAGAACTTTCAGCGCGCCTCTGTGCCCAATCTCTTCGAAAGCCCATCCTTTCCCGTCGACTTTGATGATATGCGGCTCGAACCCTAGGCGCTCCATCATGGCGACATAAGCCTTCCTTCGTTTGTTGGCGTTTGGGTTCGCGGGTGTGCGCATTTCAAAAAATGATGGAGGCTCGCCCGTCCGGGTCATGTATTCAACGGTCTGTGACACAAAGCTGAAATTGTCCGATCCGATAAACGCGGCACCCAGCCCATCAAGGTTACTGTCAAACAGAACAGTCGGTACGTTGGCGCAGAACTTCTCAATCACCGATCGGTCTGAAATCCGGCCCAGGGGTGCCAACAAAACCCCGGCGGGCTTCATGGATTGCAGCCCATCCAGAATTTCGTTTTCCAGCTTTTGTTCTCCGTGGGCGCTAAAGAGGGAAGGGCGATAGCCTGCCGCAATACAGCTTTGCTCCAGATAGCGCGCGATTTCGGCAAAGAACGGATCGGCCAGATAGGGCACGACGATGCCGATATTCTTGGTCAGCTTCCGGTTCTGGTTCACAGCATAGATATTCGGGCGATAGTCAAACCGTTCGAGCGCCTCTTCGATACGCGCCCTTGTCGTTGGGCGAACGCTGTCGGGATCGTGGAAGTATTTGGATACCGTGGGCCGCGAGATGCCGCTGAGGGCCGCGAACTCTTCCATATTCTTAATCTTGGTCATGCAAGTCTGCCTGCGGATCATAGCCGTCTTGATCTTATCCTATTTTTACATATTCTTTACGCGCGACAAAAAATCAAGAGTCAGACAAGTTCCGGACGTTTGTGCAGGTCGACGAGTAAAAAAGTATCTCGGGATTGATATCGGAACGTCGGCGGTCAAGATTGTCTGCGCGGATACTGATCGTATTCTTGCGATATCTTCTGCAGGGATCGAGACGTCCTCGCCGCAACCCGGTTGGTCAGAGCAGTACCCAGACAGGCAACGCGTGACGCGTTGAAGCAGCTTGCGGAGCAAATCCCACTGTCAGAGGCGAAGGCCATCGGTTTGTTCGGACAGATGCACGGGGCCGTTTTGCTGGACCGTACGCTGTCCCAATCCGCCCGGCAATGCTGTGGAATGATAGCAGGGCCGCAATCGAATGCGATGAACTGCGCGTAGCGCTGCCGCAGATTGGTCATATCGTAGGTGTTCTTCCGTTGCCCGGTTTTACTGCCCCCAAAAGCGCATGGCTGAAACAGTATGAACCCGGTCACTATGCCCAGCTTGCCCAAATCCTGCGGCCCAAGGACTATATCGGTCTACGCCTGCATGATGAACTGGCAACTGATACGTCCGATGCTGCGGGAACAATGTGGCTCGATCAAGCATCGCGCAACTGGCATATCGGGATCGCGGAAGCCACTGGTGTGGCGCTCGACTGGCTGCCGCAGGTGTTTGACGGCCACAGTGTTGTTAGGACTGTGACGTCACAAGCTGCAGAAGCGACCGGGTTGAAGCCTGGCGTGCCCGTTATAGCCGGAGGAGGGGATGCGGCGATTGGGGCGATATCTCTTGGTGCGACGGAACCGGGACGGGGCTTCATCTCCCTTGGGACGTCGGGCCAGTTGTTCGTGGCGGATCGTAAGTACAAGCCCAACCCCGAACGCTATGTGCACGCTTTTCCAACTGGACAAGTCGCGATTCAAACCGGACAGCACATATAGGGAAAATCATGGCTGGGGTGGTAGGATTCGAACCTACGATACACGGTACCAAAAACCGCTGCCTTACCACTTGGCTACACCCCAACAGTGAGCGGCTATCTACGACTGTTGCTTTCGGGGTTCAAGGGCTTTTTTGGACAAATATCATATCGATCTGCAAATTTTTCTGACAGCGGTTTGGTGATGTCTACCGCTCTTTGGAAACTGTTCGAAGTATTGAAAGATGGTGAATTCCAAGGATTGGTTCAGGTGAGTGTTTCTTGGATTTCTTGGCAAAGGCGCAGCTTTTGGTGGATGCATATGAACTTCAACCTGCGACTGCGTTTCAATCGCATGATTCTCCTATTAACCTGTTGAAATATTGTGTTAAAATAAAATCTGACGATTGAAACTTCCCGGTCACTCAACTAGGTAAATATTATCCGTTATCCCAAAAAGGAGCCGATTATGAAGCTGAACTCGCAAGTTGCAGAGGCATTGAACAAGCAAATAAATAATGAGCTTCATGCTTCGTATACCTATCTGGCGATGTCGGCCTATTTCGAGGCGCAGGACCTGCCAGGTTTCGCCAGTTGGTTCCGGGGGCATTCCGCAGAAGAAGATACTCATGCAATGCGTATTTTCGACTTTATCGCCAAACGGGGTGGCCGGATCAACCTGGAGGGGATCGCCAAGCCGCAAAAGGAATATGAATCGCCTGTTGATGTGCTCGAACAGGCTCTGGTGCAGGAACAGACAGTAACCGGGCAGATCAATGCGTTGTTCGAGCTGGCGCACGAGGTCAAGGAATTCAGTACGCAGAATATGCTGAACTGGTTTCTGGCAGAGCAGATCGAGGAAGAAGATTTGTTCACTTCGATATTGGATAAGGCCAAGGCGGCCAACGGAGATCGCTGGAATCTATTGCTGCTGGATCAGGAACTGGCCAAGCGCGGCAACGGGCAAGCCGAGGGTTAACCAACGCAGAACTCAGGATAAGGGGTGGTTATTCCCGAATTTCAGAGGGATCGACCCCCCAAAGATTGTTCTTGAGGGTCCAGCCACGATAGCCTCCGGCCGAAATGCGGCACCAATTCGGTGTACATTGCTCTAGTCGGGCGACAACCCCGGTTTCGAAATGCGCGTTCACCTGCGAATTTTGGTCGGGCAGGGCGTAAACCGGCAGCAAGTCGGATTCTATGAGAACAGTCCGCACGCCTGAAAGCAGAGCGTAGTGAACCCAACCCCCTGCGCCGTCGTGGTCCTGCACTTTGCGCCAGTTTCCGTATTCAGCCGTGATCTGCAGCGGC
The DNA here is from genome assembly GCF_056542905.1 of Ruegeria sp. AA3. Taxonomy (NCBI): domain Bacteria; kingdom Pseudomonadati; phylum Pseudomonadota; class Alphaproteobacteria; order Rhodobacterales; family Roseobacteraceae; genus Ruegeria; species Ruegeria sp. AA3. The sequence continues at coordinate 40,473 of NZ_JBQGAQ010000015.1, read as the reverse complement.
ATGCCGCGTCGCTTGAACACCCAGTCGATTCGGTGGGTCAGAGATGGGCCGCGGCGCACATTACCCTCGGCCGCTTTCATTGAGACATATCGGGGTAGAGGCAGATTCGTGACTTGGCCACGTTTTTCCTGCGCAGACGCGGCCACAGCGCCAAACGCGAGAAGAAACACCGAGATCAACGCCACAAAATGGCGATTCACTGAAAAACTAGCACTCACTGCCTGTCTGCTCTTATGCCTGTCGATCGTGCGTAAAAAAAGGTTGAGACGATGCCCAAGGGGTTCTTGTACCCCGTGTAATCCTGCGCCACGATGCCATGGCGCGCGGCTGTTTGCAAAGCGGTAGGAGGGCTAAGGTGCCAAGAGAACGTCTGAGTGTTGTCGTTACGCGACGGTTACCCGAAGCGGTGGAAACCCGGTTGAGCGAGCTTTTCGATGTAAAGCTGCGGGACAACGATGATCCCATGACACGCGAAGAACTGACTGCCGCAGTGAAAGAAGCAGATGTGCTGGTCCCAACCATCACCGATACCATTGATGGCGGTATTTTGGGGCAGGCAGGCGAGAATTTGCGCTTGATTGCGAACTACGGTGCAGGTGTCGACAATATAGATGTGGCGACAGCGCGGCAGCGGGGCATTCTTGTTTCGAATACTCCAGGCGTACTGACCGACGATACCGCAGATATGACGATGGCACTGATCCTGGCGGTGACCCGGCGTATCCCTGAGGGGCTGGGCGTAATGCAAAAAGGCGATTGGGCCGGGTGGGCTCCGACTGCCTTGCTGGGTGGCAGAGTTGGTGGACGCCGGTTGGGTATTCTTGGCATGGGCCGGATCGGGCAGGCGGTTGCCCGCCGTGCCAGTGCCTTTGGAATGCAGGTGCACTATCACAATCGCCGCCGCCTGCGCCCAGAGATTGAGCAAGAGTTGGAAGCGACCTACTGGGAAAGCCTTGACCAGATGGTTGCACGAATGGATGTCATTTCGATCAATTGCCCGTCGACGCCGTCGACATTTCACCTGATGAATGCGCGGCGATTGAAATTGATGAAACCCTCGGCAGTGATCGTGAATACTTCACGTGGTGAAGTCGTAGACGAAAACGCGTTGACCCGGATGATCCGTGCGGGAGAAATTGCTGGCGCGGGCTTGGATGTTTATGAGCAGGGCACGGACGTTAATCCTCGCCTTCGGCAACTGCCAAATGTAGTTTTGTTACCTCATATGGGCTCTGCCACGCTCGAAGGTCGGATCGAGATGGGTGAGAAGGTCATCATTAACATCAAGACATTCGAGGACGGCCATCGGCCGCCTGATCAGGTTGTGCCTGCAATGCTATAGGCCGCGGCCTGAAGGAAAGGGAACGCAATGGTGCAGGCAGCCGCTTTGCCGCGAAATGAAGCCGGAATAGAAACCGCTGTCGGAGTTCTGAAACAAAGATTTGGGGACCGGCTGCAGACCGGTGCTGCGATCCGTGAGCAGCACGGGCACACTACGACCTGGATCGAGAACCAGAGCCCTGATGCGGTGGTCTTTCCGCACTCTACCGAAGAAGTTGCGAATATCGTTAAGGTCTGTGCCGCGCATAAAGTGCCAGTAATCCCTTTCGGTACAGGCACTTCGCTTGAGGGGCATGTGAATGCGCCTGCCGGTGGGATTTCCGTCGATCTGAGCCAGATGGACAAGATACTGGCAGTCAACGTCGGTGATCTGGATTGCGTGGTACAGCCGGGCGTCACCCGCGCCGATCTGAACACCCATCTGCGGGATCAGGGGCTGTTCTTCCCAATTGATCCGGGCGCGAATGCATCGCTGGGTGGCATGGCCGCGACGCGCGCGTCTGGCACCAACGCAGTGCGTTATGGGACAATGAAAGACAACGTGCTTAGCCTTGAGGCCGTGATGCCTGACGGGCAAGTGATCCGCACTGGACATCGGGCCCGCAAGTCCTCGGCCGGGTATGATCTAACGCGTCTGTTGATTGGTGCCGAGGGGACGTTAGGCATTATCACCGAGATAACCTTACGTCTGCATGGTATACCCGAGGCCATCAGTTCAGCGCGTTGTTCATTTCCAACAGTGGATGCGGCATGCCAAGCTGTGATGCTGACCATTCAATATGGAATTCCTGTTGCACGGATCGAACTGCTGGATCAGATGTCTGTCAAAGCGGCAAACGCCTATTCGGGGCTGGACCTCCCTGAAACACCTCTGCTTTTGCTAGAGTTTCACGGCTCGGACAGCGGAGCAGCTGAGCAGGCCGAGACCTTTGGGCAAATCGCGGAAGAATTTGGTGGCAGCGATATCACCACCACCTCGACAACCGAAGAGCGCAACAAGCTGTGGCAAGCCCGGCACGACATGTACTGGGCCAGCCTGCAATTGCGACCGGGCGCGCAGGGGATTTCAACGGATGTTTGCGTTCCGATCTCGCGTCTGGCCGATTGTGTGACAGCCGCACAGGAAAAAGCCGCCGAGTTGGGACTGCTGGCCCCGATTGTGGGTCATGTCGGAGACGGAAACTTCCATACTCTGTTGTTGATCGATATGGACAACCCGACTGAAGTCGCGAGCGCTGAGGATTTCGTTGGATGGCTGAACGATATGGCTATTTCGATGGAAGGCACCTGCACTGGGGAGCACGGAATAGGGCAAGGAAAACGCCCTTATCTGGTGAAAGAACTGGGTGCAGCGACGGCCTATATGGCGGCGATAAAATCGGCGCTAGATCCTGATAACATCATGAATCCGGGGAAGATTCTTTAGTATATAAGCTGTATGTCGACGGACAGATAATTCCAAGGATCGGTCATATCCACGCCCAAATTTCATAGGATTGAATCTCTTCAGAGCACTAATTGATTCTGAGGTTGATTTATGGGCGCCTTGCGGTTCATTGGATTTTTGCTGATCGCGGCGATTGTTATCGCGGGTCTTGACTATTACCAGCAGGATAAAAAGCACGACGATACATTGTCCTTTGCAGGTTATGTCGAAACGATCAATGATCGTTTCGGCTTGTATAAGGCCGAGCAGGCCGCCAAGCAGGCCGAACGTGAGCGCAAGAAAAGCTGGGATGCGGGCGCAAAATCCTTTTTGCCATCTCCCCCCGAGGGTTGGGGCCGCCATGATCTGACAGATGCCGATAGCAAGCCGGTTCAGGCGGTTCTGTCGGGGTATGAAATCTCGCCCATGATCAGCTCTATTTCCAGTCAGGCTGAATTACAGCGCCTCACAAATGAGGGGCGCGAGGGTCTGATACGTAAGCTGGCAGAGTCGGGTTATGTTTATGAAAAAGATGGTGAAATCGTCTGGTTCGACATCACATTGAAGCCTAAGAAAGCACGCAATAGTCTGGTTGGTCTAGCACTGGGGCGACAGGCCGACTTTATGAACGCGATGCAGTTTTCTAACGGATATGCCGTCATTGATGGAGTGGCGTTTGCGGAAGTGACCGAGGGTCTTTCTGGCGAGCTTCAAGAAAGCGACATCCGTAAGATCAAAGGTCGCATCGGATTTGATGAAGAAGTTGTGTTGCGTCTGCACACCAATGCAAGCGATGCCACGATCCGGCAGTTTTTGAATTCAGTCGATTTGGCCGGGCTGAATGCACTGTTGGAATTTCCCTCGGTTGCGACAGGGCAGGGTATTTATGTTCCACTGGAGGAACAGCCTGAAATGGCAGGAAAAATGCTGAACCTCTATGGCAAAATGGTGGCTATGCAGGACAAGGTGACACAGCAGAAACTCGAGAACATGGATATCGGAGCTGTGATGTTGAACACGCTCACAGCGACGGATTTCAACGCAGAAAGTCTGGCCGATATCACTGGCGGCAAAGTCTTTGAAAACCAGGACAATTTGCAGATGGCCTATGGAAAGGCGCTTGAGTTGATTTTGCATTCGGATCAACGTCAAGCCGACACCAGCCCGACTGACACGGGTGGCGGTTTTATCAATGGATTGCTACAGAAGATCCCCGGTTTTGGGGCATTTGGCGGCGGCGCCGTCGCTACTGCAGCAAACGCAGGACGCTCAGACGTCCGTGTTCGAAAGGGAAACGAAGGATCTTCCTGCGCAATGAGTGGAAGCTCTAAACGCTGCACCTTCGGTAAAAACTGATCGGATTGTCACGCCCGAATAACGAACCTGCATCAATTGCGGGTCGTTTTTCTATTATCACTGGTCGGATGAATGTCGCGCCGGGCGCCACAAATGCGCCATATGGTGTCAACAGATTCCAAGGGGAGACACCCGGCTATGAAAACCCAAGTCAAAGCACTGGTTGTCGGCGGCGGCGCCGTCGGAACCTCGATTGCCTATCACCTGGCCAAGGCAGGCTGGGATGATGTGATGCTGATCGAGCGGGACGAACTGACATCCGGTTCCACCTGGCACGCAGCGGGCCTGTTGCCGTTGTTCAACATGTCCTATGCGACGACCCACATCCACAAATACTCGGTCGATTTCTACAAGACGCTTGAGGAAGAAACCGGGCTAAATGCCGGTTTCGCTGTGGTGGGCAACCTGCGCATGGCACAGACGCAAGAGCGTATGGACGAATACATGCTCTATGCGTCCACAGCCGAGACCTGTGATGTTGCCTACGAATGGCTTACCCCTGACCAAATCAAAGAGCGCTGGCCGCTGATCGAAACCTCGGACCTGAAGGGTGCAATTTATCACACCGAGGACGGCTATATTAACCCTGCCGACGTGACGCAGGCGATGGCCAAGGGTGCTCGTCAACGCGGTGTCGACATTGTTCGCAAGATGCAGGCCGATGCGTTCCACTGGAACGGCACCCACTGGGAAGTCACCTGCACCAAGATGGTCGAGAAGGGCGGCAACCTCGTTCCTTCAGATGAGCAGGTTGTGATCACTGCCGAGCATGTGGTGACCGCATCAGGTAACCACGCGCAGCGCACTGCCAAGATGTTGGGCATCAAGATGCCTGCCATCCCGGTCGAGCACACCTTCATCGTCATGGACAAAGACCCCGAACTGGTCAAATGGCGTGAAGCGGGCAACCCCGAGCATCCGGTTGTGCGCGATGCCGACAACGAGTCATATGCCCGCGAAGAACGCGGCGGCTGGATTCTGGGTGTCTACGAACATGGCGCGCCAGCGCAGTTTGAACACGGCGTACCGGACAGCTTCCGCGCTGACCTGTTCCCGCTCGATCTGGACCGGATTGCAGATCAGTACATGGCCATGGCCGAGCGCGTGCCTTCTTGTGCCGAATCCGGTCTGAAAGACGATTTCAACGGCCCAATCTGCTATACCCCTGACGGCAACCCACTGGTTGGTCCGGCTCCGGGTCTGCGCAACATGTGGCTTGCCGAGGGTTTCTCGTTCGGCATCACCGCTGCTGGCGGCACCGGCTACTATCTGGCGCAGATGATGGTCGACGGCGAAGCCGAGATCGACATGGCCTCGCTGGACCCCAAACGCTACAGCAGCAACTGGATGACCACCGAATTCGCGGCGCGCAAGAACGAAGAGTGCTATGAGCACGTCTACATCCTGCACCACCCCGACGAAGAGCGTGAAGCCTGCCGTCCGCTGCGGACCGTTCCAGCCTACGACCGTCAAAAGGCCCGCGGTGCACAGTTTGGCTGGGTGAACGGCTGGGAACGTCCGAACTATTTCGGCCCACTGGACGCGTCGGACAACTTCGACAAGGACAGCCGCTCGTTCCGTCGTGGTGGCTGGTGGCAATATGCTGTCGAAGAAGCCAAGGCGATCCGCGAATGCGTCGGCCTGATCGACGCGTCGGCCTTCACCAAGCATATCGTCAAAGGCCCCGGTGCGACTCAGTTCCTGGACTGGTTCACCTGCAACAAGCTGCCCAAGGTCGGTCGTATCAACCTGACCTACGCGCTGACCTCGCATGGTACCACCCGCACGGAATACACCATCGTCCGCAATGGCGAGAACAACTATTACATCGTCTCTGCCGGTGCCTGGACCGAGTACGACGCCGACTATCTGCGCAAGGCGGCCGAGGACAAGATGGAGGAGTTCGGTTATATCGAGATCCAGGACGTGACCACCCAGTGGGGCGTATTCGCCATCGCCGGACCCAAGTCGCGTGACGTGCTGAAAGAGGTGATCAAGGACGCCGATCCGGAAACTGCACTGTCCAACAAGCGCTTCCCGTGGTTGTCGGCCCGTCAGATCGAACTCGGCATGTGCCCCGTGAACGCGATTCGCGTGGCCTATACCGGTGAACTGGGTTGGGAATTGCACCACCCGATTGAGATGCAGAACTACCTGTTCGACCTGCTGGAAAAAGCCGGTGAGAAGCACGGTATGAAGCTGGTCGGTGCACGTGCACAAAACTGGCTGCGCCAGGAGAAGTCCTATCGTGCGTTTGGTACAGAACTGGGCCGTGACGCGACCCCACTGGAAGCTGACCTGCCACGCTTTGTTGATCTGTCGAAAGACTTCTACGGCAAGGCCAAGCTGGAAGAGACCGGCGTACGCGTGAAATGCTGCACTCTGCTGATCGACGGGCCGGGCGATGCCGATCCATGGGGCCGCGAGGCGCTGTACACGCCGGAAGGCGAGCGCGTCGGTCGTCTGACCTCCGGTGGCTATTCGGTGGCCTTCGAGAAGTCCATCGGCATGGGATATGTGAAGCCTGAACTGGCGGTCGAAGGTACTAAGCTTCAAGTCAAAATTCAGGACAAACTGTGGGATGCGGTCGTCACATGCGACAGCCCCTACGATCCGAAGAATGAAACCATCCGTAAGGACGGCTAACAACTTAAAAAGGCGGCACAAACCTGTACCGCCTTCCCCAAAAAGCCCGCCTCTGGTGGGCTTTTATTATGCGTTCAACTCGTCAAAGCAGTCTAAGGCTTTCGCCGCATACATCATAGATGGCCCGCCGCCCATCTGCACCGCCATCGCCAACACATCCGAAACCTCATCGCGAGTGGCGCCTGCTTTGACCAACGCCTCGGTATGCAGGGTGATGCAAGGCTCGCACCGAACGGCGATCGACATGCCTAACGCGATGAATTCCTTGGTTTTGTAGTCCAGGATCCCACCTTCTTTGACCGATTTCCCCAAGGCACCAAAGGCTCGGGCGGTATCGGGAATGGCGCCGTTGAGATTGCGCAGGCTTTTGCGGGTCCCGTCCAGTGCTTCGTGCCAGCTCATTACAACATCCTTCTTAAAACATATGATAAATTGCATATGATACATAAGAAGGGGACCGGCTTTGATCCTGATCAGATTGCTGCTTTTTGGCCTATGAATGCCAAGTTGTTCGCGGGCATCTGAACGACCTCGACCAGTTCGAGGTCGTTTTCAGAGAATAGCGCCATTATCTGGGTGTCATCTTTGTAGCCAATCTCTGGATCCTGATGAACCAATGCGTCGTGAAATCTCTGGTCGCCTTCGCTGGTCAAGCGCCCATGACGTTTGAAAGGGCCATATAGCACCAAACGCCCGCCCAAGTTCAAAACGCGCGCGGATTCGGCCATCAAGGTTTCAACCTCGGGTAAGCTGATCAGATGTAAGAGGTTGACCAGCACAACCAAATCTTGCCTTGCTATGGTTTTGTGCCAACCTGCCACGGTTGCATCCAGATGAAGTGCAGGGGAAGTGTTTCCCAGCCCTTTCGAATAGGCATCAATACTGGCGCGCCGTTCCAAGGTGACTTCGCTGGGTTGCCAATGAAGTCCGGGCATCCGCCGGGCAAAGGCCGATACATGCTGACCTGTGCCACTGGCCAGTTCCAACGCGCGGCCCGATGATGGGGCAACACGCGCAATTAGATCACAAAGCACCGCCGCGTTTCGGCTTGCTGCTGGGGCGACAAGCATGCCGTCATCACTTTCTGTGGCGACGCTTGCATTGGGGGGCAGTTTGCGCGGTGTCATCTGCGCAACCTTTCGGGCTTCAGCACTTGCACAGTTGTGGCATCAAGTGATGGTTCAGTACCTGTTACAAGATCTGCCACAAGTTGCGAGGCAGCCGGGGCCGTCTGAAACCCGTATCCGCCCTGCGCGGCAGACCAGATAAAAGTTCGGTCTGTGGGATCTGGCCCCAGAACCAAAGTGCCGTCCGATACAAAGCTGCGCAGCCCGGCCCAGTTTGTTTCAACACGTGTCACCGGTTCTGTCACCATGGCCTCGTACCGTGCCAAACCTTCTGCCAGAACCATGTCGTCGGCATAGGCATCATGGGGTGAGGTCGGGTCGGTCTCGCAAGGTGAAACGAGTAACTTTCCGGCATCGGGTTTGGCATACCAGGTCTCAGCAACCCCCAGCATCATGGGCCAGTTTTTCACATCATGCCCTCCAGGCGATGGAAGGCGGGCCATGGATCGACGAAATGGAGTAATACCGATTGGCTGGATTTCTGCCATTTGCGCCACTTCGTCCACCCATGCGCCAGCGGCATTTACCAAGTTGCGGGCTTCAAAGGTGTCAGAGGCTTCAACGACCCAGTGACCGGACTTGCGAATGCTGTCGACCTTCTCTCGGGTCAGGACTGATCCACCGTTACGTCGGATGATCCGTGCAAAATCCTGCAACATCCGGTCCGTATTTATGTCAAAGGCAGTATTGCTAATGGCAACATGTCCTACGGTGTCGGCATTCAGGATCGGGATTTGCTTTGTGGCCTCGTCCAGAGAAATTTGCTGAACTCCAAGGTCTTGAGCTTCCTTCAGGAACAACTCTTGTTGATCCTTGGTACCCACCAGCATCAATCCACGCGGTGTAAGGTATTCATTGACTTCAAAGAAAGCAGCGCTCGCTTCGTTCAGAGCTTTGACGGACGGCGGACCATATCCCTTTTCAAACAGGGCGGCGGACCGACCTGAGGTGTGATAGCCCAACGCATCCTCTGCTTCTAACACCGTGACGGTGCCGTGCTTGGACAGGCGGGCACCCGCGCTTAACCCGGCGATACCGCCGCCGATAATCAGGAAATCAATCATACGTGTTCTTTCGCTTCCGGCCGCGGGATGATCAATGTGACGCATAATATACCCGTGACCTGTGCTGACCATGGCACGCGTGCCTTCAAACGAAAAGACGCAAGCACCATGCACAGGAAACTTGATCGCAAGCGATCAGCCTGCTCTTAGTGCAATCAAAGCAAGATTCGGAGGCGGACGTGAACTCGGCAGACATTCACCCGATGGCAACGGGGCATATACCCTCTTATGTAACGCAGGCGGACGGTAGCGACTACCTCTTTACCTTTATGGTCATTTTCACCGTCGGTTTGGTGGTCCTGATCGGGGTTGCGTATTTTACGCTGCATTCGATCCCGGAAAAAATGGCGCATGAGAATAACCATCCACAGTTTCAGCTGGTTGGAATACTCGCGCTGCTGGCTTTGTTTACCCACAACGGAATATTCTGGATTGCGGCAATTCTTGTCGCGGGTTTTCAGTTCCCCGATTTTGCTGCTCCGTTACGGTCGATTGCAGATGCCATCCGATCCCTGGCACCGGGGCAGGATAAAGCCGTGGTTTCTGATCCACCCGAACCGGATATTGAGCCCGAACCCTCAGAACCGGCAGCGCAGGGGCACTGAACCATGATTGAGACGATGCTGTGCGCACTGATCACCGTGCTTCCCGACTATCTGTTCCGCCGCTTTGTTCAAGGCAAACGGATCGGACATGAGATTACTCTGTTCACTATGTGGTATGAATTGCGTTGGGGGTTAACGACCTGCGCTATTCTGGCACTGACGGTGATCACCACTTTGTTTTATTTCCATCCGGCCAGCAAAACGGCAGCCTCATACTTCCGGACGGTCACGATCCTTCCACAGCTCGGCGGCCGCGTTTCCGAAGTTTATGTGCGCAACAATGAGCAGGTGACAGCAGGGCAGCCGATTTTCCGGATTGAGGATTTCACGCAAACAGCACAGGTTGAAGCTGCTCATGCGCAAATCGCTCAGGTTCAAGCTTCTTTGAAAGTGGCGGAAACCGATCTGGCCGAGGCCGAGGCAGGCATTGCGGGTGCACGCGCGGCATTGGATCAGGCGCTTGAAGATCTCGAGCGGAATACTACACTGCGCGACGAAGGGTCCAGTGCCGTGCGCCTGGCCGAGATCGACCGGCTTGAAAATTTGGTTGCCGAGCGTGAGGCGCAAGTCACGGCTGCCACTTCCAAGCGTGCTGCTGTGGTGCAGCAGATCGAGGAACTGATCCCTGCCCAGCTTGCCAGCGCGAATGCCCAGCTTGACGCAGCATTGACCGAGCTGGACAAGACCATAATCAGCGCGGGTGTCACCGGTCGCATCGAACAATTTGGGCTGCAGGTCGGCGATTACGTGAGCCCGTTATTGCGGCCGGCAGGCATCCTTGTGCCGTCTTCTTCGGGGCACGACCGGTTTCAGGCTGCGTTCAACCAGCTTTCAGCGCAAGTGATCAAACCAGGCATGATCGGTGAAATCGGGTGCATGACAAAACCCTTCACAGTGATCCCCGTCGTCGTCGTCGAGGTACAGGATGTGATCCCTTCAGGTCAGATCAGGCCAACCGATGAATTGCGTGACGTCCAGACCAATACCAAGCCAGGCTCGATCCTCGTCTATCTCGAGCCGCTTTATGAAAGCATGGCCGATGATGTGCCGCCGGGAAGCAACTGTCTGGCCAATGTCTACACGGATAACCACGCCAAGCTGGAAGACGAAAATCTTGGGTTCTGGGAAAAGTCGTTCCTGCATGTGGTCGACACCATCGGTGTTGTCCACGCTGCGGGCTTGCGGTTGCGGTTGATCCTGATGCCGGTGAACACTCTGGTTTTGACTGGACACTAAAACCGGCTCCTAATCCATTACTTGGTGTTTGACCCGGTCCCTGGCAGCCATGTGTTCAACGTGGTTATGTCGCTGAACTTGCGCAGTCTGTGCTACGATGCCTCAGCATATCCTCAGCTGGCCATGATAGGCTGGGGATTTTTTCGGTGCATGGAGGTTACGATGGTTGATACAAATTCTGCATTTGTAGGAGATATCCCGGGAAATTACGATCGAGAGATGGGGCCGGTGATATTCGATCATATGGCCCGCATTATGGCGCAGAAAACAGCGGCCGTTTCGCCCAGACAGGTGTTAGAACTCGCTGCAGGCACAGGGATCGTGACCCGGCATGTGTCTAGTGCGTTGGATGATGGGCATATTGTAGTCACAGACCTCAACGAACCGATGCTTGATATCGCACGCACTAAGTTCAGCGAGACGGATAACGTGAGTTTTCAAACTGCAGATGCGCAGGAGCTTCCATTCGATGACGCAAGTTTCGACGCGGTCATCTGCCAGTTCGGTCATATGTTCTTCCCTGATTGTGCCAAAGCCTACGCCGAAGCGCTCCGGGTGTTGAAACCGGGTGGCATTTATTTGTTTTCGACCTGGGGCACGAACGCCGAGAACCCATATTCCGAACTGGTCATCGAAACATTATCCGCTGCATTTGATGGTCATCCTCTCGGTTTCATGAAAGTCCCGTTCTCGCTACACGATGCTGCCGCGATTCTGGATGAGGTTGCGCAAGCAGGGTTTGTCGAGCCACGCCACGAATACGTCGAACATGCTTCAACTGTTGCGAGTTTTGATAATTTTGCGTTGGGCCTGATGCTTGGCAGCCCAGCCTATTTTGAGGTTCTCGAACGCGATGGAGACCATGATGAAATTGCCAGAGATCTCGCACACAATATGCGTGCACGTTTTGGTTCAGAGCCGTCGGCGATACCGCTGAAAGCCCATTTCTTCCAGATGGTGTCTCCTTGAACGGATGACCAAAAAAAGGCCCGCAGGATTCTGCGAGCCTTGATCTTATCTTACTGGGTTAGACTTTACTGCGGAATGTCGCCTTCCAGCCCCTCGATGTAAAAGTTCATCCCGGCCAGCGTGCCGTCATCAGCAACTTCGCCTTCAGCCAGCCAGGCGCTGCCGTCCTGTTTGTTGATCGGGCCGGTGAAGGGGTGATATTCACCTGCCGCCATCGCGGCTTTCAGGGCCAGCGCCTCTTCTTTGACATCAGCCGGTACCGCGTCGGAAATCTCACCGATTGCGACCATTCCTTCCCGGATGCCGTCCCAGGTATTTACACTCTCCCAGGTGCCATCCATGACCGCCTGTGTCCGCGCGATGTAGTAGGGTGCCCAATCATCGATGATCGATGACACACGCGGGAAGGGGGCGTATTCGCTCATGTCAGAGGCCTGACCGAAGGTTACCACATTGCCAGCTTCCTGCGCCGCAGCTTGCGGTGCGGTCGAGTCGGTGTGCTGCAGAATAACGTCCGCGCCCTGTTCGATCAGAACCTTGGCGGCGTCAGCCTCTTTGGCGGGATCAAACCATGTGTAGGCCCAGACGATTTTGAACTCGACATCCGGGTTCACCTTTTTGGCGTGCAAATAGGCCGAATTGATACCACGGATCACTTCGGGGATAGGGTACGACCCGATGTAGCCAATGATGTTGGACTTAGTCATGTTGCCCGCAATGTGCCCTTGCACCGCGCGTCCTTCGTAGAAACGGGCCGAGTAGACCGAAACGTTGTCTGCGGTTTTGTAGCCGGTCGCGTGCTCGAACTTCACATTCGGGAATTTCTTGGCGACATTGATTGTCGGGTCCATGTATCCAAATGAGGTGGTGAAGATAAGGTCAGCACCTTCCAACGCCATCTGAGTCATCACGCGTTCGGCGTCTGGGCCTTCGGGGACCGATTCAACAAACACAGTCTCAACCTTGTCGCCGAACTCTTCCTCGACTGCCAGGCGACCCTTGTTGTGTTCATAGGTCCAGCCACCGTCGCCCACCGGGCCGACATATACGAACCCGACTTTGGTCTTGTCTTGGGCCATGGCTCCAGTGGCCAGACCTAGCGCCATGGCGGCGCTTGCCAAAAGTGTAGTGAATTTCATGTGTTACTCCCCAAGTTGGTTTAGTTAGCCCCTAGAGCGAGGCATGGAATGTACGGCCCAGTGAGGCAGGTGCGCTGCTCTTGTCGGCCGAAAGGATCACAAGCACAAGGATCGTGATAATGTAGGGCGACATTGCCAGATACTCGACCGGGATGGCAACGCCCGCCGCCTGTAAATTCAGTTGCAACACAGTGATTCCGCCGAACAAATAGGCACCCAGCAGAACACGCCATGGTTTCCAACTGGCAAACACCACCAGTGCAAGAGCGATCCAACCAACACCGGCGGTCATACCCTCGGTCCACTGAGGGACTCGGATCAGGCTGATATAGGCACCGCCAAGTCCTGCGCAGGCCCCGCCAAACAGGATCGCCATGATGCGGATCTTGATGACTTTGTAGCCAAGCGCGTGGGCGGCGTCATGGTTTTCACCCACAGCACGCAGGATAAGACCAACACGGGTGAATTTGAGCGTGGCCCAGACGGCGGCGATTATCGCGATGCCGACATAGAGGATCGGATCGTGTTGGAACAGGATCGGACCGACGACCGGAATGTCGCTGAGCAGCGGGATATGTATATCGCCCATGCTGGGGGGTTTGATGCCCACATAGCTCTGCCCCATGAGCGCGCTGAAGCCCAATCCGAACAATGTCAGGGCAAGACCGCTGGCGACCTGATTGGCCAGCGCAAACTGCGTCAACAGCACGAATAGCAGCGATAGCACCGCGCCTCCGATCGCTGCCGCGATAAAGCCCAGCCAGGGTGAACCGGTCTCAACCGAGATCGCAAAACCACTGATCGCGCCTACGATCATCATACCCTCGACGCCGAGGTTCAGAACGCCCGCCTTTTCGACGACCAGTTCACCAATCGCGGCCAGAAGCAGTGGCGTTGCGGCCACCATCAGCGAAGCGACCAGAAGGACGGGGTTAATCTCACCAAGGTCCATTATGCCACCTCGCTACGTGCCGCACGGATGCGGTAATTTGTCAAAAGATCGAATGCCAACAAGAAGAACAGCAGCATTCCCTGAAACACCTGTATCGCCGCGGCAGGCAGGCCTAGTTGAGACTGCGCAATTTCACCACCGATATAGGTCAGTGCCATCAGCCCGCCTGCCAGCAGGATACCTACCGGGTGCAGACGGCCCAGAAAGGCCACGATGATCGCGGTGAAGCCATAGCCGACATTAAAGTCGATGCTAACCACGCCCGAGGGGCCCGAGACCTCGAACATACCTGCCAGACCGGCAAGTGCACCGGACAGGCCAAGACAGAACAGGATCAAACGTGCTGGGTTCACGCCTGCAAATTTGGCTGCACGAGGCGCCTCACCTGTCAGGCGAATGTGAAAGCCCAGCATGTGCCGGTTCAGCAGAACATATGAGAAGATCACTGCAATAAATGCCGCAACTACACCCCAGTGCATACCTGAACCTGCGATCAGTTCCGCATTGTGTGCACTTTCATAACTTTGCAGGTTGCGCGATCCGGGAAAGCCAAACCCTTCGGGGTTCTTGAGCAGACCCAGCGAAACCGAGGCCAAAAACTGCTCGGCCACATAGACCAGCATCAGAGAGACGAGGATTTCGTTGGTTCCGAACCGAACCTTAAGAAAGGCCGGAATCATCGCCCACAGCCAGCCGCCAAACGCGCCTGCGATCACCATAATGGGAAAGATGAAGAACGCATCCATCGGATAGAATGCCAGTCCAGCACCCGCCCCGAAGATGGCTCCCATGATATATTGACCCTCGGCACCGATATTCCAGATACCTGCGCGAAAACCCAAAGACAGGCCAATCGCAATCAGCACCAAAGGCGCACCTTTGACCAACAGTTGAGGGCGGTAGTAGAATGCGAACTCGCCAAACAGCGGTTCCCAGAAAATTGTTCCGATCGCCTCAACCGGATTTTTGCCCAGTATAGCGAACAGCAATCCGCCAAAAACCATCGTGGCCAACACCGCCACCAAGGGGGTCGCATATGACCAAGCCTTGGATGGCTGAGGTCGTTTCTCCAGCACAATCACCCGATTATCCCCCCGCTTTCTTCATCTTTTTGAAAATATTCTCGTAGAAGGCAGTTCAACACGTCAGACATGCGCCACCTCCATGCCATGTGCTCCGCCCATCATCAGGCCAATCTCATCAACCGTCAGGCCGGTGGTCTCACGCGGCGCACTCAGACGCCCTTCGTTTAACGCGGCAAAGCTGTCCGAGATTTCCATAAGCTCATCAAGGTCTTGGGAGATACAGATCACTGCCGTTCCCTTGGCCGCAAGATCCAGGATCGCCTGCCTGATCGATGCAGCAGCAGCAGCATCCACGCCCCAGGTTGGCTGGTTCACCACCAACACATCGGGGTTCTGCAACACCTCGCGACCGATAACGAACTTTTGCAGGTTCCCACCCGAGAGCGATCGTGCTGCATTCTCAGGCCCGGGTGTCCGAACGTCGAAAGCGCTGATGATTTTCTCGGCGAACTCTTTGGTTTCGTTCCACTTTAGAAAGCCATTGCTTTCCAACCCTTCGCGGATCGATCCGGTCAGCAGGGCATTTTCAGTCAGACTCATATCAGGGGCAGCTGCGTGGCCCAGCCGTTCTTCGGGGGCTGTCAGCACACCAAGTTTCCGCCGGGCCGTCGGACCGAGCTTGCCAATCGCTTGACCATTGAACTTGATCGCATCTGCAGCAGTTGGAATCTCTCCTGACAGAACACCCAGCAATTCGTCTTGACCGTTTCCGGCAACGCCACCTATGCCCAGAACTTCGCCCTTGCGGACGGTCATGTGAACATTGCGCAACGCCGTGCCAAATTCCGAAGGCGATGGCACTGAAAGGCCACTTACATCCAGTGCGACTTCGCCAAACTCTCGACCGGATCGTTCTGGCGTTTGCAATGTCGAGCCGACCATCATTTCGGCCATGTCACGGGCGGAGGTTTCGGCGGGCACACACTCGCCTACATTCTTGCCCAGACGTAGGATCGTGGCGTGGTCACACAGCGTTCTGATTTCTTCAAGCTTGTGTGAGATATACAGGATCGAGGTGCCTTCGGAGCGCAATTTGTTCAGCGTTTCAAAAAGGATATCGACTTCCTGAGGGGTCAGAACCGATGTTGGTTCATCCATGATCAACAGCTTGGGGTCTTGCAGCAGGCAACGGATGATCTCGACCCGCTGACGCTCTCCCGCAGACAGGTCGCCCACTGTGCGATACGGATCTAGCGGCAGGCCATAAGTTTCCGACACCTCGCGGATGCGGGACGCTAGATCACCCATGGCAGGAGGGTTTTCCATACCAAGCGCGATGTTTTCAGCGACGTTCAGGGCATCGAATAATGAAAAGTGCTGGAACACCATCGCTATCCCATCAGAGCGCGCTGCCCGAGGTTCAGGCGGTGCAAAAGACTGGCCACGCAGTAGCATCGAACCGCTGTCGGGCTTCACCAGGCCATAGATCATCTTGACCAGCGTTGATTTGCCCGCGCCGTTCTCGCCCAGCAAGGCGTGAACCTCGCCCTCTCCGATGTCGAAAGACACCTGATCATTGGCCACGACGCCGGGATAGGCTTTGGTCAGCCCTTGAAGACTTAGAAGTGGAGTGGTCACGCGCTCAGGTCCTTCTTCAGTTCATTCTGCCTGGCCGGGCGCAGAAGTTGCGCTGCGACCCCAACGGCGATCATCTGCGGGTGTTTGCCCAGATTGGGGTCGCCAATCGGGCAGGTAATCCGGCCTATACGTGCGGGCAGATGTCCAAGCGCCGCCAGTCGCGACCGGAATCGCGCCCATTTAGTAGCTGAACCAATCAGCCCGACAAAACGGAAATCTTGCAAAAGCAACCTGTTGCACAGTTCCAGATCCAGATTGTGTGAATAAGTAAGCACCAAATGCTCGGCCTCAGGCGGTGCATGTCGCACCAGTTCTGCAGGCTTGGCCGCCGGCACGGCAGTCACCCCCGACGGAATGCTGCTGGGAAAACGCTCGGGACCGGTATCAACCCACGTGATTGCAAGATCGGGCAGGGGGGAAAGAACATCCACCAACGCACGGCCAACATGCCCTGCACCCCAAATCCAGAGGTTGCGGGTGGGTTCGTGGATGGGTTCGATCATCCATCCCTCGATCAGCTGTGGCTCGGGTGCGACGCCTTGAGCGCGAGACCGCGCTAATACGCGTTTAACCGCCATAGGCTGAACCTGAGTATCCAGCGGGTCCTCTTTTTCGCATTCCTGGGTCACAGGTCGTGAGACGACCGTACCTTCAATATGCGTTAAAGAAGCGTTGTCATATATCTCCGAAAGTAGCGAAACCGCTCCGCCGCAGCATTGGCCCAAATCAGGACCAAGTGCATGCTGGCTCAGCCGTGACGGCTTGGTTTGGTGACGCGCAGCTTCAGCGGCTTGAAATTCCAGCGTGCCACCGCCGATGGTGCCGCTTTGCCCGTCTTTCCATACCAGCATCGAAGCGCCAACTTCGCGCGGTGATGATCCCTTGATCCCGGCAATGACGACCCGAACCACCTTGCCGTGGGTTTTGACCGCCTCCCTCAAAGCCTCCCTGTCAAATCCCATCAGGTATCTCCCTTTGCCCTTTGAATTCCACGCCAGACTTCTTCTGCGGTGGCAGGCGCATTCAGCGCGGGATAGCTGGTTCCACATGCGGCCACCGCGTTCGATAGGGCCAACCAAGCTGATATGCCAAGATTGAAGGGTGGCTCGCCAACCGCTTTTGAACGATAGATCGTGTCCTCACGATTCTCTCCATCCCAAAGCGCGACATTGAAAATATCGGGTCGGTCAGAACAGGCCGGTATCTTGTAGGTGGATGGTGCGTGCGTGCGTAGATTGCCCTTGCCGTCCCAGACCAGTTCTTCTGTCGTCAGCCAGCCAGCGCCCTGAACATAAGCACCCTCGACCTGCCCGATATCCAACGCCGGGTTCAGGGACGCGCCCGCATCATGCAGGATATCGGTGCGCAAGATACGGTTCTCACCGGTCAGTGTATCGACAGCCACCTCAGTGATGGCTGCGCCATAGGCAAAGTAGAAGAAGGGGCGCCCATGACCTTTGATCCGGTCCCATTCGACCTTCGGAGTTTTATAGAATCCGGTTGCGGACAGGCTGATGCGCCCCTGATAGGCCAACGCTGCGGCTTCGGCGAAGCTATAGCTTTCTTCGCCCACTGCAACTTGCCCGTCCGCAAATGTCACGGTCGTGGGGTCGGCCTGATGTCGTTCCGCCAAATAATCCGCCATCCGGTCACGGATGGTGTCGCAGGCTGCTTTGACCGCCATGCCGTTCAGGTCACTTCCTGACGAGGCCGCGGTGGCGGATGTATTCGGTACCTTGGCCGTATCGGTGGCGGTAATTTTCACCAGCTCAAGTGGTATGCCAAAACGCGACGCTGCAACCTGAGCGACCTTCTGGAACAACCCCTGGCCCATCTCAGTGCCACCGTGGTTCAGGTGGACCGAGCCGTCTTGATAAACATGCACCAGCGCACCGGCTTGGTTCAGGTGGGTCAGTGTAAAGGAAATGCCAAACTTCACTGGGGAAAAACCGATTCCCTTCTTGATCACGCTATTCTCGGCATTCCATGCGTCAACCGCCTGCTTGCGGGCTGCATAGTCGCTAGACTTCAGCAAAGCTGTTGTCATGCCATGCAGTTCGCAATCGCTGACTTCCATCCCATAAGGCGTGGTGTTGCCGCCTGCGGGTACCGGGCGAACCGGTGCATCGCCCATCTCAACCGCGCCTCGGCTGGTGAGGTCCTCATGCGGGTCAGGATGGCCCAGAGGTTTCTGAGCAACCGGGGGACCGGCCACCTCATGCGCCGGTTCATAGTAGTTCCGGCGGCGCAGCTCGATCGGGTCTAGCCCCATAGCATGCGCCGCGTGGTCCATTACGCGTTCAATCCCAACGATCCCTTGCGGACCGCCAAACCCACGATAGGCAGTGGCAGACTGGATGTTGGTCTTCAGCCGATGGCTTTCGATCCGAGCGTTTGGCAGCAAATAGGAATTGTCCGCATGCAGCATGGCGCGATCTGCTACCGGAAGAGACAGATCCTGCGCCCAACCGCACAAGGCATAGTGCACAAAGGAAATTCCCTGAATATGTCCGTTTTCATCGAACCCGGCTTTGTACGAAATCCGGAAGCCATGGCGCTTGCCCGTGATCGTCATATCGTCATCACGGTCATAGCGCATCTTGCAGGCCTTGCCAGTCGCACGTGCGGCGATGGCGCAGGCGACGGCCAAAGCGTTGCCCTGGCTCTCCTTGCCGCCAAAACCTCCGCCCATCCGCCGTGTTTCAACCCGGACTGCGTGCATGGGAACACCCAGTGCATCGGCCACCTTGTGCTGTATCTCGGTCGGGTGCTGAGTCGAACTGTGCACCAGCATGTCGGCGCCCTCATTCGGCACGGCCAGTGCGGCCTGACTTTCCAGATAGAAATGTTCCTGCCCACCGATTTCAAACGTATCTTCGACGATATGTGCCGCATCTGCGATGGCGGCCTCTGCATCCCCCTTGGCGTAGATACGCGGGCCGTCCTCGAATCGGCTGTCAGCGGCAAGGGCCTCCTCGACTGTCAGAATCGGTGCTTCCTCGGCATAGTCGATCTTGCCCAGCCGGGCCGCTTTTCTGGCAGCCAGATG
Organism: Ruegeria sp. AA3; assembly: GCF_056542905.1. NCBI lineage: Bacteria > Pseudomonadati > Pseudomonadota > Alphaproteobacteria > Rhodobacterales > Roseobacteraceae > Ruegeria > Ruegeria sp. AA3. The sequence continues at coordinate 20,900 of NZ_JBQGAQ010000015.1, read as the reverse complement.
GCTGGTGGCGACGACCAGAAATACCGGTTGACCGATATAGTGCACCGTTCCATCCGACAAAAGCGGCTCATCATGGATTGATGGGGATACGTCGTTCGCAAAGGGCAGGTCATCAGCGGTGATCACCGTCTCCACACCGTCAGCAGCCCTTACGGCAGACAGATCCATGGCTCTGATTTTACCTTTGGCGATCGGGCTTAGTCCGAACGCCAAATGCAACGATCCCTTTGGTGTCGGGATGTCGTCGACATAGCGCGCTGTACCGGCCACGTGCAGTGGTCCAGTGTCGTGCGGAAGGGATTTGGCGACACTCATGCCGACACCTCCAGTACATTGGACAGTTTGCCCTGATCCTCGTTGTAGTATCTGACAAGCATCGCCTTGGCTGTTTCCAGACGATACGTGGCCGAGGCCCGCATATCGGTCATCGGCGCGTAATCTGCCGCAAAAGCAGGCAATGCGGCGTTAATTGTTTCGCGCGTCCATGGCTGGCCGGTTAGCGCAGCCTCGACTGCCGTTGCACGTTTTGGAGTTCCAGCCATGCCGCCAAAAGCAACGCGAACCTGTTCGACTGTGCCGTTGGTTACGGTGATGTTGAAACACCCGCAAACGGCCGAGATATCCTGATCGAACCGTTTGCTGAGTTTGTAGCACTTCAACCGATCAGCCTGACGCGGGAAGCTGACGGCCTCGACAAACTCGCCCGGCGCGCGATCTTGTTTGCCGTAGTCAATGAAGAACTCTTCCAGAAGGATTGACCGGCGGGCGTCACCCTTGCGCAGGTGCAGTGTTGCTCCCAACGCAATAAGGGCAGGAGGGTTATCTCCGATGGGCGAGCCATTGGCGATGTTGCCACCAACTGTTGCCGCGTTTCGGACCTGAACGCTAGCATAGCGCCGAACCATTTCTGCATAAGACGGATGCAGTTCGGAAAGCGCATCGCCCATGCGGTTCATGTCGACCATTGCGCCAAAGCGGATTTCTTCATCGGTGATCGTGATCTCTTTCAGATCTTCACAACGATTAAGAAAGATTACGGGATCAAGGTCGCGCAGCTGCTTCGTGACCCAAAGTCCGACATCCGTTGCCCCGGCAACTAAAGTAGCATTTGGATTTTCAGAGTAAATCTTGGCGAGTTCATCCGACGAACCAGGCAACCTGGCAGGGGTCGACTGGATAGACACCGGCTTATCTTTGACCCACACGGGAACTGGATGTGCTTCGGCGGCCTCAGCCGCCCGGATGATTGGTGCATAGCCCGTGCAGCGACACAGGTTTCCGGCCAGTTGATTGTCGTGATCCGTCGCGCCATTGGTGTGACTTGCCACCATCGACATCACAAAGCCAGGCGTACAGAACCCGCATTGCGAGCCATGCAGATCCACCATTGTCTTCTGAACCGGGTGAGCGTCTCCATCTGGGCCGCTCGCGCCTTCGACAGTGCGCACCGCTTTACCGTGAAGTTGCGGCAGGAACATGATGCAGGAATTCACCGCCTTGGCACCGTCCTCATCGGTCACCATGACAGTGCAGGCTCCGCAATCACCTTCGTTGCAGCCCTCTTTGGTGCCGGTAAGGCCGCGATCCTCGCGCAACCAATCCAGCAAGGTCGCCGTCGGATCGATATCCTCCAGCTCCACTGTCTCTCCGTTCAGAAGAAACGTGATATTCATGAGTGAAACCCGTCGCGTTACCCAGTTGCGCCCTTTGGATGCTCTCCTTCGATGCGACGTAGAAAGAGTGGCGGGCGTGTAGCTTGCCATCTGATGTTAGAAACAGGCTGTGCGATCTGGCAAGAAAAACTGTCTCTGTGATACATCATATGGCGCGAATTGTGGTCAATTGCCGCATCTATCTATCGTTCAGTGCTCTGAAATTAAAGTATTTTCTTGGATCGGGCTTGCGGGAGCTCAGAAGCACCTTCAGAAATATCCGAATAATCCGCGCGATTATTTTGCCGAATCCATGGGGTGGGTTCCTGCTTTTGCATCCCTGTTTGCTGGGATAGCTTGCAGGAATGAGCAGCCATCCCCGATTCATTCACCTCCGCGTTCACACCGAATATTCTCTGCTGGAAGGTGCCGTGCGGCTGAAAAAGCTGCCGGGTCTTTGCGAGAAGATGGAAATGCCCGCCGTTGCGGTGACCGACACCAATTCCATGTTCTCGGCGCTGGAGTTCGCCGTGACCGCCAGCGGGGCGGGCATTCAGCCGATTATGGGCTGTCAAGTTGATCTGACCTACGTACAAGCACAGCCGGGTGAGAAGCCGAAGGCGCCTGCGCCCTTGGTTCTTCTGGCACAATCCGAGGTCGGTTATGAAAACCTGATGAAGCTCAGCTCGTGCCTTTACGTGGACAAGGGCGGGCAGTTGCCGCAGGTTACATTAGACGAATTGTCAAAGCACTCGGACGGCTTGATCTGCTTGACGGGTGGGCCGGATGGGCCGGTTGGGATGTTGTTGCAACAAGGCCAGCGCCCAGCGGCCGAGGCTCTGATGGATCGACTGGCCGCGATGTTCCCAGACAGGCTTTATGTCGAACTTCAGCGACACCCAGGTGAAGATGGTCAGCCCGAGGCAGAACGCCTGACCGAGCGCGGCCATGTCGAGATGGCTTATGCCAAGAACCTGCCGCTGGTCGCCACAAACGATGTCTATTTCTCGACCACGGACATGTACGAGGCGCATGACGCGCTGATCTGCATCGCCGAAGGTGCCTATGTTGACCAGCAGGAAGGCCGCCGCCGCCTGACCGCACAGCACTATTTCAAGTCGCAGCAAGAGATGGTGACCTTGTTTGCCGATCTGCCCGAGGCGATTGAAAACACGATTGAGATCGCCAAGCGCTGCGCGTTTATGGCCTATCGCCGCGATCCGATCCTGCCAAAATTTGCTGATGACGAAGTGGCAGAATTGCGCCGCATTGCGAATGAGGGCCTGCAGAAGCGTCTGGCGGTGATCCCGCATGCGGTGACACCGGAAGAATATCAAGAGCGTCTGGATTTCGAACTCGACATCATTGAAGGCATGGGGTTCCCCGGCTATTTCCTGATCGTTGCCGATTTTATCCAATGGGCAAAGGATGAAGACATCCCGGTTGGCCCGGGACGTGGCTCGGGTGCGGGCTCGCTGGTGGCCTATGCGCTGACGATTACCGACCTTGACCCACTACGTTATTCGCTGCTGTTCGAACGGTTCCTGAACCCCGAGCGGGTCTCGATGCCAGACTTTGATATCGATTTCTGCATGGACCGCCGCGAAGAGGTGATCCGCTATGTGCAGCAAAAATACGGGCGCGACAAAGTAGGTCAGATTATCACCTTCGGTGCACTCCTGTCGAAAGCTGCCGTGCGTGATATCGGGCGGGTCCTGCAAATGCCCTACGGGCAGGTGGATCGACTGTCCAAGATGATCCCGGTCGAAGGCGTTAAACCCGTTTCCATTGAAAAGGCATTGAAGGATGAACCGCGCCTACGGGAAGAGGCACGCAGCGAAGAAGTTGTCGACCGCCTTTTAACTTACGGCCAGCAGGTCGAAGGATTGCTGCGCAACGCCTCAACCCACGCGGCTGGTGTGGTGATTGGCGACCGTCCTTTGGATGCACTGGTGCCGATCTATCAGGATCCGCGCTCGGACATGCCCGCGACCCAGTTCAACATGAAATGGGTAGAACAGGCCGGTCTGGTGAAGTTCGACTTTCTCGGCCTGAAAACGCTGACCGTGATTCAGAACGCGATGGATCTGATCTTCAAATCCGGGCGTGATTTGCACATCGCTGCCGATGGCACGAAACTCTATGAACCCGCCGAAGGGGCCGAGAACCAGATCAACGCCATCCCGCTGGATGATGAGGCGACATACAAGCTCTATTCGGCGGCCAAGACCGTGGCGGTGTTCCAGGTGGAATCCTCGGGCATGATGGATGCGCTCAAACGCATGAAACCCACCTGTATTGAGGACATCGTGGCCCTTGTGGCGCTCTATCGTCCCGGCCCGATGGAGAACATCCCGACCTATTGCGAGGTCAAGAACGGGCTGCGGAAGATTGAATCCGTGCATCCTCTGATCGACCATATCCTTGAGGAAACCCAAGGCATCATCGTCTATCAGGAACAGGTGATGCAGATCGCGCAGGTCATGGCAGGGTACAGCCTAGGCGGTGCCGACCTGCTGCGCCGCGCTATGGGCAAGAAGATTAAAGAGGCGATGGATGCCGAACGCCCCAAATTCGAAAAGGGCGCAGGTGAGAATGGCGTGGATGCCAAGAAGGCCTCCGAGGTCTTCGACCTGCTGGAAAAGTTCGCCAACTACGGTTTCAACAAATCCCACGCTGCCGCCTATGCGGTCGTCAGCTACCAGACCGGTTGGCTGAAGGCCAACCATCCGGTCGAGTTCATGGCAGGCGTCATGAACTGCGATATCCATCTGACCGACAAGCTGGCTGTCTATTTTGAAGAGGTCCGAAAGGGGCTGGAACTGCCCTATGTGCCGCCCTGCGTGAACCGATCTCAGGCGACGTTTGACGTGGTGGAAGGGCATCTGGTCTATGCGCTGGGTGCGCTGAAAAACGTGGGTGTTGAGGCGATGAACCTCGTCGTCGATGGGCGCGCGGACAAGCCATTTGTGAACCTCTTCGATTTTGCTCGCCGTGTTGATCTGAAAAAAGTCGGCAAGCGTCCGCTAGAGATGCTGGCGCGTGCCGGTGCGTTCGATGAACTCGACAAGAACCGCCGTCGCGTGTTTGAAAGCCTGGACTCGCTGGTGCAATATTCAGCCGCCATCCACGATCAGAAAAACTCAAACCAGGTGTCGCTGTTTGGCGAGGCAGGAGATGACCTGCCCGAACCTCGGCTGTCACCCGCACCAGACTGGCTGCCCGCTGAGAGATTGAGCGAAGAATTCAAGGCCATCGGGTTCTATCTGTCCGGCCATCCGCTGGATGATTATATGCCTGCATTGAAGCGTAAACAGGTGCTGACACTAGATCAGGTGACCGAAAAGGCGCGCTCTGGTCCGTTTATTGCAAAGATGGCCGGTGTCGTCGCCGGACGGCAAGAGCGAAAGTCGGCGCGTGGCAATCGGTTCGCATTTGCTCAGCTCTCTGACCCCACCGGAGCATTCGAGGTCACGCTATTCTCAGAAACACTAGAGAAATCCCGAGAGTTTCTGGAAACCGGCGCGCAGGTGGTGCTGACCGCCGAAGCGACGATGGAGGCGGATCAGCTCAAGCTGTTGGGTCGGTCAGTTGGTCCGGTTGACGTGGTGGTCGCCGAGGCTGGGGCCACAGGCCTGCGTGTATTTGTGGAAGATTCAAAGGTTTTGCCAAGCATGGCGAAAGTGTTGGAAGACGCAGATAGCAACGCCAAAAGGGCTGCCAAAGGCCCAGTTTACGTCTGCCTGCTTGATCCCGGTTTGCCGGGCGAGGTCGAATTGGATCTGGGACGAAACTATGCGATCAATCCCCAGATCAAAGGTGCCCTCAAATCGCTTGAGGGAATCTCGGAGATCGAAGAAATCTGAGCTCGCACCGCGATGTTGCCTTAAGCGATGTGCCCAGCTAGGCTGACTGAATAACCTTAGGGGTCATTTCACAGGAGGGTTCCGAAATGACGAATTCAGGTATTGATTTCAGATCACTTAGCCTAGCGGTGGCATGTGCTTTGGCGTTGGCCACTGCCGTTCAAGCGGACGACAAGAAGAAAAATACTGTTACTGGCGCTCTGGTTGGTGCAGGCGTCGGTGCTTTAGTCGGAGACGGCAAGGGGGCCGCGGTCGGCGGTGTCGCCGGGGCGATTATCGGACATAATTGGAAGTGATCATGATGCTGAAAAATTCCATCAAATCCACCGCCTGTGCCGCGCTTTTTGTCCTTCCGACATTTGCTGTGGCTGACGATTCTGCAGAGCAATTGGTGCAGGATGCCTTGCCCGTGATGCACTATACATGCGCATCGATCGCTGAAGAGGCTGATGGCGACGAAGAATTTGTCGTGGCCGTAGTTGGAAAGATGACGGCCCTGTCGCTTTACAATCGTCAGATCAATATCGAGGATCATGCAGCCACTGACGAGGAAAAGGCGCAACTGCGCGAAGCCTTCATCGCAGCTCTGTCCGAGGGCTGTGCCGCCGACAAGAACGCCCTTCTGGGCGGGGTGGTCGACAATGCAGTGAAATCGACGCTGGGATTGTAAACGAGCGCTTAGTCTTGCTGGCGCTAAAGCCTGCCCACCGGGCATCGCACAAGGCCCCAGCCTTTGTCCATTTGGGCGTCTTTCAGGCCCGCGACGAGGTGGTCGGACAAAAAGAGAAGTTTCGGAACTTTTGGGTCCAGCCAGATTTCCGGTCCGCCCAACGCTTCAGGTATGATTACGAGTTTGTCTTCTTGGTTGCTTCTGGGAAGGTAGGTTCGACCGTAGCGATTGCTCAGTGGTGACCGAACATCCCCTTCCGGGCCCAACACATCGTAGTTGCCCATGGGCCGTTTGTTGCACACGTTCATAAAGTAGTGCCGCTCGGACGTGGTCAGATGGTTTTCGGTCGAATCCATCAACGTCAGCGGATGAAACGTTGTGTCCCCCAGATCGAACTGTTCCAGAACTGATTTGGCGGCTTCTGAAACCAGAGGATAGCCACCTCCGCTGATAAACGGCGCGGTGTAGTATTCGGTTTTGGAGTTGTAATACCACAACTGCCAATTTGCTCTTTGGTCAGCAGCTCACCGCGTTTCCAGCCCAGATCGGCTTCCCGAGACATTCGCTTGGACCACTCAACGTCCTCTGACGACTGCCTTTCGCGCCACTGGGGGGGGTATTCCTTTCGGATCACCGCTTCGATGACATTGATATTGTTAACCGTCGTGGCAATCCACACGATTTGCGCGTTGCTGTCTTCACTCGCCATCAGCTTGCCCTCAATAATGCGGCGGACGTTCGTCGCCGAACACAACGCCGCCTGAGCCTTCCTGCGCCCGTTCCGCCTCGCGCTGCAGCAACATCTCAACGCGGCGGGTCAGGCGGTCGATCTCGCTCTGTTGGTTAGTGACGACCGAGTTCAGCTCTTCAACCGTGCGGGTCAGATGGGCGATCTGTTCTTCCAGATGCTGCATGGGGCTCTCCTTATAGGCGCCTCATAGCGACCCTATGACCCCAATGCCAGTGAAACCCCGCCTTGCTCCGATGCGGGCCATGGGATAGACCGCGCGCGGAACACTAAATCCCAAGGACGCCCCACATGGCCAAGCCCAAGAAACAGCCCCGCCCCAAGGCCGTAACGCCGAAAGGGTTTCGTGACTATTTCGGCGAGGAAGTCACGCAGCGCACTGAAATGCTGCGGACGATTGCGGGTGTCTATCATCGTTACGGGTTCGATGCCTTGGAGAGCAGCGCGGTAGAGACCGTCGAAGCGCTGGGCAAGTTCCTTCCGGACGTAGATCGCCCAAACGAGGGCGTGTTTGCATGGCAGGAATTCGACGATGGCGGCAATGGGGACTGGATGGCCCTGCGCTATGACCTGACTGCGCCTTTGGCCCGCGTCTATGCGCAGCACCGCAACGATTTGCCGACGCCCTATCGTCGTTATGCGATGGGTCCGGTTTGGCGGAACGAGAAACCGGGGCCGGGGCGGTATCGTCAGTTTTATCAATGTGATGCGGATACGGTGGGCACGGCGTCGATGGCTGCCGATGCCGAGATTTGCGCGATGCTGTCGGACACGCTGGAAACCGTTGGCATCCCGCGCGGTGACTATCTTGTGCGCGTCAATAACCGCAAAGTTCTGAATGGTGTGCTTGAGGCGATGGGCCTCGGCGAAGACTTGGCCGCCCGCGATAATGTTCTGCGCACCATCGATAAGTTCGATAAGGTCGGGGAGGCCGGTGTGCGAGAGCTGCTGACCAAGGGCCGATTGGATGCCTCTGGGGCGTTCATTGATGGAGTTGGTCTCAGCGATGATCAGGCCGAACCTGTGATCGCGTTCCTGACCTCGAAAGCTACCGACACCGCTGGTACGCTGGCCAACCTGCGCGCCGCCGTGGGCGACAGCAAGATTGGCGCGGATGGCATTGCTGAGCTGGAACAGATCGGTGCCCTGCTGGATGCGGGTGGGTATGGATCGGACCGGATCGAGATTGATCCTTCGGTTGTCCGTGGCCTCGGCTACTACACTGGGCCGGTTTATGAAGCCGAACTGACCTTCGAGATATTCGACGAGAAAGGCCGCAAGCGGCAATTCGGGTCGGTCTCAGGCGGTGGTCGCTATGACGATCTGGTCAAGCGTTTTACCGGACAGGAAGTGCCCGCGACGGGTATTTCGATCGGTGTTGATCGTTTACTGGCCGCGCTCCGCGAAAAGGGTCGGATCGCAGCGCAAGCCACCGGTCCGGTGGTCGTCACCGTCATGGATCGGGATCGGATGGCCGACTATCAGGCCATGGTAACTGAGCTGCGCAATGCAGGTATCCGGGCCGAGGTATATCTGGGCAACCCCAAGAACTTTGGCAACCAACTGAAATACGCGGACAAGCGGAACTCTCCGATCGCTGTGATCGAAGGTGGTGACGAAAAAGACAAGGGGATTGTGCAAATTAAGGACCTGATTCTTGGCGCCAAGATTGCCGAAAGCGCCACGCTTGAGGAATGGAAAGAACGACCCAGCCAGTTTGAAGTGTTGCGCGGAGATCTGGTGGCCAAGGTGCGCGAAATTTTGGACAGTCAGGACTGACTCATGCCCAATCGTTCCCAGATACAGGCCCGCGCCGCAATGATGCGCATCCGGTTCGAGGCCGCGGGTGCGCATGTGGTGGACACGCCTCTGCTGCAGCCTGCGGGTACGCTGCTGGACCTCTACGGTGAAGATATCCGCGCGCGCGCCTATGTGACCTCGGATGCGCTGCGGGGTGAGCAGATGCTGCGCCCGGACTTCACCTTGCCAGTGGTGCAGATGCACATGTCCGAAGGGGCTGAACCTGCAAGATACACCTATTCCGGCGAAGTGTTCCGTCGTCAGGAACACGATCCGGACCGGGCCAATGAGTATATTCAGGTCGGCTACGAAGTTTTTGATCGCGAAGAACCCGCTGGGGCCGATGCCGAGGTTTTTTCGCTGTTTGCCCTGCAACTACGCGGGCTACCCTTGCGGGCAGCGACCGGTGATATCGGCATTCTGATCGCCGCTGTCGCGGGACTGAGGACAACTGACCGCCGCAAGGCCGCGCTGATGCGGCATCTCTGGCGGCCTCGCCGGTTCCGTGTTCTGCTGGACCGATACGCCGGGCGCAAAGCGGGCCTTGAGGGGCGCGATGCTCTGCTTGACGCAGCTGACCCATTGGCGATTGACGTGCCCATGATCGGTAAACGCCGCGCGCCCGAAATCCTCAACCGGATTGAAGCCCTACGCGAAGACCGCGCCGCGCCGCCGATCTCGGACAATGAACTGGCCGGTTTGGAGACACTGCTGAATGTGCGCGAAACCATGCCTTTTGCGCTTGAACAATTGCGCGACGTGGCGGTTGACCTGCCGCAGATCACGCCCGCGCTGGATCGTTTGGAAGCGCGTATCGCAGCCCTGCAGGCGCGGGGCGTGGACGTGAATACACTGGATTTTGAGGCGTCTTATGGCAGAACCTCGATGGAGTATTACGACGGTTTTGTATTCGGTTTTTACGCCGAAGGCCGCCCTGATCTGCCACCGGTCGCAACCGGTGGGCGCTATGATGCGCTGACCCGGCAATTGGGAGGTGGGGCCGAGATTCCGGCTATTGGCGGCGTGATCCGCCCGGACCTGATGCTCGAAATCGAGGAGGCCGCGCAATGAGCCTGAAACTGGGCGTGCCCTCGAAGGGCCGATTGATGGACAAGACCTTCGCGTGGTTTGAAAAGCGCGGCATCACCCTTTCGCGCAGCGGATCGGATCGGGAATATGCGGGCAAAGTTGAGGGGATTGATGGCGTCTCGCTGATCCTGCTATCCGCCGGAGAAATACCGCGCGAGCTTGCCGCTGGGCGCGTTCATCTGGGCGTGACCGGGATTGATCTAGTGCAAGAGAAACTGCCGCGGTGGGAACAGCAGGTCGAAGAGGTCGCCCCGCTTGGGTTCGGCAAGGCTGACTTGATCATCGCAACACCTGCCTGCTGGGTCGATGTGGATACGTTGGACGATCTGGACGCGGCAGCTGCGAGTTTCCGCAAGGTGCACGGGCACCGGCTGCGTATCGCCACCAAGTACCACCGTTTGGTTCGCGAATTTCTGACCGACGCGGGCGTGGCCGACTACACGCTGGTCGATAGTCAGGGCGCGACTGAGGGCACGGTGGTGAACGAAACCGCCGAGGCGATTGCTGATATTACGTCAACTGGCGAAACTCTGCGGGCCAACCACCTGAAAATCCTATCAGATGGGTTGATCTTGCAGTCGCAAGCGACTTTGTGGCGCAGCCGGGTGGCAATCTATAACACATCCGAGAAGACGATTCTGAACGACCTGCTGGATCGGTTGCGCTAAAGCACGCCGATATCCGCCAAGGCACGGTTCAGGTCGTCGGGTAGGGCATCGTCTTGCTCGCGTCCTCTGGGCAAGTCGGCCGGAGTATCCTCGGGTTTCAGATAGCGCCAGCCTTGGAACGGGCGTTTCAGAGCGTTCTGCGTGCGATGCACCTCGGGGTCGAGAACGATGGCACAGCGGCGGATTCCATCCTCACCGCGCACCTCGTCCAGCCGTAGAATCTTCTGACGGCATTGGACGACACCTTTGATCACCCAATAAATTGATCCGCCATTCAAAATCTCGGATTCACGCTTGGGCCACATGCGTGTGACATGGCGCGGGCATCCGTCCTCATAGAGAGGTTTTCGGCTGTCCTGCCATGCGATCAGCGTGTCGACGCTTTCTGATCCGACCGAAAGTTTGATGAGGTTTACGTACTTATCCACAGCTTTCCCACAGAGTCGTTCATCGACTATCTATCCATTGTAGCTCATGCGCGATTGTCATCAAGGTATTGTGGATGATAGTCTGAATACCTCTTTCAGCACAGGGAATCACCAATGAGCCGCTTTGCCGCCCCCATCGCCGAGCAGATCTGGGACATGAAATACCGCTTCAAACAGGCGGATGGCACACCCATCGATCAGACGGTCGAGGACAGTTGGCGGCGAATTGCACGTGATCTGGCGCGGGTGGAACAGGACCCGGCACGTTGGGAAGAAAAGTTCTACACCGCGCTTGAGGATTTCAAATACCTCCCTGCTGGTCGCATCACCGCTGGGGCGGGCACCGCACGTCAAGTGACTCTGTTCAACTGCTTTGTGATGGGCACGATCCCCGACAGCATGGGCGGTATCTTCGATATGCTGAAAGAGGCCGCTCTAACCATGCAGCAGGGTGGGGGGATCGGTTACGATTTCTCTACCATCCGCCCGCGCGGTGCAGATGTGAAAGGTGTTGCCGCCGACGCATCTGGCCCGCTGAGCTTTATGGATGTGTGGGACGCCATGTGTCGGACGATCATGTCCGCAGGCTCGCGCCGTGGGGCGATGATGGCGACCATGCGCTGTGACCACCCGGATATCGAACAGTTCATCACCGCCAAATCCGACCCGGCGCGGCTACGCATGTTCAACATGTCGGTTCTGGTGACCGATCCGTTCATGGAAGCGGTCAAAGCCGATGGCCCGTGGGATCTGGTGTTTGACGGTAAAGTCTATCACACCGTTCAGGCCCGTGATCTATGGAACAAGATCATGCAGGCGACCTATGACTATGCCGAGCCAGGTGTGATCTTCATCGACCGCATCAACACGGCCAACAACCTCAGTTACGTTGAGACGATTGCTGCGACCAATCCATGCGGCGAACAGCCGTTGCCACCTTATGGTGCTTGCCTGTTGGGCTCGATCAATCTGGCACGGTTGGTGGCCGAGCCCTTTGAGGATGCGGCGCATCTGGATGAGGACGCTTTGCAAGAGCTGGTCGCCACCGCCGTTCGTATGATGGATAACGTGGTCGACGCGTCGAAATTCCCACTGGTTGAACAAGAGGCGGAAGCGCAGGACAAACGCCGTATCGGGCTCGGCGTGACGGGTCTGGCGGATGCACTGCTGATGTTGGGCCTGCGCTATGGCTCGGACGAGGCGGCGCGTCAAACCGAGCGCTGGCTGCACGCGATTGCCCGCGCCGCGTATCTGGCGTCGGTGGACTTGGCAAAGGAGAAAGGCGCGTTTCCTTTGTTCGATGCTGAGAAATATTTGGCCAGTGGCACGATGCAACAGATGGATGACGATGTGCGCGATGCGGTCCGCGAACACGGCATCCGCAACGCTCTGCTGACGTCGATCGCGCCGACGGGGACGATCTCGCTTTATGCCGGGAACGTCTCATCAGGGATCGAGCCAGTCTTTGCTTATGCTTACACGCGCAAGGTGCTGCAGAAAGACGGTTCGCGCACTGAAGAAGAAGTAGTCGACTATGCCGTCCAGATGTGGCGCGATAAGTTCGGGGATACGGAGCTGCCCGACTATTTCGTTAACGCACAAACGCTGTCGCCGTCTGATCACGTCAAGATGCAGGCCGCGGCGCAGAAGTGGATCGACAGCTCGATTTCGAAGACCATCAACTGCCCCGAGGATATAAGCTTTGACGCCTTCAAGGATGTCTACATGCAGGCTTGGGATCAAGGCTGCAAAGGTTGTACGACCTATCGCCCCAACGATGTGACGGGGTCTGTTCTGACCGTGTCAGAGAGTACAGATACAGCACCAGGTGAAAGTGCCGCTGCGCCGCAGGAGGTTGATGGCGGCGAAGTCGTCTATATGTCAGAGCCGCTGGATCGTCCGCAATCTCTAGAAGGGTCGACGTACAAGCTGAAATGGCCCGACAGCGAACACGCGATCTATCTGACGATCAACGACATTGTCATCAGTGGTCGTCGTAGACCGTTCGAAGTATTCATCAATTCGAAGAACATGGAGCACTATGCCTGGACGCTGGCCCTGACGCGGATGATTTCCGCCGTTTTCCGGCGGGGCGGAGATGTTTCGTTTGTTGTAGAAGAACTGAAAGCCGTCTTTGATCCGCGCGGCGGGGCTTGGGTCAAGGGCAAGTACATCCCCTCAATTCTTGCTGCAATCGGTGGCGTGATCGAGCAGCATATGGTTGTAATCGGATTTCTCGAAGGTGAAGGAATGGGCCTAAAGTCGGACCCCCAGGCGCAAGTTGTCAATATCGACACTCCACGCGGCAAAGCATGCCCGTCCTGTGGTCAGTTCGACATGGTGATGATCGAAGGCTGCATGACCTGCAGAAGTTGCGGCCATTCGAAATGCGGTTAGATTCAGGGTACATAGCTGTGGTGTTTGGGTGGGCATAAATAGCCCATAGGGTTGATTTTTGCGCCCATTTGAACGGTCTTTAATGCCCACAGATTATTAAGGCTTTGAAATAAAATAAAAAGGACTCCTGTAGAGTTTTGAGACTGTTCTGCGTTGGGCGACCATCGATAACATTCGCGCTATTGACCAAAACCTGAAAATCTCAAGACTGTGGCCATGGAACCAAATCGTCTCATACGCGTCACACGCAAAAGCTGACCAGAATGTTGTACTTGCCCAGCAAAACCGCTCGGGCAGTTCCATGGCTATCGGATACCTAATTGATGAAAAACAAATCGCCTATCGAGGAGTCCCCTCAATACTCCGAATTGAACGCTCGATTTTCCCGTTTTCTCCTGGACTTCCGAAAGGAAAAACTCGCGCAGCAACTTGCTGGAGACGACAAAAACCGTGACGAGATTACTCGCGGAGACTTTCAATCATTCAAAGCGCGGATGACTGAGGGTTTAGAACTAACCGATTACGATCTAGATCGTATTCACCGCCGAGTATTGTCTGTACTTCTCCGCCCCGAAGCGGGCTCGGTGCTACAAGACGAATGAGGCCGGAAGGCGTGAAACTGGCGTGTAGACCGATCCGCTTTGACAATGATTCAGTCCTGAATCTCACTTGAGCATCTGCGGTCACTTCACTGTGCACTCTCCAGTGAAACAACAAACACGTTGTTCTAAGCTAGGACTCTTATGCAGGATCACGCAGGTTGACTTCCGTAAAGATCATCCTTCATTGCGTCACGTTTATGGCTGACTTCGAATAATTCGGGTTCTAGCGCGCAATGGAGCACCCGGTAAGCAAGCTGAATAACCGCTTAGTTGCGCACTCTCGACCTTGATGCGATCTGGACTGGCCCGATGACCGCAATCAGCCCAACCCGGACATTGCGATTTCTGTCCGCACTCCGGTAGCTTCTATTCATGACTGTTTTACCCAATCTCTCCGAGCATTACTCTGACCCAAAAACATATCCTCCCGGCGTGGCTTTCATGGACGGGCAGTATTTGCCGATTTCGGAAGCCAAGATTTCGGTGCTGGACTATGGGCTACTTCATTCCGACGCGACGTATGATGTCGTCCATGTTTGGAACGGAGCCTTCTTTCGACTCGAAAATCACCTTGATCGGTTCTTTGCAGGTTTGGAAAAGCTGCGTATGTCAATTGAGTATGACCGAGAACAGGTCATCGAGATACTGCACAACTGCGTCGCACTGTCAGGGTTAAAGAACTCCTACGTCGAGTTCGTTTGTACACGCGGCATGTCCCCAACATTCAGCCGGGATCCACGTGATGCCGTCAACCAATTCATTGTGTTCGCAATCCCGTTTGGATCGGTGGCTAATCCAGAGCAGATGAAGCATGGGCTACATGCAGCAATATCATCCTTGGTCCGCATTCCGCCTAATTCAGTCGATCCAACTGTGAAGAACTATCACTGGTTGGATCTGGTGAGAGGCCTCTATGAGGCTTACGCCGAGGCGCCGACACGGCGATCCTTGTCGATACAAATGGTAACGTGTCTGAAGGGCCCGGATTCAATATTTTTGCCGTCATCGACGGAAGAGTCCTAACACCAAAGGAGGTGTGCTTCTCGGGGTCACTCGTCAGACGGTCTTCGACATTTGCACGAACTTAGATATCGACTGCTCAGCCGTCGACATACCCCAAGACCAACTCCTCGGTGCAGATGAGGTTTTCATATCTTCCACTGCCGGTGGGATCATGCCAGTGACCAAAGTAAATGGCCAAAAAATCAGTTCCGGAACCCCCGGCCAAGTCACTAGTCAGATCACCAAGAGGTATTGGGACATGCACAACGAAAAGGACAAAAGGTTTGATATTAAATACCCAGATGACGAATAGCTGTCATTTGGTGAGTCATATTTATCGGTAGCATGTAGCTTTGGACCCAGTGACTCTGCTGGCTGCTTCTAACACAATTATCTGATCCAACCCGAAGCTGAGGTTATACGTAAGTTTTTTTCGAGTGCATTTGGATGAATTAACAGCCTGTATTCAGCTTGCAGTTTTTGGCAAATATCGATCCAACAGAGCATCGACCAACCCTTCTTGAAGCCGGTAGCCCGTTGCTTCGTCCACACGCAAAATGTCTTCAAGAATGATAAGTTGTTCCATGCCTGTCGTCATGGACAATCGCTTCGCCAGATCGTCAATTTCCTTGGGCTTCATCAATGGATGAACTGGTACAAGTGCTTCCGAAAAAGCCGCCACTCTTCTGGCGCCACGCATTTTGACCGTTCCATCCTCAAGTGATGCCTTGAGTGATTCAGCCAGAAACTGCCGGAAGTGCGCCTCATGAACTCGAGAAAAATCCAGATAATAGCGTGCCACGACATGTACACGCTTTCTGACGTCATCGAGTCCCTCGAGGAGTTCTAACGTTGGGGTGACATCAAGATCGAGCGTCGCATCCAAAGCCAAGACACTTGGGTCAGAAAAGTATCGATAGACGGTCGCGCGGCTGGTTTTGGCGCGCTCAGCGACTTTGGCGAGCGTCACCTCCTTGCCTTCCGACATCAGCTCACGTGCAGCAGAGAGAAGTGCTTCTCGCGTTCGATTGATTTGATTTGTACGAGGCGCCAATCTCGAGCCCTTTGTGATACACTTGTCTTATAAGTAGATATATGTATCATAAAGGCAGTATGTTTCAAGTAAAGGGAGTCGCAGTAATGACTGAACCTCGCCCGCGAATTTATCATCTTCTTGGGAACCTTCTGACCTTTCACGCCTTTCCCAGTGAGACCGGAGATCGTTGCACAATTGTTGAGATAAAGACGGCTCCGGGTGCCGGTGCACCGCCCAATCATCATGCTGGCGAAGACGAGAGCTTCTATGTGCTCGATGGTGAATTCGAGTTCCTTTTGAATGGGGAGACAGTCAACGTCAAAGGCGGTGACTTCGTCAAAGTCCCGGACGGCGCAGTGCACGCATTTACTTGTACCGGGGAACGGCCTGGCCGGTTACTTTGCATAAACGCCCCCGGCGCAATGCATGACACATTCTTTACTGAAGCTGGTGAGGCAATGCCTGAAGGCACAACTGACATTCCAGCGCCAGATGGACCGCCAGATATACCGGCGATCATGGCCGTAGCAGACCGAGTGGGAATGACGATCTTGGCGCCAGCGGAGGTTCCGAACTGACAAACGTGCTTAAAGTATGCCCGCCTGCAAACCGGCTCCTTTGCGTTCAAGGCTCTGCCGTACGCCCTACCTGGCAATGCTGGCTGTCTGAACGAAGCCAACAAAGCGTTCGTTCGCTACGCCTGCGCGAATGACCGCATAGACAGATTGAGGCCGCTTCGATCCTGCTTTTTTGAACAGCAAACTGGGATTGGCCAAGGGGAACCGTACAGAACGAATTGGCTAGGCGCCCATATCCAACGCCTTCATTAATTCGAAGACTTGGCTACGCATCCAGGCCGCCATCGGGGCGTTGTCTGAACGCTTGTGCCAGATGCCGATGATCAACGCTGGTTCAATATGCATCGGAGGTTCGAACACGTTAAGTCCGAATGTCTTGGCCACTTTCTTTGCAAGTTGCGCGGGTACAAGCGCGATGAGGTCGCTTTCGCTAACCGCACGGCAAACGCCACTAAAGACGGGCACTGTCATAGCTACTTGGCGCTGTTTTCCGACGCGATTAAGGGCAGCATCACCCATTGCAGCCAGATTCCCTTCTGGGGAAAACAAAACGTGGTGGAGTGCGCAGAACGTATCCATGTGCATCTGCGTCCCTTCCTTTAGCCCGGCAATCCTTGGATTTCCCTTGCGCGCGATAACGTGGAACGGCGAATGGAAGAGCGGCTCCCGATTGACCCAGTCCGGAAGTGCCAAATCCGGGATCAGCGCAATGTCAGCGTTGCGTCGTTCAAGACTGGCCACATAATCATTTGGAACCAGATCTACCAGCTGCGCTCGTAGATTGGGCGCTGACTTTTGAAGAAGATCACCCAAAGGTGGCATCAGGAGTTCCGCGAAGAAATCGCTGGCGGCGATCCGGAAAGTGCCTTCAGCGGTTCGCGGATCAAAAGTAGCTGGCGGCGCTAGAAAAGCTTCCAGACGTTCGAGTTCTTCGCGCAAACCGGATTCAATTCTGGACGCGTAATCGGTAGCGACCAAACGGTTTCCCTGCCGGACAAAAAGGGGGTCTTCCAAGGCATGACGAAGACGCGACAATGCACCGGAGACTGCGGATTGCGACATGGCGAGCTTGTCGGCCGCCTTTACGGTTGAGCCTTCACTGAAGAGGGCGTCCAACACGCGCAAAAGATTGAGGTCCAGTGTAGCGAAATTCATCTGGCCGATATCCTATATTAGATATTGCGGTTTGCCTGATAGGTTGGCCTTCGGATAAGTTTCTGTCAACGGAAGCGCTTTCGTTTCAATCCGATGCTAATGGAGAGAAACGATGAAGGACCTGGCCCAAATCGACGGAGCCATCGAATGGCTCGGCGTAAAATACAAAACCATCCTCGGCCCAGAACAGACAGGCGGCGCAATGTCCATCGTGGACAGCTGGTCCCCTGCGGGTAGCGGCCCTCCGCGCCATGTGCATCAAAACGAAGACGAAACCTTTGTAATCCTGACCGGCACATGCAGGTTCTGGTTGGAAGGCGAGGAGTTCACCGCAGGGGCCGGCGAAAGCGTATTCATCCCACGAGGCAAGGAACATACCTTCAAGGTAACAGACGACGAACCTTGCCGCCATCTCGTGATACTGACACCCAGCGGATTCGAAGGCTTCTTTTCCGACATGGCAGCCGGTCAGTGCCGCATTCCCGAGGACATGCCTGCTATTGAAGACAGCGCCAAGCGGCACAACATGACCTTCACTGGCCCGCCGTTGGATTGATACCATGACTGGCAAACACATCGTCTATCATATCCCCGTCTGTCCCTTCTCGCAGCGACTGGAAATCCTACTGGCGCTGCGCGGACTGACGGATGCCGTGGAATTTCGTGTAGTAGACATCACCAAGCCGCGCGACCCTGAATTGCTAGCCAAGACCCGAGGTACGACAGCCTTGCCCGTGCTGGAAACCAGCGACGGCCGTATATTGAAGGAAAGCCTCGTGATCCTGCGCTATCTTGATGAGGCTCTGCCGGGGGCACCTCTGCGCCGCAGTGATCCTACCGAACATGCCATTGAGTCGATGCTGATCGCCCGCGAAGGACCGTTCACAATCGCGGGCTATCTCTTTGTCATGAATCAGGATCAGACGCGCCGAGATGAGCATCTGAATAAACTCCTCGTGCTCTATCGAGACCTTGATGATTTCTTAGCTCATCATAATCCGACTGGCCCATTCCTGTTCGAGGACTTCGGTTTGGCAGAGGCTGTTTTTACCCCGATGTTCAAGCGGTTTTGGTTCCTTGACTACTACGAGGGGTTCAAACTACCCGTTGGCAAAGACTATGACCGGGTACGAGCGTGGCGTGATGCGTGCATAGCGCAACCAGAAACATCGCAGGTGACTGAAGAAGAGATCGTCAAACTCTACTACGACTACGCGCTCGGGGCCGGAAACGGCGCCCTACCTGACGGTCGCAGCGTTTCAAGTTTCACCTTCGAAACGCCTTGGCAATCGAGACCCATGCCCCCAAGGGAAAAGTATGCGGTTCCAGCCACCGACAAAGAGCTGGGACTTGTCGCCTGACCATGGAGTAAACAGCCCAAACCGGACCTTCATCGTCGGCCTTTGCAAACTCCGATATGCGGACAAACCTGCCCCTGTTCTGGCTCAGACGAATGGCAGGTTTGAGGTATTTATGGGTCTGATGATTGAACAGCGCTAAGCTTCGATCATGACCACAATCGTGTCGGCGTGGACACCATCAGCTTCAATGAAGTTCCTGATGGGCTTCATACAATGACCACTCTCCTGGCAAACCTTTGAGTGGTTGGTTTTCGATGAATGCAAGCTCGAGTTTGGAGCCAACGACCAGATCTTTCACTGTGCCTGAAACCCGTATCTGGCTCGGTAATGCAGTGTCCATAATTCGCGCTGCAATGTGAACTGCCAACCCCCCAATATCACCGCCACGTCGTTCACATTCTCCAGTGTGGATACCGGCCTTCACTTTTAACTTGGTCTTGGCCAAGTCAGAGTTTATTGCGTGAGCACATTGAATTGCACGGGTCGGTCCTGTGAAAGCGGTGATGAACCCATCCCCCGTAGTGTTGATTTCAGAACCATCGTAAATTTCCAGCTGTCGACGCACGATCTCATCATGTTGGTCTAACAAGGCACGCCATTGGTCATCACCCAAACTGGCGGCTAATTCTGTGGAACCTACGATATCTGTCATCAATATCGTCAGAAGCACCCGCTCGCTCGGAGTGACGGTTTTTTGCCCCGTCGCAAACTCTTCGATTTCGTTTATCACCCGGTCCTGATCTCCATACCAGACCAGGTGATCAACGCCGGGAACGAATTTCAAAACTGAATTGGGTATAAGGTCGGCCACAAATCGCGCCTCATCTTTTGGGTGCCAGACATCATTTTCGCGATTAACTATGAGCGTGGGAGCATCGATAAGTGGTAGGACTTCTCGAATGTCGAGCTCCGCGTTTAATCGGGTTATTAGCTCGGCAGTCTTTGGACTTGCTGAATTGCGCATGTAGCCGCCCCACCACTCACATGCCTCAGCATCTTTTGCCATACTTGGCGCGGCTTCATCGAGCCCAAATGCACTTCCCCAGTTTTCGCGGAGATAGCTGATCGTATTTTCGGTAGCCTGCAGTGTCGGCGCCCAAGGGTAGTCAGGTGCCCAACTACCTTTGGCTGATGTTCCACTCAGAATGACAGCTCGCGTGCGCTCTGGGTAAGTAGCTGCGAATAGTGCACTTATGTTGGCGCCTTCTGATACACCAAGTAATACTGCCTGATCTGAACCGATGGCATCGAGCACAGCGGTGATGTCCTCAATGCGTTGCTCCAGCGTCGGAAAGCCAACATTGCGCTCAGAAAGACCGGTCCCTCGCTTGTCGTAGAAAATTAATCGGCAAAACCGGCTGAGTTTGGACAGAAAATTCGCATAGTGCGAGCTTTGCCAAGCATATTCGATGTTGGTAAGCCAACCTTGGCTATACACGACATCTATAGGTCCATCGCCAATCACCTGGTACGCGATGGCAATGTCGTCTGCGAATGCGTACTGAGTTTGCGGTTGCTTCATTGTCCGATTAAATGGGCTCTCTGGGCTCATACCAACGTCCAAGCCCACCAGCTCAATTCATGCCAGACAAAACCAATCGGATCAACTTCCTGCTTACGCCGCCCTGCTTTGTCCGACTGATATCGGACCTTTGGTTCAGTTTGCAGCACCCGTAACTTTGGGCTCGGTGCGGTCGTTCGACGTTTCCGGTCAGGTTCACCAGCGCCCCCGACGTATCGAACGGCGGCTCGGCGGAGATAGTGTTGAAAAAGTCGACGTTGGAACTGCCGATGAGCGATGGCAAAAGCCGCTTGGGATGTTCCTCTCAGCCTGTTGGTTCTGGTTGC